>NZ_SSHN01000002.1:0-497981 GCF_004804295.1 Vibrio sp. H11 | reverse complement strand
TTCTGTGAAGAATAAGACCACCCCTGGAGGGGTTCCCGAGTGGCCAAAGGGAGCAGACTGTAAATCTGCCGGCTCCGCCTTCGATGGTTCGAATCCGTCCCCCTCCACCATATACAGAAAGCCAGCTCATTGAGCTGGCTTTTTTGTTTTCAGCCACCGCTTCTTTTCAACCACATCGTGGCGAATCAGGCATCCAGCGACAGGATGCCTTTTATTTTACTTACTCAGAGACGTCCGCTACTCAAGCAAAATCACCCGGGTTTCATACGCGCGCAGAGTCTGCTGCTGAGTGACAGCTTGTTCCTCCAGCTGCGCATAATTGCCCAGCAGATAGCGCGCCCGCTCTAAATTCAGCGTCTCGGCCAGTTCGCACTGTACCGCATCGGCATAATAGTTGTTAAGGCAAATCAGGGTTTGCGTCGATGAGCGGCGCTGATAGGCAAAAATAGCCGGATGATCCGGTAGTAAGTCCTGGTAATCGCCCGTGGTAATCACCGGCACTTGCTTACGCAGTTCAATCAGACGCTGATAAAAGTAAAACACCGAATCCGGATCAGCCAGCGCCTGCTCTGCATTAATGGAGGGATAGTTGATCGCCACATCCAGCCACGGCTGCCCCTGACTGAACCCTGCATGAAGAGCATCGCGCCACTGCATCGGCGTGCGCGAGTTATCCCGTGATTTCTGCGCCAGAATCGCCATCATCTCCTGATGGGAAGTCTCTCCGTGGCGTACCATCAGATCATACATATTGATACTTTCCACATCGCGGTACTGCTCCAGGCGGGTATACCCCGGATTAGTCATGCCAATCTCTTCACCCTGATAAATATAAGGCGTGCCCTGCATCATATGAATCGATGCGGCCAGCATTTTGGCGGCTTCAACCCGGTACTGACCATTATCACCAAAGCGGCTGACCACCCGTGGCTGATCATGATTACACCAGAATAGCGCGCCCCAGCCTTGTCCGTTAAGCCCGCTCTGCCAGTGATTAAAAATCTGTTTGAGCTGCACAAAGTCAAACGGTGCACAGGCCCATTTATTGCCATCCGGATAATCGACTTTAAGATGATGGAAATTGAACACCATGGATAACTCGCGTCCATCAAGTGCTGAATATTGCTGGCAATGCTCTAAAGTGGTTGATGACATCTCACCCACCGTCACGCTGCCATAACGCTGGAACACATCACGGCTGATCTCCTGCAGGTACTGATGTACTTTAGGGCCATCGGTATAGAACCGCCGTCCGTCACCGCGCTCATCATCAACAAAGTCCTGCTGTTTGGAGATAAGGTTAATCACATCAAGCCGGAAACCATCGACCCCTTTTTGCGCCCAGAAACCGATCACCGCTTTGACTTCCTCACGCACCGCTGGATTCTCCCAGTTGAGATCAGCCTGTTCGGTTGCAAACAGGTGCAGATAGTATTCCTTGGTCGCTTCATCCAGCGCCCAGGCACTGCCAACGAATTTCGACTGCCAGTTGTTCGGTTCGCGCCCGTCTTTAGGCGCCTTCCAGATATAGTAGTCACGATACGGGCTGGATTTGTCACCCAATGCCGCTTGAAACCAGGCATGCTCGGTCGAGGTGTGATTCACCACAATATCCATGATGATACGAATACCGCGCTGGTGTGCCTGCGCCAGCAACTGGTCAAAATCCTGCATCGTGCCGAACTGCGGATTGATGGCGTAATAGTCGGAAATATCGTAACCATTATCGACCATGGGCGACTGATAGACCGGCGTCAGCCAGATGGCATCAATGCCCAGCAACTGCAGATAGTCGAGCTTACTGATAATACCGCGCAGATCGCCGGTTCCCTTAGCGCCGCTGTCACAAAAGCTTTTCGGATAGATTTGATAAATCGTGGCGGTTTTCCACCACTCAGCATCGCCCTTATTGCTTGTCATACTCTTAACTCACTTACCTGAAAAATAAAAAATCCGCTATCAGGCTGAACGATAGTGACCACTCAACCTGAGTCACTGATGCCTGAGTCACTGATGCCTGAGTCACTTATGCCTGCGCCACCGTCAGCTCGCCCTTGGCTTTAGCGCGCTTATACATCAGTAGAGTCAGCGCCACCGGCACCGCGACCGCAATTAACATCGCCAGTAAAAACACCATCCAGTACTGCGGCTGAATCGACAAAATACCTGGCAGACCACCAACCCCTATACCGTTTGCCATCACCCCAAAGCTGCCGCACACTGCAGCGGCTAGTGCGCTGCCGATCATGGCGCACAACATCGGAAACTTATATTTGAGGTTGATGCCGTACATGGCAGGCTCAGTAACGCCCAAATAAGCAGAGATCGCCGCCGGTACAGAAATATCCCGCTCGCCCTCTTTTTTGCTGATCAATATGATGCCGACCACCGCCGAGGCCTGGGCAATATTCGACAGGGCAATCAAAGGCCAGATAGGCGTGCCGCCGAGATCCTGCATGAGCTGCAGATCAACTGCGTTGGTGGTGTGGTGAATACCAGTGATCACCAGTGGCGCATACAAAAAGCCAAACAGCATCGAACCGATGACGGCAAAGTCACCGGTCATGGCTGCTTTAGCTGCGATACCAACCCCGTCACCGAGCATGCGCCCAAACGGGCCAATGATGGCGTGAGCCAGCAGCACCGACAGGAGGATAGAAATAAACGGTACCACCACTAAATAGAGGTAAGCCGGGACAATGCGTTTGAGGTTGGTTTCAATCAAAGCCAGCACCACACCGGCCAGAATGGCCGGAATCACCTGCGCCTGATAACCGACCTTATCAATCACAAACCAGCCAAAATCCCACGCTTCCGGCACCTGCTTACCAATCAGATAGGCGTTCATCAGTTGCGGTGACACCAGGGTTATCCCGAGCGTGATGCCCAGAATCGGTGTACCGCCGAGTTTTTTCACTGTCGACCAACAAACCCCGACCGGCAGGAAGAAAAAGATGGCCTCACCAATCAGCCACAGGAAGGAATGGACGCTGGCCCAGAACTGACTGATTTCAACCAGGGTTTTGCCATCAAACATACGGATGTCGCCGATGACATTACGAAAGCCCAGAATCAGACCGCCAGTAATGATAGCCGGCAGCAGGGGCACAAAAATCTCGGCCAGATGGGAAATTCCCCGCTCCAGCATGTTCATGTTCTGGCGTGCCGCCTGCTTGGCCTCATCTTTGGAAGCTTCAGTCTGGCCACTCTGTTGCAGCAGCAGCTTATACACCTGATCAACCTCAGTGCCAATCACGACCTGAAACTGACCGGCATTGGTAAAGCAACCTTTGACCATGCTCAGCGCTTCCAACTGCTTACTGTCTGCTTTAGCTGGTTCATTGAGCACAAAACGCAGCCGGGTCAGGCAGTGCGTTACGCTGGCAATATTCTCTTTGCCACCGACCAGCTCGATAAGACGCGCAACGTCTTGTGTCGCTATCTTACTCATATCCTCGTCCACCTTATTGGTTAAGTTCTTTTATCGTAATTAGGTTTTTTATAATAGTTCAATTGCATATGGGAACATTCCCATTGCGATGTAAAGAATAGTGACATAAGCAGAAATAAAGCAGAATGGGACTGTTCCCATTAATTAAAAAAGATCACATCCGGGGTAAGAGCGATGGATAAAAAAGCGATCTTGGTCGGATCGGGAGCCGGCCGCAGAAGGAAAAATGAACCTCAGAATGCCACCCGCACAACAGGCGGCAGGGTGAATCGCTAATAAGGGTTAATGGCTGGAAGGGTTAAATATCGTCGTCGCTGGTGCCTGGGTCAGATGAACACATTGGCTGATTTCACCCCGTAAGTGCTGAATCAGCAATCGGGCTGCCTGCTCTCCGGCTTCGCGATACCCGGGATCAACGCTGTACACCTTAGGAAACAAAAACGACAGCAGTTCATTGCCACCCACTCCGGTCACTGCCACGTCTTCACGCTGACACTCCTGCAGGCGTTTAATGACCCCCATGGCAATACTGTCGCTGGCACAAACAATCGCTTGGGTCTCGGCGGTCAGCACTTTGTCGACCAACTGATAAGCACTGTGATGATTCAGTTGCCCAGTCTGATAATTGGCCGCATAGCCGTGCTCGGCACACCATTCAAGATAGGTATTAAGTCGCAGCGCTCCGGTGGTCTTATCTCCCGGGTCGACCCCGATATAAGCAATCCGGCTGAACTGCTGCTGCTCAAGATGAGTCAGCGCCGCGCGAATCACGCCGCAATTATCATAATTAATCGAAGAGACGCTGGCGCTGTCCATCGCAATCACGACGGCGCGATTATGCCATGGCGCCAGACTGACCATATCCAGCCCGGTAAAACCAAACACGATCACCCCGTCAACGTTACGCCTGGCCAGCACCTCGAGATGTTCACTTGTTTTAGCACGGTCGAACTGGCTTTCCATGATCACGACATCGTAGCCATATTGATAGAGTATCGGCAGCATACTGCTGACTGAGCGGTTTTCTGAAGGCGAGTCGAGGCGGGAAATAATCACACCCACCACTTTCTGCCGTCCGCCACGCATCGACTGGGCGGACTTGGATGGCACATAACCGTGTTCGGCAATCACCTGCTCTACTCTGGCACGGGTTTCCGGTTTCACTTTCGGATCCCGAGTCAGAACCCGGGACACCGTCGATTTACCAACCCCAGACAGTTTGGCAATATCCAGAATGGTGAGCTTTTTACTCATAGCAGGTCCAATGCAGTAAACCGGCTTATCAGCCGCGTGACTGCAGATACTCAGGCACGCTGCTGATGCTATCCAGTACAGCATCCGCCAGCGCTTCGCCTTGCTCGGTGACCGGTTTGCCGGTGCGCACCAGAATCTTAGTCCCCACGCCAGCGGCGGCGGCGGCCATCAGGTCTTCTGCTTTATCCCCTACCATGACCGAGTTCGCCATATCGATTTTAAGAAAATCACGCGCCGAGATGAACATCCCCGGTTTTGGCTTACGACAGTCGCAGTCTTCTTTATATTTACCTACGCCATGTTCAGCATGGTGCGGGCAATAATAGATACCATCAAACTCGACGCCGTTGTCAACGAAGTTCCAGTCCATCCACTGTGTCAGCGACAGAAAACGATCTTCACTGAACTTGCCGCGGGCAATCCCCGACTGGTTCGTCACCAGCACCAGCATGTAGCCCATGGCTTTTAGCTTTTTCGTTGCTTCGAACACACCGTCGATAAATTCAAAATCGTGCTCATCATGCACGTAGCCATGGTCAACGTTAATCACGCCGTCACGATCTAAAAACACAGCAGGTTTTGCCAAAATATTGCTCTCAAATAAGGTAGATAACTGGTTTTGATTATACCCGAGTCACCTCAAGATGCGAGTTTGATTGCACCGGTTCTCAGCGGGCTCCCCGACAGCGCGCTGAGCCATCATATGCGCCTTATTTCTTTCCCTGCTATTTAATCACTTTCCCGTATTACATCGATCACTTTTTCGGAGTTAAAATTGGCCCATTTAGACGTCTAGACGTCAAAATATCGATTGACTTGATTGTCGATAAACCATAGCATCGTCTCCCCAGTGAGAGAGAGTTCAAAATTTTATACTGTTAATCACGGAAGGGCTCAGGATTATGAGCGTCGTCCGGTTCAGTATCCCTGCACAGGTTTAAACATGATTGAAATTAGTCACGTAAATAAAGTGTTCTACCAAGGTGATAAGGAAATTCACGCCTTGAAGGACATCAATCTTAAAATCGCACAAGGCACAATCTTCGGTGTTATCGGTTCTTCAGGTGCAGGGAAAAGTACTCTGATCCGTTGTGTCAACATGTTGGAAACTCCAACCGACGGCAGCGTGATTGTCGACGGTGTCGATCTGACTAAACTGAATTCAAAACAACTGTCGGAAACCCGCCGTAATATCGGCATGATTTTTCAGCACTTCAATCTGCTGTCATCGCGCACTGTGTTTGGCAACATCTCCCTGCCACTTGAACTGGCAGGCAAAGATGAACAGTACATCGAACGTAAAGTCACTGAACTGCTGAAACTGGTTGGTCTGGCAGATAAACGTGATACCTACCCGGCTAACCTGAGTGGTGGTCAGAAGCAACGTGTGGCGATTGCCCGTGCTCTGGCTTGTGATCCCAAAGTGCTGCTGTGTGACGAAGCAACCAGTGCCCTGGATCCGGCAACCACCCAGTCGATTCTGGAGCTGCTGAAAGAGATTAACCGCAAACTGAACATCACCATGCTGCTGATCACGCACGAAATGGACGTGGTAAAAAGCATCTGTCACGAAGTGGCGATCATCGGTGGCGGTGAACTGGTTGAGAAAGGCAGTGTAGGTGACATTTTCGCCCACGCCAAAACTGAACTGGCGAATAAATTTATCCGCTCAACGCTGGATCTGTCGATCCCGGACGATTACCAGGCACGCCTGAATGAGCAGCGCGTGGCAGGCAGCAGCCCACTGGTTCGCCTTGAGTTCACCGGTGCGACTGTCGATGCACCACTGATGTCACAAATCGCACGTAAATATAATATTGATGTCAGCATTCTGAGTTCAGACATCGATTATGCCGGCGGCGTTAAATTCGGCATGATGGTAGCTGAAATTTTCGGCACCGAAGCCGACAGCGTTGCAGCAATGCAATACCTTCGCGATCACAAAGTAAAAGTAGAGGTTCTTGGTTATGTCCTTTGATGTTGTAAGCAGCTGGTTGTCACTCAACGGTGATCTTCTCCTAACTGCAACCTGGGAAACCGTCTACATGGTCGCCGTAGCAGGTATCGTTGGCTTTGTTTTTGGTATTCCTCTGGGTGTGATTCTGCACACCAGCAAGAAAGGCGGATTACTGGAAAACCCACGCCTGAACAAGGTATTGGGTGCTATTGTTAATATCGGTCGTTCGGTACCTTTCTTGGTACTGATGGTCGCTATCATTCCTGTGACCAAAATGATTGTCGGCACCTTTATCGGTACCACAGCCGCCATCGTTCCGCTGACTATCGGTGCTATCCCGTTTGTCGCGCGTCTGATTGAAGGCGCGCTGCTGGAAGTACCAAGCGGTCTGGTTGAAGCGGCTCAGTCAATGGGGGCAACCCCGATGCAGATCATCAGCAAAGTGCTGCTGCCGGAAGCCATGCCAACCATCATTAACTCAATCACCATCACGCTGGTGACTCTGGTCAGCTACTCAGCAATGGCCGGCACTGTCGGTGGCGGTGGTCTGGGTGACGTGGCAATCCGTTACGGCTTCCACCGTTACGACATCTCAGTGATGACAGTAACAGTAGTAATGCTGATTGTGCTGGTACAAATTATTCAGTCGGTCGGTGACAACCTGGTGCGCCGCGTCGATCACAGATAAACCGTTCTTTTCGTAAACACAACATAGTTACGTTAACCAACACAGATACGTTAAAAAGTTTATAACAAGGAGAATATTATGAAATTTAACCTTAAAGGTTTACTGGCTATCGCAGCCGCTGCATCAGCGCTGGTTCTGGCTGGTTGTGGTGATAAAGCCGTGGACAACAGCAAAGTAAAAATCGGTGTAATCGCCGGTGCTGAAGCTCAGGTTGCTGAAGTGGCTGCTAAAGTTGCCAAACAGAAATACGACCTGGATGTAGAACTGGTTACGTTCACTGACTACGTTACACCAAACGCGGCTCTGGATGACGGTTCTATCGACGCGAACGCATTCCAGCACAAACCATACCTGGACAAGCAAATTGCTGACCGTGGTTACAAACTGGCAATCGTAGGCAACACTTTTGTATACCCAATCGCAGCCTACTCAAAGCAAATCACCTCTGTTGACCAGCTGCAGGACGGCGCACGTATCGCAGTACCAAACGATCCAACTAACCTGGGCCGCTCTCTGATCCTGCTTGAGCAGCAAGGTCTGATCAAACTGCGTGAAGGCGCGGGTCTGGAAGCGACAGTACGTGACATCGCAGAAAACCCGAAAAACTTCCGTATTGTTGAACTGGAAGCCCCTCAGCTGCCACGTTCACTGGACGACGTTGAACTGGCGATCATTAACAGCACATTCGCAAGCTCAATCGGCCTGACACCAGAAAAAGATGGCGTGTTCGTCGAAGACAAAGAGTCTCCATACGTCAACCTGCTGGTTGCTCGTCAAGACAACGTCAATGCTGAAAACGTACAGAACTTCCTGAAAGCTTACCAGACTGACGAAGTAAACAAAGCGGCTTCTGAAATCTTCAACGGTGGCTCAGTCAAAGGCTGGTAATGCCTGCCTGGCACTGGCGTAGCAAATAGCGAAAATGCAGTAGCAAAGACAAAAAAGGTTGGCTTCGGGCCACCTTTTTTATTGCGTGCAATCTCTGCTGCTGCCGTCAGATAGCCTGCCCCTGGCTATTTCAGGTGATCCCAGGAGATATTGGAGACAATCCGGCAGCTGTCGCATTTGAAGTGAAAAATATCATGCAGCGGCTCTGCAAGCAGCCATTCCCCGCCGCATTTCGGGCACGGCCTGGCCTTTTCGTCAGCCAGACTGCTGCCGCCGACCCGGTACTGGTAATAGTAAGTCGGCACCTTGGTCAGGTACTCAATCCGGCCGCGCAGATCCCAGCCACGGCGGAACAGATCGCTGTCGGCGTCGCAGATTTCATGCAGCGCAGCGAACTCCGCCTTGCAGCCGCCCGCCATCTGGATTTCATCACACGCCTGCCACTCGGTCTGCCATTTGATCACCGCTTTGTGGTCACCGTTCAGGGTTGGTTCATTGCGATAAAGCGGGATCGGCAGCAGACTCTCGCCGCTGCGCAGCGGTGAACAGGTATGCACATAAGTGGTATACAGCACCTGCCAGCCCGGCGTTTCCTCTTCGGCTGCCTGCTCTGAATTGATGTCCCGCCCCAGCAGGCGCACTTTCGGAGCCAGCAGGCTGGCTTGAGCCAGACGACCAATACACACCTTAACAAAATCAGAATGATTTTTCGGGTGCAGACTCTCCTGCTCCGGACACACGGCGCGGACAAAAAATTCGCCGTCTCCCAGCACTATAGGAAATTCACGCCCCAGCACCTGACCGTTGTAGCGCAGCGCGTCCATCAGACCATTCACGGCCTTATCCACGGCACTGATGGTGGTGTTATCAAAGCATTCAAACTGAAGTTCAACCACAAACATAACTTATACCGCCGGCTCTAACTGGGTTAAAAACTCGGCCACATCACAGCTCAATACCTGGCGTTTATCCGTGCCCAGCGTTTCCCGAATCACCTGGCCGGTCAGATTACAGATAGAGATCACGTCCATCTCGTCCTCTGTGGTCGCGATAAACACAGTTGGTTTTTGTTTCAGACGACGCTGCATCACCAGATGCCCCAGGATATTCTCCTGCAGACGGGCGAAATCTTCATCGCTCCACACCTGAAGCAGAGTCAGCGCTTCACCGCGCCAGGTTGCCGGCATATCAGCGGCAAACTGAGAACCGTAAAAATGGCCAATATCTTCATGTAAGGTCAGTTCCATACCACGCTCGACATTCGCCAGATCCACCGGCGTCTCACGCTCGACCGGTTGCCACTCGACGCCATCGGCCAGAGTGCGCACCACACACTGAGAAGCCAGACCAAGCAGCTCCTCGTTGTAGGGCAGACTCTGATGCTTATGCTGCACTGCATCAAGATAGCGTTGACTGAATGAGAATAAAGCCCGGGCCACGGAATGTGCCATGAAGTTCTCCATTGTTGAGTTAGTCGCGCCTGCCAGATGACACACGCGGCGGTATTGCGTAGAATTCCGGTTATTCTAATCGAATTGACTGTAAAGTATGAGCAAATATTCTGACGCAAAAGAACTGGCGGGTTTAACCCTGGGTAAAACCACCGAATACGCCAATCAGTACGACCCGTCTCTTTTGCAACCAGTGCCGCGTAGCCTGAACCGAGACGACCTTAACCTCGGCGATACGCTGCCGTTTCAGGGCTGTGACATCTGGACCTTGTATGAACTCTCGTGGCTGAATGACAACGGCCTGCCTCAGGTCGCGATCGGCGAAGTTGCCATTCCGGCCACCAGCGCCAATCTGATCGAGTCCAAGTCATTCAAGCTTTACCTGAACAGTTTCAACCAGACCCGTTTCGCCGACTGGCATAGTGTGCAGCAGTGTCTAGTCAAAGATCTCTCCGCCTGTGCCGGCGAAAGCGTCACGGTAGATGTCAAACCGCTCAGCGCCTACACCGCGCAGCCAATTGTCACCATGCAGGGCGAATGTATCGACGAGCAGGACATCGCGATCACCCGCTACGATTTTGACGCTAGCCTGCTCAATGGTGCCAGCAGCGATGAGATTGTTGAGGAGACCCTGCACAGCCACCTGCTCAAGTCCAACTGCCTGATCACCAACCAGCCGGACTGGGGCAGCGTCGAAATCGCTTACCGCGGGCCAAAAATCGACCGCGAAGCTCTGCTGCGTTACATCGTCTCATTCCGTGAACACAACGAGTTTCACGAGCAGTGTGTCGAGCGTATTTTCACCGACATCACCCGTTACTGTCAGCCGGAGTCACTGACGGTACAGGCGCGTTATACCCGCCGTGGCGGACTGGATATCAACCCATTCCGTTCCACGCAACAGGCCGCACCTGCGCACAACCAACGTATGGCTCGTCAATAAAAGGATTTCGGACAGCATGACTCGTTTTCGCTGGCAGCACTGGCTGGGGCTAACCCTGCTCTGTTTTGCAACCTGGTCTCAGGCAACCATTTACTCGTCTCCGACACTGAATGAAGCAAACGGCCTGGTGGAGATCTCTCCCAAGCAGGCCAAAGCACTCGCGACCGACTATCTCACCCAGCGAAAACTGGCTGATAAAGTGGAAAAAACACCGTCCACTATCAGCCGCGACGAGACCGACAGCCGGGTGCGTACACCCGGCAGTACTATCGATGCGATGAAAATCATTGCCAAAGCGCAGTACCAGCTTGGTTTTCCGCACATGGCATTCCAGGTCCTGGAGGAAGCACGTCTGCTGGCCCAGCAGTATCAGTTGGCCTATCTCGAGCTCGACGTCGACACCCTGCTGGTACGTCTGCAATGGATGGATGACGGCGATGCTTCTGCTGCGCGGGAAAAACTGCGTGACATCGCCAAACGCTACGAAGCGCTGGAAAATTCCGATCAACTCGCCAAGGGCATCAATTACAAGATGACCATGCTGCGTGCGGAAATCGCCTCACGCGCCAACGATGTTGAGCTGGCTGACCGTCTGTTTGCCGAAGCCAAGCCGTATATTGACAGCCTGCCGTCGCCGCAACAACAAATCGAATATCATCTTGAAGTGGGCCAGCATTACCTGACTCACGAGCGCTACAATCTGGCCCTGTCTGAATTACTGATGTCGTACTGGAGTGCGATTGAAGATAACGACGGTGCCCTGTTGGCGAAAACCAACACCTTATTGGCCCAGCTGTTCTATGAACGCCGCGTGCTGGATAAAACGCTGGTTCATCTGTCCCAGGCGGCTGATTTTTACGACAACTACGACAAATCGCCGGCTCTGGCTGCGGTACTGAAACGTATGGGCGACGTCTACTTCCTGCAAGGCAAATATAACCTCGCTCTGGTGCATTACTTTAACGTCATCGACCATGAGAGCGGTGACAACAATCTGCACAGCGTGATAGAAGTGCGCCTCAGTCTGGCTGCCACTTACCTGCAACTATTCAACTATCCGCTCGCCGAGCAGTATCTGGTGCGAGCGGAAGATATGCTCAGCTACACCGATATTCCGCTGCTTAAAGGCCGGGCTGCATTGCTCAAAGCCGGCCTGGCTTACCATCAACAGCAGAGCAGCAAGGTGATTGAACAGGCTCAGCAGGCGCTGTCTATCAGCCATGATGTCGGCGATCTGGCGATGGAAGAGCAGGCTTATCACCTGCTGTCACTGGGTTATGAACAACGTGGCGACTATGCCAACGCATTAAGCAGCGTCAAACACAGCAACTCAATCGCCAAGATCCGCCAGGAAAAGCTCAATCAAATCAGTGAAGATGCTTTCCGCCAGCAGAAAGAGTTTGTCGAGCAGACACTGCATCTGGTCGGCCAGGAAAAAGAGCTGCAGGATACCAAGCGCGAATACAGTAAATTCCAGAAAATCGCCTTTGCCCTGTTTATTGCCAGCGCAGTGTTTTTCCTGATTGTGCTGCGCCGCGGCTACCTGCTGCAACGCCAGAAAGAAGAGATTGCCGAGCTCAATACCAACCTGTATACCCACTCGCGCTCACGACTGCACAATCTGCGTATGCTCAACTCCAAACTGTTATCAACGCTGGAAAAAAGCAGCCAGAGCTATGAACAGTGGCATATCAGCGAGCTGATTCATGAACCGCTCAACGACCGCTTACGGTTCGCCATGATTGATGTGCCTTTCCTGCGTAATATGTACCTGCAGCACGGCTACAGTGCCGGACTTGAGCTCGAGCACGCCTTTGGCGAGTTTATTAAATCCAAGCTGGGCGAAGACGCACGCTTGTACCACTTCTCTGATGCCAACCTGCTCTACATCGAACCGTGCAGCGACCGCGATCAACCACCGGAAGTACTGTGCAATAAGGTCCAGGACTGGATGCAGGAGTTTCAGCCGGAGCGGCCGCTCAACCGTACCATCCGGATGGGCATTGCCGATTATCCTTTCCTGCCGCGCGCTTATACCGCGATTAATGATAAAGAGTTACTCGATATTTTGCTGATGGCCGCCAGCGTAGCGCGTGAGCTGAGTATTCGCGAAAACAGCAGCCACTGGGTCTATCTGCGTGCGATTGATAACGCGCCAGCGGCCAGTTTTGCCTCAAACGATATTCGTAAATCATGCAAGCACGCCATCAACCAAGGGCTGATCAAAGTCCATTCTTCGTTCAAAAATGAGGAAATCATCAAAAAACTTTTAAAAGATGGGTAAAAGCTACGCGGTTAAGGCACTGAATTCGTGACGAATTCAAAATATTTGCTATTATCGACAAATCAGTAAATAGGATCATACTGATCCCCTTTTTATTAGTTTGTTGTCGATGGGCATTCTTGAACAAGATATCCAAAATCAGTTAGACCAATTGCGTAGTAAATTGGAACAAACACGTTTGACACATCGGGATACTTCGTTCAAATTTAACCGAGAACAAAAAGTCCTGAAGCGCATCGTCGCATCGTTAAGTCAGGCTTGTCAGGGCGAGAATATCCAGTTAAACGGGTACCTTTCTGAGCTGCGTCAAGCCATCGAACAACAAACCGATATAAGCTCAATCATACCCCGACTGGCCGTACTGGAGCGCATGTTGAAGCAACAAACGTTGAACATGGATAAACAGAGTCACCACCTTGATGCTCAGATCAAAAGCAGTGGTGAAATTCTGTTACGCGTTCCCGGTCTGCCGGCAAAAATCAAACGTGACCTGCGTGATCTGCTCAGTTTTTCCGCCGCTCAGCCCCCCTCCAAAGTGGAACAGGCGATGCGACTGCTGGCGCTGTACGAACGCTCCGTCAAGATCATCTCCGCGAACCCGCAAGCATTGAATGCTGATTTGGCTGGCGGAGCTGACCAAGAGCTGTTGGCAAGTTTGAGTGAGGAACTGCAAAACCTGATCACCGAACTCGACTTCGACGGCGAATATGGTGACCTGCTGACCGACATCCGTGCCAAGCTGCTAAGCGGGGTGACCACCCAGTCGCTGCTGGAACTGACCATGGACGTACTCAAACTGGTCATCGCCGGCACCCACGCGGAACGTAAAGGCTCCGAGAAGTTTCTTGACCAAGTCAACACCTCCCTGTGTAACAACATCAAAAGCGTCAATCAGAACCTCGAGCAAAGCCAGAGCTACCAGGTGCACCGCGCGGAAATGCACGTGGAACTCAGCTCCCTGGTCGGACGCAGTCAAAGCACCCTGAAAGAAGGCACCGAACTGGCAGCCACCAAAGCCAGACTGGGGCCTATGCTGGATGAACTGGCTTCATTATCAGAACGTCTGACCCATGCCGAACAGCGTGAACAGATTCTGATTGAACGCATGCAGTACACCCGCAGCCAGATGGAAGCGCTGTACGAAATGACTCTGGATTATCGCCGCCGCCTTGATGATCAGGCCCAGCGTATGCAGCAGGATACCCTGACCAACGTCTATAACCGCAGTGCATTCAATGACCGGCTGGAACACGAATACCATCGTTGGATTCGTACCCAGAACAACCTGCGTCTGGTGATGCTGGACATTGATAAATTCAAAGCGATTAATGATAGTTTCGGCTTTATGGCCGGCGATAAAGCACTGCGTATTATCGCCCGCACTATCAGCAAAGAAGTCAACGAGACCGCGACCGTGGCAAGATTTTCCGGCGAAGAGTTTGTTATCCTGCTACCTGACCACAGTGATAATGACAGCTACCAAATCATTCAGCAGATTCAGCGCAATGTATCTAAACTGCCGTTTAAATTCCGCGATAAAAGCATCACCATTACCCTGACCGCGGCCAGTACCTGTTTTAAAGAATCGGACACGCCGGAAATCGTACTCGAACGCGCCTATCGAGCGATGAGCGATGCGAAGAAATACGGCCCGAATCAGATAGCCTGGAAGTAAAGCAGCGCCGTTCTCCAACCACATTCCCCATCATCAATGCGGCCATTTTTTGTACAACTCCACACGATTTTAGTGACCGCCTTCACATCTGCTGCGGCATAATATTTCCCAAAACTGTAGATCCGAACAAGATTGAAAGCGTAATATCAATTAGTTAAGTTATTAACTGCGGCTCAGTTTTCCCCATAACCAAAGTCACAATAAAATGCGCCGTCAGTGTTCCCATCCGGTGTAACGAGCAAAGTAATCACTACGCATTCCAACCCGCTCGCCAGGTGGACTCTCATTAACCTCTCAGCAAAGGAGGTCAGCATGATCACCCAAGTCAGCCCTGCGGGCAGTATGGATCTGTTGTCGCAACTTGAAGTAGAACGACTCAAAAAAACCGCGTCGAGCGGCGACCTGTACCAGCTCTACCGCAACTGTACCCTGGCGGTACTCAACTCAGGCAGCCACACCGACAACTCGAAAGAGCTGCTGGATAAATACAGCAATTTCGACGTCAACGTCCTGCGCCGCGAGCGCGGGATTAAACTGGAACTGACCAACCCGCCTGAGCACGCGTTCGTCGATGGACACATCATCAAAGGGATTCAGGAACACCTGTTTTCAGTGCTGCGCGATATCGTGTATGTCAATATGCACCTCGCCGACAGCCAGCGCCTCAACCTGACCAATTCGACCCATATCACCAACCTGGTGTTTGGGATCCTGCGTAATGCCGGTACTCTGATCCCGGGTATCATTCCCAATCTGGTGGTGTGCTGGGGCGGACATTCAATTAACGCGACCGAGTATCAGTACACCCGTGAAGTCGGTAATGAACTCGGCCTGCGCGAATTAAACATCTGTACCGGTTGTGGTCCGGGTGCCATGGAAGGGCCGATGAAAGGTGCTGCAATTGGCCATGCCAAACAGCGCTACCAGGAAAAGCGCTATCTTGGCCTGACCGAGCCTTCAATCATCGCCGCCGAGCCGCCAAACCCGATTGTCAATGAACTGGTGATCATGCCGGACATTGAGAAACGTCTTGAAGCCTTTGTACGTCTGGCGCACGGCATCATCATCTTCCCGGGCGGCCCGGGTACAGCTGAAGAACTGCTGTATATCCTTGGCATCATGATGCATCCGGAAAACACTCATCAGCCGATGCCTATCGTGCTGACCGGTCCGAAAGAGAGTGAAGAGTATTTCCGTTCGATTGATGAGTTTATTGCCGAAACTCTCGGTGATGACGCGCGTAAACACTACCGCATCGTGATCGACGATCCGGCTGAAGCGGCGCGCATTATGCGCAATGCGATGCCGACCGTGCGCCAGCACCGCAAAGATCACGAAGATGCCTACAGCTTTAACTGGTCGTTGAAAATCGAGCCGGAGTTCCAGTTACCGTTTGAGCCCAATCACGACAACATGGCCAACCTGGATCTGCACCTCGATCAGGCACCGGAAGTGCTGGCCGCCAATCTGCGCCGCGCTTTCTCCGGCATTGTGGCCGGTAACGTCAAAGCGGAGGGAATTCGTGAAATCGAGCAGCATGGACCGTTTGAAATCCACGGCGACCCGATATTAATGAAGAAAATGGACAAACTGCTGAAAGATTTCGTGGCTCAGAACCGGATGAAACTCCCCGGCGGCAGTGCCTACGAGCCTTGTTACCGCATTGTCTCTTAAAGCACTGGCTACCCGCCCGTGCGGGTAGCAATCTCGAACAAACTCATTACAATAAGGGCCTTATCGCCCTTATTTTTTATCTTGTCCCACGCCGGGCAGACAACCCAGGTAATCAACCCTTATGTCTCTTCATCTTGTCATCATCGATGCGTTAAATCTGATCCGCCGCGTCCACTCCGTACAACCCGATGAAAGTGACATTGCCCGTACTATCGACACCACGACCCGCACCCTGCAGCGCATCATTAATGAAGCGCAGCCGACCCACATTATCGCGGTGTTTGATCACCACTTACAACACCGCGGCTGGCGGGCAGAGATCCTGCCGGACTACAAAGCCAACCGTAAACCAATGCCGGAGCCTCTGGCACAAGGGCTGGACGCGATTCAGCAAGCCTGGTGGCAACTGGGCATCGATTCGCTGCTCTCTGACGGTGACGAAGCGGACGACCTGGTCGCGACGCTGGCGGTTAAAGTGGCTTCGCATCAGGAAAAAGTCACCATCATCTCCACCGACAAAGGCTATTGCCAGTTACTGTCGCCGACGCTGCAGATCCGGGATTATTTCCAGCACCGCTGGCTGGATGCGCCGTTTATCGCCAAAGAATTTGGCGTCAAACCCGAGCAACTGGCCGACTATTGGGGGCTGGCGGGTGTCAGCTCAAGCCAGGTACCGGGCGTCCCGGGCGTCGGTCCGAAAGCCGCCAAAGAGATCCTGACCCAGTTTGCTGATATAGAAAGTGCCTACGCCAGTGAAGAACTGGCACCGAAGTACCGCAAAAAGCTCGACCAGCACATCGAACTGGCCCGGGTATGTAAACAGGTCGCCGGGCTCAAAACCGACATCGAACTGGGTTTTAATCTGCAGGACATCCGCTACGTTGTGCCGGGTAGTGAAGAATCTCAGAGCTAAAGCATCGCGCATAAGATCAGCCGATAAAAAACGCTCCCCGGGGAGCGTTTTTAGTCTGAGCAGCGAGCGATGAATGGATTAATACGGCGAAATCGTTTTCAGCACCTGAACATGCACCGTGATCTCTTCCCGGTCATGATAAAGATGTTTCGCCTGCAGGCGGAATTTCACCTCGTTATCACGCAGGAACAGCTTGAGGTTCTCAATATCTTCCAGCACCTCATCATAGCGCCCCTTCATCGGCAGCTTGAGGTTGAAAATCGCTTCTTTGGCCAATCCTCGGATCAGCCACTCGCCCATCAACTGTGCAACGCGTGACGGCTTTTCGATCATGTCACACACCAGCCAGGTAACGTTTTTACGCGGCGGTTCGAACTTAAAGCCATCCACCATGTGATGAGTCACCTGACCGGTTTCCATCAGACTGTCTGCCATCATGCCGTTATCAATCGCATGCACGAACATCGAACGTTTCACCAGTTGGTAGGTCCAGCCACCCGGACAAGCACCGAGGTCAACCGCCCACATCCCGGAGGCCAGACGGGTTTCCCATTCTTCACGCGGAATAAAGACGTGAAACGCCTCTTCCAGCTTGAGGGTGGAACGGCTCGGAGCATCCGCCGGGAATTTCAGGCGCGGAATGCCCATAAAGAACTGCGAGTTGTTCGAGCTGTAAGAGAAACCGGCATAGCAATGGCCAGGCGCCACAAAACAGACATGCAGCACCGGCTTTTTCGGATGCTCTTTTGCCATCAGTAAGCCTTTGCCACGTAGCGCCTGACGCAGCGGAACCGTAAACTTGCGGCAGAACTTGAGCAGTTCTTTGGCTTCATTGGTGTCCGGCGTTTCGACACGCAGATCGCCGCAACGCGGAAAATCTTCTCGCTCACCCAACCGGGACAAAATCGGTGAAATACGGTCATCTTTCGGCAGATCTTCAAACTCGGCCGCCACAGCAAACATCTGGCGGGCAAAAATCAGCGTCTGGAAATCAATCTCTTTGATCAGTTTCTGCGCATCACCTTCCTGGTAACACTCAAACATCACGAAACCACTATTGGTTTTCATGCGCGGAAATCCATACACTTCCAGTTGCGTGGCCTTGTCCTGAATCTCGCCGGCGCACTCTTTTTCAAAGCCCGCACGGCAATAGAGCATGACTTGTTTCACTGCTTCACCTCTTTAATACTCATCGCTGCCAAGGCAAACAGTCCCCAGCCGATCATAAACAGCAGCCCGCCAAACGGTGTCACCGGACCAAACCACTTGATTCCGGTCAGTGCCAGTGCGTACAGACTGCCGCTAAAACAAAAGATGCCGATAATAAAGCAAATCGCCGCGCGGCTAAAACAGTTTCGCGCTTTTTGTGCCAGTGGCAACTGCAACAGGATGCCGCACGCAATCAGCGCCGCCGCATGGATGAACTGGTACTGCACGCCGGTTTGAAACACTTCCAGCAGATAAGGGCTCAGGATAGCTTTCAGACCGTGCGCCGCAAACGCCCCCAGGGCAACGGCAATGCCTGAAAACAGACCACCAAATGTAAGTAAATACTTACTTTGCATCATACACCTCTTTAATAAACTGACTTAACCGCTCTACCGCCAGAGCAATATTGCCGGCTTCAGTGTGGCCGGACGCTTTGCGCGGTTTAAAGCTGTGGTCACCATCGGGCAAAAAACTGACCTCAATCTGGTCACTGAAGGTAAAATCGGCAAACTCATCCCGCGGACCAAAGGTATCGCGCTCACCCTGTAAAATCAGGCACGGTTTGGGCATGGTTGCCAGGTGGTCACCTTTGAACTTTTCCGGTTTACCGGGCGGATGGAACGGAAAGCCAAGACAGGCAATCCCGGCCACATGTGAGTGCTCACTCAGCAGCGAAGCCATACGCCCGCCCATCGACTTACCGCCAATCACCACGGGACCGGTGGCGTATTCGGCCAACACAGCTTGATAAGCATCGAGCAGCTTCGGTGCCCGATCCGGCGGACGGCGCTTGCCATCTTCACTGCGTTTGACCATATAAGGAAAGTTAAACCGCACCACCTTGATGCCGCGCTGCGCCAGTCCGGCTGCGACGGCAGCCATAAATTCATGATCCATATCTGCCCCGGCACCGTGGGCAAAAATAAATGTCAGTGGATGGCTGTCGCCATCAACGCGCACCTGCGTCATCGAGTAATTCCTCTTGTTCTCTGCGAGCTTTTTTCAGCATCCAGTCACGGAAAGTGGCGATACGCCCCATGTCCGCTTGTTTTTCATGGCACACCACATAGAAGGCGTTGTTGGTCATCAGCACCTGATCAAACGGAGCCACCAGCCGTCCGGCATCCAGCTCCGGCTGCGCCAGTACATTGTTACCCAGCGCGACCCCCTGCCCGTGTACGGCCGCCTGCAATACCATAGTCGAGTGACTGAAAATCGGCCCGTGGTTGACGTTAACGCCATCCAGGTTGTTCTCTTTGGCGAACTGCTTCCACTCTTTGCGTGACGTATCATGCAGCAGGGTGTGCTGACCAAGGTCACTCAGGTTAGCGAGCGGCTTACTGCCAATCAACAGGGACGGCGCACAAAGCGGGATCAGAAACTCCTGATACAACTTATCGGCGCGTAATCCCGCCCAATGGCCGCGGCCGTAATAGATCGCGACATCAACATCGTCGGTCAGCGATCCCTCTTCCATATCGACCGCTTTGATCCGCACATCGATATCCGGCTCCTGCTGATTAAAGTCCGCCAGACGTGGCACCAGCCACTGAATGGCAAAACTTGGCGGCAGACTGATGGTCAGCGCGCCTTTCTCGCTGCGTTCCAGCAGTTTGTCTGTTGCCTCTTGCAGGGAGACAAAGAGGTCTTTGATATCAAGAAAGTAACCCTGGCCCTCTTCCGTCAGCAACAGCGAACGGTTGCGGCGCCGGAACAGCTTAAGACCGAGAAATTCTTCCAGCGCTTTAATCTGATGACTAACCGCTGCCTGGGTGACAAACAGCTCTTCCGCCGCGCGAGTAAAACTCAGATGGCGGGCCGCTGCTTCAAACACTTTCAGCGAGTTTAATGGTGGTAATCTTCTCGACATGAGTACACTCTGTAACAGATTAGTTTTTTTAATCTGAAACATTATAAATTGTCCGTTGCTAACCAGCCAGAGAAAATCTATATTGCACCCCGCAACGCTGACCTGAACGGCTTGATTCTGTTTAGAATCAATGGGCTTAGTTGTTGCGATGTTGTGTTTGCAAACTCGGTTTTCGAGTTCGGTAGGTTTCTACCACCCTGTTTTGTGCAGTTATCCCCTGCTACAAAATATACTTCCTGTATTTATTTTTTGACCTGTCTGTCAAATTTTTAGCACCGCCTATATGGCGGTGTTTTTTTATCTGCCCCGCACAATAACCTGCTGATACTTACCTCAACAACTGTAACAATTCGTTAATAATACTAATTCGAAACTGTGATTTTGTGTCCGAAACGGCGCGCTTTTAGCCACGATTGAACCATTAACCAGCGGCCAATAAAAAAGCGCAAACCCGGCTGAGTTTACGCTTTTCATTATTCCAAACTGTTGCGGCTATGCCGCTGTCTGGTCGTCAGGCCAACCTTATGGGCGGTAGACCTTGATATTTTTAAAGCCCTGCTCTTGCAGATACAGCGCCTGCAGACGGCTCATCACACCACGTTCACAGTACAGCAGATAAGTCTTCGACTGATCCAGATCACCGAACTGAGTCGCCAGTTTGTAGAACGGCAGGTGCTGAACTTCAACCCCATCCAGTTCCAGCGGCTTATCATCTTCTTCATCCGGGCTGCGGATATCCAGTACCACGGCGTGCTCCTGCACGGCTGTGACCAGTTCCACTTCCGGAGCCTGCTGCTGCGACTCTTTCTCAATGTCACGAATGTCCATCTGGCGGGCATCGTAAACCACTTTTTCCAGAATAGAGAAGTCGAACTTGGCTTCTTCCGCTTCCAGCTTACCCTTCACCGCTTTCACTGTCGGGCTCTTCGAGATCACACCACAATATTCCGGCATGGTCTTGGCAAAATCTTCGGTACCGATCTCGCGCGCCAGAGTAATGATGTCATCTTTATCCCAGTTGATCAGCGGGCGCAGAATCAGGGTATCCGTCACGTTATCGATATGACGCAGGTTGGTCAGGGTCTGGCTTGATACCTGCCCCAGCGCTTCACCGGTCACCAGAGCCTGGATACCGAACTTCTCAGCCACCATACCAGCAGCACGCATAAACATCCGCTTAAGGATCACGCCCATCTGGCCGTCATCAACTTTTTCCAGGATTTCAGCCACCACCGGCTCAAAATCAATCGAGATAAAGCGCACTTTGGCCGATGAGCCGTACTTGTTCCACAAGTAGTGAGCGACCTGTTTAACACCAATCTCGTGCGCCGGACCACCCAGGTTGAAGAAACAGTAGTGAACTTTAGAGCCACGTTTGATGTGCAGGTAGCTCGAAACACCAGAATCGAAACCACCGGAAATCAGGCTCAGTACGTCTTCCTGCGTGCCCAGCGGGAAACCGCCCAGACCTTTGTGGCGGGCAATAATTTGGTTCAGCAGACCATCAACCACTTCAATACGAATGGTCACATCCGGTTTTTGCAGCTTAACGCGCGCGCTTTCCACCGCCTGATTCAAGCCGCCGCCAACATAGCGCTCAAGCTCAATTGATTTAAATTCGTGCTTACCACGACGTTTGGCACGCACTACGAACGTTTTGCCTTCGATCAGATCGCGGCTCTGTTCCAGTACCTGCTCATAAATATTGTGCAGGTCGGTAAACTCACTCTGCTTCACTTCCAGTACTTGCTGGATGCCAGGTGTGGTGGTCAGAATTTCCAGTGTCTCGGCGAAAAATTCATCGCTGTTGCCCGACACTTCAATATGATCACGACGGTTAAAAACCGCGACACCTGTGGTACGGTTCTTGACGATATTGCGAATATTACCCTCAAGAATTTTAGTGAAACGCTTACGTACTGATTCACTTTTAACAAAAATTTCCGGATGTGGTTTAACTATAAATTTCATAAGGCTATTCGCAATTTAATGTGGACATTCTCTGGCTGACACTTCGGGTGGCGCTCAGTACTTCCGGGTCTGGCCGTTCATCATCGTGCTCTCACCAAACATAGTGATGATATCACCAAGCATTCGGCAGACTCTAAGGGGGCCGGATTATACACGATCTCGGCCAAGAGAGGAAAGGTTAGAAAAAAGGCAAGCCGCCTGGCTTGCCTTTGTGACTAATACTACAGAGTTTTTTACTGGTTCTGAGTCTGACCGTCGCCCTGAGGGGCGGAAGGCACCTCATCGCTGTAGAGCGGTTCGCCCTGCATGATACTGATTTCAACCCGGCGGTTGCGCGCGCGCTGCGCTTCGGTATCGTTCGGGCCCAGTGGATCGGTATCGGCCATACCACGTACTTGCAGACGTTGGTGGTCAAAGCCTTTGACACTTTCCATCTCCTGTGCCACCGAGACGGCACGCTGGGCAGACAAGTCCCAGTTAGAGCGATACAGCTCTGAATCTAGACGCTGGTTGTCGGTATGGCCAGAAACACGCACGATGCCCGGTACATCTTTCACCAGTTCCGCTATCTGGCGCACCAGAGGCCGGAACTTAGGCTGCAAGAAAGCGGATCCTTCCGGAAATGCCCCTTTCTCACGAATACGAATCACGATCTGCTGACCAAGGTTTTCCACTTCAATCGCACCCTGATCAATCTCTCGCTCCAGGGCCTTTTTAATGCTTTCGAGTATGGTTTCCATCTCTTCCGACATCGCCTGAGACTGCTGTTGCTGCATTTCAGATTCAGTGTTCTGATTGGTCTGAGTCGATGTCTCCGGTGACTGACCACCGGTCATCTGGCCCGCATCACGCTGGGTACCGCCGGCGCGATCCGATTCACCTTCGTGGAATTCGAGTGTCTGCTGCGTGACATCAATCGTCTGCTGCATAATGACATCGATTGGCGTCGGTTCCGGGCGGCCGGGACGAAACTCCTGAGCGATAATACTGGTCCCTTTCGGGATATCTTTAACCTCCAGGCGGTTTTGTACCCCGAAGGCAAACTTCATCGAACCGGCGATCTGCTTAAACTTGAGTACGTCCATCTCTGAAAACGACAACAAAAGTACGAAGAAGCACATCAGCAGCGACATCAGGTCAGCAAAGGTCCCCATCCACAGCGGCAGACCGGGTGGCGGGCAATTTGGCTTTTCCTCATCCATTATAAGCTCCGCTATTCGTTATCCACATCAAGGGCGCGCTTACCTTCGTTGAGATAGTTTTTCAGGTAGCTGTCGATGACACGTGGGTTCTGACCATCCTGAATCGCCAGCACGCCATCCATAATCAGGCGACGGTTAAGCGTTTCCTGTTCGCGGCGCAGTGAAAGTTTGTCGGCAATCGGGAAAAACACCATGTTGGACAATACCGCACCATACAGCGTCGTCAACAGGGCGACCGCCATCGCAGGGCCGATTGACTTCGGGTCATCCATGTTGGACAGCATGGCAACCAGACCAACCAGAGTACCGATCATGCCCATCGCCGGAGACACATCACCAAATGCGCGGAACACGCTGGTGCCGGCCTGGTGGCGTTCATCGGTCAGAACAATATCTTTTTGCAGCGTGGCACGGACTACGTCGGCATCGTGACCGTCCACTAGCAGGTCGATCCCTTTTTGCATAAATGAGTTGGAAATTTCCATCTCTTCCAGAGCCAGAAATCCGCCTTTACGCGCAGCGTCGGCCATTTCAACCACCTTAGCAATCAGGTCTTCCGGCTCATCGGCTTTGAACATGAAGGCTTTACCGGCAATTTTGGCCGCTCCGAAGAACTGGCCCATGGTAAATTTCATCAGCACAACAAACAGTGAACCACCGACTACGATTAGAATCGAGGTGACATCGACGAACATCATCAGGCTGCCGCCCAAGATCATCGCCATAATAACGAAAGCTAAGCCACCAATCAGACCTATTAGCGTTGCTAAATCCACGAAGCGCTCCTCATGCTATTCATTCGCGTCTAAGACATTACTCTCGTTATCGGCAAGAGAATGCATTCTTTAACTTTTTTATCAGCTTGCGCTGCTCGATATGCTAGCTGGCGCGCTTTGCGACCAGATGACACTGAGCGCAAAAAGAAAAACGGGGCCAAGTGAATAAGCGCCAGCCTATGCAACACATCCCCCTGCGGCGAACCACGTGTCTCAGTGTATACTTAAACCCAAAGAATATGCACCCGCCAGCGGCACAGAAATGCAGGATAACGATAAGACTTTGGTGCCAATATGATCTTTCTTTCGACTGCCGGGTAAAAAACGTTGTATTTCTGACAAAATTGCTTGGTTAAATTTGACCATCACCACGCCCTGCGGTAACGTTCGTGCATCTTTCCAAAGGCAATATAATTATGGCGAGCAAGAAACCTGAAAACATGTCCTTCGAAGCGACCATTCAAGAGCTGGATCAACTGGTCGACCAACTGGAGAACGGGGATTTGGCATTAGACGACGCCCTGAAAAAATTTGAGCGTGGTATTGCCCTTGCCCGGTCCGGACAGAGTAAACTGGATGAAGCGGAACAACGCGTGAGCATTCTGCTCAGCAACAGTGATGACGCGCCGCTGACCGAATTTACCGATTTGCCTGAATAATTCTGAATTATTCTAAAATAACACTGAATTGCTAATGAGTGCCCTATGATTGAGGCCCTATCCTCTTTCCAACAAAGAAATAACCAACAACTTGATGTGTGGTTAAACCGTCTGCCTTATCAGAACCTGTCGCTGACTCAGGCGATGCGTTATGGCCTGCTGCTGGGCGGCAAACGCGCGCGCCCTTACCTGGTCTACATCACCGGCCAGATGCTGGGCTGTGAACTGGCAGCGCTTGATACTCCGGCCTCTGCGATCGAGTGTATTCACGCCTACTCGCTGATACACGATGATCTGCCGGCGATGGACGATGACGAACTGCGTCGCGGTCAGGCAACCTGTCACATCAAGTTTGATGAAGCCACCGCCATCCTGACCGGCGATGCGCTGCAGACGCTGGCCTTTACCATTCTGGCCGAAGGTGAGCTGTCGGCTGACGGAGAGTCCAACCGGATAAAAATGGTCCAGGCACTGGCTGAAGCCTCTGGCGCGCAGGGCATGTGTCTGGGGCAATCCCTTGATCTGGCGGCCGAGAACCGCCTGGTCACGCTGGAAGAACTGGAAAATATCCACCGCAATAAAACCGGCGCCCTGATGCGCTGTGCGATTCGGATGGGCGCGATGGCGGCCGGCCAGGCTGGTCTGGATATTCTTCCGCAACTTAACCGCTATGCTGACGCCATCGGCCTCGCATTTCAGGTTCAGGATGATATTTTAGATATCATCAGCGATACAGAAACCTTAGGCAAACCTCAGGGCTCTGACCAACTCTTACACAAAAGCACCTACCCGGCTCTGCTTGGGCTCGAAGGTGCGATGAAAAAAGCTCAGTCACTGCTTAGCGAAGCGCTGCAGGCACTGGAAGATATTCCGTATAACACTGAGCATTTAGAACAGTTCGCCCGATATGTCATCGAGCGCAAAAATTAACACTATAAGCGCGCATTACTATGACTCTTGATATTTCAAAATATCCAACACTGGCTCTGGCAAGCAAACCAGATGAATTACGCAGCATGCCAAAAGAGGTGCTGCCTAAGCTTTGTGACGAACTGAGAACCTACCTGCTCAACTCCGTCAGTCAGTCAAGCGGCCACCTGGCCTCAGGTCTGGGTGCCGTAGAACTGACTGTAGCTTTGCATTACGTCTATAACACACCGTTTGATCACCTGATTTGGGACGTGGGCCATCAGGCCTACCCGCATAAGATTCTGACCGGCCGCCGTGAGCAGCTGCCGACCATTCGTCAGAAAGGCGGTCTGCACCCATTCCCGTGGCGTGGCGAAAGCAAATACGACACCTTATCCGTCGGTCACTCATCGACTTCCATCAGCGCCGCACTGGGCATGGCTATCTGTGCCGGTAAAGAAGGCCAGGATCGTAAAGTGGTCAGCGTGATTGGCGATGGTGCCATCACCGCGGGTATGGCGTTTGAAGCCATGAACCACGCCGGTGATGTCAAACCGGACATGCTGGTGATTCTCAACGACAACGAAATGTCGATTTCCGAAAACGTCGGTGCACTGAACAATCACCTGGCGCAGCTGCTGTCAGGCAACCTGTACACCTCCATTCGCGAGGGCGGCAAAAAAGTCCTGTCCGGCGTGCCGCCAATCAAGGAACTGGTGCGCCGCACCGAAGAGCACCTCAAAGGCATGGTGGTACCGGGCACTCTGTTTGAAGAGTTTGGTTTTAACTACATCGGTCCGATTGACGGCCATGATGTACTGGAACTTATCAAAACCCTGAAGAATATGCGTGAGCTGAAAGGCCCGCAATTTCTGCATGTGATGACCAAAAAAGGCAAAGGCTACGAGCCGGCAGAGAAAGATCCGATCGGTTATCACGGCGTGCCTAAGTTTGACCCGTCCCATAGCAGCCTGCCAAAGAGCACCAACAACAAACCGACCTTCTCCAAGATCTTCGGTGATTTTCTGTGTGACATGGCCGCTCAGGATCCTAAACTGATGGCGATTACTCCGGCGATGCGTGAAGGCTCAGGTATGGTGCGCTTTTCCAAACAGTATCCAGATCAGTATTTTGATGTGGCGATTGCCGAGCAACACGCGGTGACACTGGCGACCGGTATGGCGATTGGTGGTTATCATCCGATTGTGGCGATTTACTCCACTTTCTTGCAACGTGGCTACGACCAGCTCATTCACGATGTTGCCATCATGGATTTGCCGGTGATGTTTGCCATTGACCGCGCAGGCTTAGTCGGTGCCGATGGTCAGACCCACCAGGGTGCGTTTGATCTCAGCTTTATGCGCTGCATCCCGAACATGGTGATTATGGCGCCGGCCGATGAAAACGAATGCCGTCAGATGCTCTACACCGGCCACCAGCATCAGGGACCCAGTGCCGTGCGCTACCCGCGTGGTAACGGTATGGGCACCGAACTGGCAGCGACATTCAGCGCGCTGCAAATCGGTAAAGGCCGCATTGTGCGTCAGGCACAACCTGCGGGCGAAGACGCCAAAGTGGCGATTCTCAGCTTTGGTACTCTGCTACCGGGCGCTTTGCAGGCAGCCGAAGCACTCAATGCGACGGTGGCCGATATGCGCTTTGTGAAACCGCTTGATGAAGCCCTCATCACAGAGCTGGCTAACAGCCATGATGTGCTGGTCACGCTGGAAGAAAACGTAGTCGCCGGTGGCGCTGGTGCCGGAGTGGTGGAATTCATGATGAGCAACAAACTGATTAAACCTGTGCTCAATCTGGGTCTGCCGGATCAGTTTGTCGCCCAGGGTACGCAGGAAGAAATGCACGCCGAGCTTGGCCTGGACGGTGCAGGAATTGAGCGCGCTATTCGCGCTTATCTGGCCAAATAATCCGCGCATCGCTTAGCCGATAAGCGTCTGAGAGCAGACAAAAAAAGCCTTCTCATTGAGAAGGCTTTTTACTAGGCAATGCTCGACTAAGTAATGCTTTACTCGGCAATATTTGCCGCGCTGTTGCGGGCAGATGCTATTTGGCCACTGTCTGGCTGAGGATTGTCCCAGCCAAAAGTGGCAAACAGACGCTGCCAGGTGTGGTCAAACCCGGCACGCAGCACCAAAGGCTGCTTGGTATACGGGTGAATAAAACTCAGCTCGCTGGCATGCAGCATCAGACGATGGCTGTCATACACCTCGCGATACAGACGGTTATGCTTGCCATCACCATGCGTCGTATCACCGACAATCGGGTGGCGCAGGTGTGCCATATGGCGACGCAGCTGATGTTTACGCCCGGTTTTCGGCTGCATTTCCATCAGACAGTAACGTGTGGTGGGAAATTGACCGGTTGAATGCGGCACTTCCACCTTGGCCAGCGGCTGATAGGCCGTCACGGCATCCTGAGCTTCTTTGTCCTGACGGGCAAACTTATCCGCAATCTTATCCAGCTCTTCTTTAAGCGGATAATCCAGCACATCAGCCTGCTCAATCCAGCCACGTACAATCGCATGATACGTCTTTTGCATCTCATGCTGCGCGAACATCGGCATCATATTCGCGGCGATCTCACTCGACAGGGCAAACACCAACACACCGGACGTCGGCCGGTCGAGACGATGGAGCGGAAACACATGCTGACCAATCTGATCACGCAGGGTCTGCATCACAAACTGAGTTTCGTGCTTATCAAGCCAGGAGCGGTGCACCAGCATACCGGCTGGCTTGTTCACCGCCACCATGTACTCGTCCTGATAAATAATTTCCAGCATTAGCGGCATGCCTCATCAATCTGGTAAAGAATCGTCATTACAGGGCCGAACTGTGTCTGTTCCAGCCAGACCTGCTCAAAATAAGGCGTGATGGCAAAACCACGCGGCAGCGATTGCCCGGATGCGATCATCTGCTGCAAACGCGGCACAAAGATCCACTGTAGCCATTCGTGCGGCGCCAGGCTATCCAGCGCAAACGGCTGGCTGCTCTGCAGTGCCATCTCGTCTGGCGCCTGGCTCTGCCATACACCGCATGCTCTGAGTTCGGCTTCCAGCTGCTGCAATAAGGAAAAAAGTGTCGGAGCGGTCATTAATCTATACACTCTGGCCTTGAATTAGCCGCGAATGATACCATCTATTCAACACAGAAAGTTAGGACCAATTTGATCCCATGCAATCCATTCATACTCTGAGCGAACTGCTCAACAACAGTGGCTGCCAGTACCAGGTATTTGACCTGGGTCGTCGCATTCAGCCCATCGATAACGCGCAATTTGCCCAAGTCGAAAAAGGCGCGCAGCCGTACCCTTTTCCGCTGCAGCGTAAAGCTCATCTGGCGATTGCCTACTGGAACGAGAGTCAGCAACCCTGGATCTGGTTTCTGAAGTTCAGCCTCGACGAGCGCGGCCTGTTGGCCCAGGCCGATATCGGCCAGTTTATCAAGTATGTGATTGAAGCTATGGGCACACGCCTGAATCAGGAACTGAGCGAAGAGCAGCAACAGAAACTGGCCAATAACCCTTACACCTTCAAACCATCCGATGACAAAATGGCGGTGTTCCACAGCCAGATCCGTGCCCGCCTTAATCTGTCGTGCAGCCAGTATTACGAACATGCCCAGCATTATTTCGATGGTGGCCTGGGTTGGGATAACTGGCAGACCGTCGGCCTGCAGGGGATTACCGATATCTGTGCCCGCCTTGGCAAACAACAAAACGGGGTGCTAGTGCGTAAAGCCATCGCCCATCTGCCAGCGCAACCGCTGTATGCTCTGCTTGGGGCGCTGGAACACACGGCTCTGCCGGATAAACTGGCCCAGCGCCTGGTTGAATTTGCCGACAGTGAAATCCACAGCCAGGATCCGGATTTGTTCCTGCTGTCAGCGTTAGTACGTGCCTTGTCCGGCGCTCCGGCTGAGCACCAGGTCACGGTAATCGATGCGATTCTTGCTAGTGCGCGTTTAAGCCATCAGGAAATATTGATTGCTATCGCCGGACGCAACTGGTCGATGTTGAACGACAGCGGCCGCGCGCAGCGCTTTTTAGTGCGCCTGGCTCAGACCGGTAACCAGACCCTGTTTAACCAGCTGTTTGCCGATCTGGTGATGCTGCCTGAACTGCGTATGGTGTTATTGCCATTGATCCACACCAGCCCGTCGCCGGAGCTGGCGGACGCGCTGCTTAAATTGCAGCAGTCAGCAAAAGGATAACGTGATGATCGGTGACCTGCTCAGCATCTTGCTGTTTTGTCTGGCCTGTTTTGCGTTCTGGCAGCAGCGTCGCCAATCCGAAATCGCCAAGACTCGCATCAGCCGCAAGTGTGATGAACTGGAACTGCAGTTACTCAGTGTCTCGTTCGGCCAGCACAAATGGAAAACGCCAGACAATCGCTGGCGTTGGCATACGGTGTATTATTTTGAATTTTCAGCCCTGGGTGATGATTGTTACCAGGGCCATCTGGTGATGCAGGGTTTCAGGCCGCAGGCATTCCACCTGCCGCCGCACCGAATGCTATAAAGTCGTGCTCTGCCCCTGAAGGCTCGGTCTGTTGCCATTCAAACGCATAGTAAGAGCCGAAGGCATCCTGGCGGGTAGCACTAAGCTGAAAGCCCAGTTTGTGTAAGATAGCGATGGCGGCATAATTGCTCAGACTGGTACGTGCCGTTACCGCCGTCAGATTAAGCCGTGCGCACGCCTTAGCAAAGAACGCCTGCAGAGCTTCGCTCGCCAGTCCCTGTCCCCAGTAGGCTTTATCAAAAATAAAACCCAGTTCTGCCCGGCCATCTTCGGCCTGCACAAACACATGGCCCATAAACTCACGGTTATAGTTATCGAGCACTGCCATCGCGTACAGACTGTCATCATGCAGCACACGTTTAAACTGCTCTCGGGCGGCAGAGACCGTTTGCGGACCGTTAAGTTGGGCGCGGTTTTTCGCACAGCAATTGAGGATGAGAAATTCAGACTCAAACGATTCTGTGTAAGGAATAACAAGCGTTCTGCGAGTTACTATCGTCACGGACAATCCTTGTTAGCAGCAATTCCGAATAGACAAACCGATCCTTCTCCGCCACCAAGCGCATGCTCGCGGGCGGGAAAATCGAAAAAGAGAACCAAATAAGACGAAGTAATATTGATTTAGGTGGCGACCTTAGTTGTTTTAGAGCTGAGCCAATTTATGTTTTTGATTTTGTGCTCAATGATTGATCGCGCCACGCGAATGTCATCGTCATCAGGATCAGACGACAGTGGTTGAAAAAATATTAAGAAAAGCCCCGACACACTAGGTATCGGGGCTTAAGTCTTACTCGCAGCATTCCGGCTACTGATGTTGCTCCATGCATCATCCATAATAGCGACAGAATCCTTCTGCCTTGTCCTCGCATCGCCGTCCTAGCGGTGTCCTTAAATCCTTTATGCTGATAATCCCATCAGCGCACTTCACTTGTTCCCTGAGCGGTGTCCTTGCCATCGTCCTGATGGTATTCCGACCTCGTCCCGAGGTGTCCTTCGCATTCCGTGCCAGTTTACTCCGTGTAAACTGTCGAATCCGTTCGAAGTCCTGTCTTCCGTGCTGGCGACTATCCGTCATCGCCAATTTCATCCTGAAGCCACCGTCCAGTGGTGAATCCAAATCCGTGTCAGTTCCCTTCCGACAGGGTCCAATTTACCCCTTTGGACTTTTTGTGCAATGCCCGCAGAACGTTTTTTTTATACCAAAAACACCACAAACAACAAAACACGTTTAATATCAATAACTTAAAACAATTTCAGCGCATATTTCTCTGCTGAAAAATCCAATATCCTACACTGTTTGTAAGCGATCTCGCACAAGCCCCTCCCTCTTTTGCTCGTGGGGAATTCGCAGTATGATCGGGCTAACTCAAGCATAAGGACAAATCATGCTCACAAAAGATGTATCACAGGAGCTGGAAGCTATTCTGACCAGCCTGCAGCAAGAAGGAAAAGAGCCCACTGTCGCTCTGGTTAAATCCCGTCTCTCCACCCCGGTTCCTATGCCGGCGCTGATCACTACCATAAAAAGCTGGAAGAGTGCCAACCGGGTACCGAAAGTCGAAGTGGCCGCACCGGTCGCGAGCGAAACGGATCGTATCACGCAGCTTGAGCAGCAAGTCGCCGACCTGACCTCGCGCCTGCAGGCCCTGGAGCAGAAGCTGGCGGGTGAAGAATGATGAAACTATGGGTGGATGCGGACGCCTGTCCGAAAGTGATTCGTGAAACCCTGTTTCGCGCCGCGGAACGCACTGGCATTGAATGTACTTTTGTCGCCAACCACCAAATTCCGCTGCCCAAGCGCGACAATATCCGCAGCCTGCAGGTCGCCAGTGGTTTCGATGTCGCCGACAACGAAATCGTGCAAAGAGTCGAGAGCGGCGATCTGGTGATTACCGCCGATATTCCGCTCGCCGATGAAGTGATCAGCAAAGGTGGCCAGGCACTGAGTCCGCGTGGCGAGTTGTACACCCTGGAAACCATCAAAGCACGCCTCAATATCCGTGACTTTATGGATACCATGCGCGCCAGCGGTATTCAGACCGGCGGCCCGGCCGCTCTTTCCCAGACTGAGCGACGTGAATTTGCCAATCATCTGGACCGCATTCTCGCCAAAGCCAAGCGCTGATCGAAACGCGGTTCCCGGCACCAAAAAACCTGCGTCTGTCGCAGGTTTTTTAGTGAGCGCTCAACACCGCCCGGAGTAAGCAGCGGTTGTCAGCGCTGATCAGTCCGCCTTTGTCTGTTAGCGCTGCACCGCTTTAAATCTCGGATTGGTTTTACAAATCACATACAGGCGTCCGCGACGTTTAACGATCTGGCAGTCCGGGTGACGTTGTTTGGCGCTTTTCAGCGAGCTGAGCACTTTCATCGATAATTCCTGTTCGTTACTGCACGGTTCTTAATGGCTGTATCAGCATTCATCACCGGGCAGAGATTGATTAAATGAATCTGAATCAATAACAATAATTGTTATGTTATAACATAAATAAATAATAATCCGATTGCGCCGCTTTGCAAGTACTATTGCATCCAACCACGATAAATGACGCGATTGAGCGCAGATGACTGAGCGCGCGCCCGACAGCGCTTTGTCGGGCAAAATGTGTTATTTTGCCGCCATGTTCTCTACTTTGACTCCTGCCATGCATTCGATTGAACCGATAGCGATTATAGAAAGCCCGTATAAAGAGAAGTTTGCCGTTCCACGTCAGCCACGCCTGGTGCCCAGCGCCACTGCACGTGCCCGCTTAACTGGTGAGATTAACTGCCAGGAAGCGGTACGCGGCATCGAGCAGTTCAGCCATTTATGGCTGCTGTTTCTGTTTGACCAGAATCTGGCAGCTGGCTGGAAGCCGACCGTACGCCCGCCGCGCCTTGGCGGCAATGAGCGGATTGGCGTGCTGGCCTCACGTTCCACCTTCCGCCCCAACGGCATTGGTATGTCGGCGGTCGAACTGCGCGGCGTCAGCAAACAGGACGAGCAGATCTATCTCGATCTCGGCAGTGTCGATCTGGTCGATGGCACCCCGATCATCGACATCAAACCCTACATCCCCTACTCGGATGCGATCAGCGATGCTACCGGCGGTTATGCCGATGCTGAACCTGAACGAGCCGAAGTACAGTTTGCGCCCGCTGCCGCTGCCTGCCTGGTTGGCCTGCCCGACGCCACAAGCAAACAGGCCGTGATCGAAGAAGTGCTGAGCCAGGATCCACGTCCGGCGTACAAGAAAAACAAGCCAGACAGCAAAGAGTACGCGGTGAATTTGTACGATATGAACGTAAAATTCATCGTCAATGACAACTTAGTGACCGTCACCGCAATAGAACGCTTTTGACGAGAGCATTTGGCTGATATTATTAGCGGCTAAATAAATTTATCACCGGTCAGCACTTACCAATACTGCGCCAGCGATAGCGGCAGCAGAGTGAATGACACGAGCGGTGATCCCATCAACTTTTGATAAACGGATACATAAATGCGTACCAGTAAATATCTTCTTTCTACGCTGAAGGAGACTCCAAACGACGCAGAAGTTGTGAGCCACCAGCTCATGCTACGTGCGGGCATGATCCGTAAGCTAGCTTCAGGTCTGTACACCTGGCTACCTACCGGTCTGCGCGTAATGCGTAAAGTAGAAAACATCGTTCGTCAAGAAATCGATAATGCAGGTGCAATCGAAACTTTGATGCCCGTTGTTCAGCCGTTTGAACTTTGGGAAGAGACAGGACGCAGCGAAAAAATGGGTCCTGAGCTACTGCGCTTTACTGACCGACACGAGCGTCCGTTTGTCCTGAGCCCGACTGCAGAAGAAGTGATCACCAGTCTGGTGCGTAACGAAGTCAACTCTTACAAGCAACTGCCACTGAACCTGTATCAGATCCAGACTAAATTCCGTGACGAACGTCGCCCGCGTTTTGGTGTCATGCGTGCACGTGAGTTTTCGATGATGGACGCGTACAGCTTCGACATCGACAAAGACGGCCTGCAAAAAACGTACGATGCCATGCACGATGCGTACTGCAAAGCATTTGACCGTATGGGCCTGGACTACCGTCCTGTGCTGGCAGACAGTGGTGCTATCGGTGGTAACGGCTCTCAAGAGTTCCACGTACTGGCAGAAAGCGGCGAAGACCTGATTGCGTTCTCAACCGAATCTGACTACGCAGCGAACCTGGAAAAAGCTGAAGCGCTGGCGCCTGCGGATGCGGCGGATGCACCCACTTTGGAAATGACTCTGGTTGACACCCCGAACGCAAAAACCATCGCGGAGCTGGTGAACCAGCACGGCCTGCCAATCGAAAAAACCATCAAGACGCTGTTCTTCAAAGCGTCCGATGTTGTTGATGCGCCAATCGTTGCCCTGCTGGTTCGTGGTGACCATGAGCTGAACGAAATCAAAGCGGAAAATCTGCCAGAAGTGGCTGCGCCGCTGGAAATGGCGACCGAAGAAGAGATCCGTGCCCTGGTTGGCGCAGGTCCTGGCTCACTGGGTCCGGTTGGCCTGAAACTGCCATGCATCGTTGACCGCAGCGTGGCTGTGATGAGTGACTTCGCCGGTGGTGCCAACATCGACGGTAAACACTACTTCGGTATTAACTGGGGGCGTGACGTAGAACTGGGTCGTGTAGAAGACCTGCGTAACGTGGTAGAAGGTGATCCAAGCCCATGTGGTAAGGGGACCATCCAGCTGAAACGCGGTATCGAAGTAGGTCACATCTTCCAGCTTGGCACCAACTATTCAGAGAAAATGAACTGTAACGTGCTGGGTCCTGACGGCAAAGCTGTGACTCTGGAAATGGGCTGTTACGGTATCGGTGTATCACGTGTGGTCGCTGCAGCTATCGAGCAGAACAACGACAAATACGGCATCATCTGGCCGGATGCGATTGCGCCATTCCAGGTTGCTATCGTGCCAATGAACATGCACAAGTCTGAGCGTGTTCAGGAAGCGGCTGAGAAACTGTACGCTGAGTTGACTGCAGCTGGCATTGAAGTATTGTTTGATGACCGTAAAGAGCGTCCGGGCGTGATGTTCTCTGATATGGAACTGATCGGCGTACCACACACAGTGATCATCGGCGATCGCAGCATGGACGAAGGCAACTTCGAATACAAAAACCGTCGCAGCGGTGAGAAATCTCCGGTTGCGATGGAGCAAATCATCGAGCACATCAAAGCGCAACTGGCCTAATACCAGACGGTTGATGACAACATCGATGACGGAAAAGCTGCCTGTGGGCAGCTTTTTTTATGCCCATTAATCTGCCATTCATCTTGCCTGTCTTACACTAATCCGCAATCTGGTGAGTTAATGCCAGCCCTGAGACAAGCAAGGAGAACAGGAATGGATCTGAAATCACTACTTAATCAGGCACTCAATTCTGATCTGGTGCGCAAAGGCACACAGCAGGCTAAATCCGCGACGCAAAATAAAAGCCAGCTCGCCACCTTTGGTGCTGGTGCGCTCGGCGGCGGTCTGCTTGGTGTACTGATGGGCTCGAAAAAGAGCAAGAAGATGGGTAAAACTGCGCTCAAAGTCGGTGGGGCGGCCGCACTCGGTGCCCTGGCCTATAAAGTGTATAACGACTGGCAGGCCAATCAGCCCGCTTCCGCTCCGCCGGCAGACAGTTTCGATGAACACAACCCGCGCCATGAGCTCTTGATCGTCAAAGCCATGATTGCGGCCGCCAAAGCCGACGGGCATGTTGATAACGCCGAAATGGACAAGATCAACCAGGCCGTCACTGAACTCGGCGCCGATGCCGGTGTGGCGCAGCTGATTGATCAAGAGCTGAAAAAACCGCTCGATCCGGCCGAAATCGCTCTGCTGGCCCAGACACCGGCCCAGGCCTCCGAGATCTACCTTGCCTCTCTGCTGGTGGCCGATGAACAGAATTTTATGGAAAAAGCCTATCTGGATGAGCTGGCCAAACAGCTGCGCCTTGACGACGAACTGGTCGCACGCCTGAATCAGCAGGTCAGTGGTGAATAAACCACCACTTGCACCTAAGCCTTGCGCCAGAACAAACCTCAGGTTTTGTCTTCATACCCGGCTCTGTGTATATTGAGAACAGATACCATTTAGAGGGCAAAACCATGCAAGTGTATACCTGTTGTGACCTGGTGCGAGAGCTCTATGCCCAGATTGGCAGTGGCGATCAGGCTTATGTGCCAAAAGCCATTTCCTGCGCGGTACGGGCGTTGAACGACGTGGCGGCAGATACCTCCCTGCCACTGGCAACGCGCGAGAAGGCGGCCTTTGCAGCGGCGAACTTACTGATTTCAGACTTTGAGGACTAACATGAACCTGGCCAATTTCGAAACCATGGATCCTGTCATGCTGATGAGCATTGTCAACATGAAACTGCGCGATGATTTCTCCGGCGATCTGGACCAACTGGTGGCGTATTTTGATATCGATCGCGCGGCGCTGGAAGCTCGTCTGGCAAGCGCCGGCTTTGATTACCTGCCTGAAGCGGGCCAGTTCCGTTAACAACAGCGCTTTATCAACCACCCGACACTCACAATCAGCGGCCGGCCACGGCCGCTTTTTTATGCTCGTTAACCAAATATGTCGCAAAAACCAACCGACCGTAAACGCAAAACCGTAGCAAACCGCCTGCTCATACGGCGGTTTGGGTTTCACAATGACAATAAAAAAGCGCAGACCGAAGTCTGCGCTTTTCATCAATCCGTCAGGCGTTTGCCTGCACAGACAGGGATTAACCCAGGTTCTTACGCGCGTTCTGGAACATACGCATCCAGGCGCCGTTTTCACCCCAGCTGTCCGGGTGCCATGAGTTCGCTACGGTACGGAATACACGTTCCGGGTGCGGCATCATGATGGTCACACGGCCGTCTGCTGTTGTCAGGCCGGTAATCGCGTTTGGCGAGCCGTTCGGGTTGTTCGGGTACTGCTGCGTCGGGTTACCGAAGTTGTCCACGAAGCGCACCGCTACCGTACCAGACTGTTCAAGCGCATTCAGGTGTGCTTCATCGCGCACTTCAACACGACCTTCACCGTGTGATACTGCGATAGGCATACGAGATCCCGCCATGCCATCGAAGAATACAGAATCCGACTTCTGTACTTCAACCAGGCTGAAGCGAGCTTCAAAACGCTCAGATTCGTTACGCACGAAACGTGGCCACAGGTCAGCGCCCGGGATCAGCTCTTTCAGGTTAGACAGCATCTGACAGCCGTTACACACACCCAGAGAGAAAGTGTCCTGACGGTTGAAGAACTGCTGGAACTGTTCACGTGCCTGAGCATTAAACAACACTGACTTGGCCCAACCTTCACCGGCACCCAGTACGTCACCGTATGAGAAGCCGCCACAAGCAACCAGACCCTGGTACTCGTCCAGTGCCGCCTGACCAGTCAGGATGTCGCTCATGTGAACATCGACCGCATCGAAACCGGCACGGTCAAACGCCGCGGCCATTTCAACGTGTGAGTTTACGCCCTGCTCGCGCAGAATTGCCATCTTAGGCTTAGCCCCTTTCGCAATGTAAGGCGCTGCCACATCCTGGTTGACATCGAAGCTCAGTGCCACGTTCAGACCCGGGTCAGTGTTGTCTTGCTTAGCAACAAATTCCTGATCAGCACATGCCGGGTTATCGCGCATCGCCTGCATCTTATGCGTGGTTTCTGCCCAGATAGTACGCAGTTCGGTACGCGAGCGATCCAGCAGTACGTCTGCACCAGAAGCCACCACAAAGCGGTCTGACGCTTGTACCGAACCGATAACGTGTGAACACTGTGCCAGACCATTGTCTGCCAGCGTTGCCAGTACAGCGTCCAGTTCAGCGTTCTTAACCTGAACCACAGCACCCAGTTCTTCGTTAAACAGCGCCGCCAGAGCGTCGTCGCCCAGTGCTGAGATATCGGCCTGCACACCACAATGGCCGGCAAACGCCATTTCCGCCAGAGTCACCAGCAGACCACCGTCACCTTTATCGTGGTAAGCCACCAGCTTGTCTGCGCGAACCAGAGTCTGCATCGCATCAAAGAAGCCTTTCAGCTGCTCTGCGTTGTCAACGTCAGCAGGCTTGTCGCCCAGCTGCTTGTAAACCTGAGTCAGTGCGGTTGCACCCAGACGGTTCTGACCGTTACCCAGGTCAACCAGTACCAGAGACGTATCGCCCTGGTCAGTGCGCAGTTGAGGTGTCACTGTCTTGCGTACATCTTCAACACGGCCAAATGCAGTGATAACCAGTGACAGTGGCGAAGTCACTTCTTTGCTTTCGCCGTTCTCTTCCCACTTGGTCTTCATCGACATTGAGTCTTTACCCACCGGAATGGTCAGGCCCAGCGCAGGACACAGCTCTTCGCCGACAGCTTTCACTGCTTCGTACAGACCCGCATCTTCACCCGGGTGACCGGCCGGAGACATCCAGTTTGCTGACAGTTTAATGTGTTTGATATCGCCGATATCGGTCGCCGCGATGTTAGTCAGAGACTCACCGACTGCCAGACGCGCTGACGCGCCGAAGTCAAGCAGAGCAACCGGAGTACGCTCACCCATCGACATCGCTTCGCCGTGGTAAGTATCGTAGCTCGCTGCTGTTACCGCACAGTTCGCCACTGGCACCTGCCAAGGACCAACCATCTGGTCACGCGCAACCAGACCCGTTACGGTACGGTCACCAATGGTGATCAGGAAGGTTTTTTCAGCGACAGCCGGCAGACGCAGTACGCGCTCTAGCGCATCATTCAGTTCGATGCCGTTGCGATCCAGCGCCGGGCTGTTGACTTTCAGTGTCGTCGCTTCGCGGTGCATCTTCGGCGCCTTACCAAGCAGGATATCCATTGGCATATCGATTGGCGTGTTATCGAAGTGGCTGTCTTCCAGCGTCAGGTGACGCTCTTCAGTCGCTTCGCCCACAACGGCGTAAGGCGCACGTTCACGCTTACAAATCGCGTCGAACTGGGCCATGTTTTCTGCCGCTACCGCCAGTACATAACGCTCTTGCGATTCGTTACACCAGATTTCCAGCGGGCTCATGCCCGGTTCATCGTTTGGTACGTCACGCAGCTGGAATTTACCGCCGCGGTTACCATCATCCACCAGCTCAGGCAATGCGTTCGAGATACCGCCCGCGCCCACATCGTGGATAAACGCGATTGGGTTGGCATCGCCCAACTGCCAGCAGCGGTCGATCACTTCCTGACAACGGCGTTCCATCTCCGGGTTTTCACGCTGTACCGAAGCGAAATCCAGATCTTCAGCCGACTGACCAGACGCCATAGAAGAAGCGGCACCGCCACCCAGGCCGATGTTCATCGCCGGGCCACCCAGTACAATCAGCTTAGCGCCGACCGGGATCTCTTTCTTCTGCACGTGCTCGTCACGGATGTTACCCATACCGCCGGCAATCATAATTGGCTTGTGGTAACCACGAATTTCTTCACCCGCGTGAGAAGTGACTTTTTCTTCGTAAGTACGGAAGTAACCCAGCAGGTTCGGACGACCGAATTCGTTGTTGAATGCCGCGCCACCCAGAGGGCCTTCCAGCATGATGTCCAGCGCGCTGACGATACGGCCAGGTTTGCCGAAATCGCTTTCCCATGGCTGAACAAATTCAGGAATACGCAGGTTAGAGACGGTAAAACCAACCAGACCCGCTTTTGGCTTACCACCGATACCGGTTGCGCCTTCGTCACGGATTTCGCCACCGCTGCCGGTTGACGCGCCTGGCCAAGGTGAAATCGCGGTTGGGTGGTTGTGAGTTTCCACCTTCATCAGGATGTGCGCATCTTCGTGATGGTAGCCATACTGACGAGAATCCGGGTTCGGGAAGAAACGACCGACTTTAGACCCTGTCATTACCGCCGCGTTGTCTTTATAAGCAGACAGCACGTGATCCGGCGTGGTTTCAAAGGTGTTTTTGATCATCTTGAACAGAGATTTATCCTGCGCAACACCATCGATGGTCCAGTCTGCGTTGAAAATCTTGTGACGACAGTGCTCTGAGTTCGCCTGAGCAAACATCATCAGTTCGATGTCGTTTGGATTGCGACCCAGTTTGGTGAAGTTTTCCACCAGGTAATCAATTTCATCTTCTGCCAGAGCCAGACCCAGAGCAACGTTCGCCTCTTCCAGAGCTTTACGGCCACCCGCCAGAATATCCACTTCAGTGTGAGGAGCGGGTTCTGCCACGGTAAACAGCGCCTGTGCCGCTTCCAGTTCGCTGAACGTCACTTCCATCATGCGGTCATGCAGCAGCGCTTTCAGCGCCGCAACCTGCTCTTCGCTCAGAGCCTGTTCGCTTTCGATGTAGTAAGCCGTGCCACGCTCAAGACGCTTCACCTGAGACAGACCACAGTTTTGCGCGATGTCGGTCGCCTTTGAAGACCAAGGCGAAATCGTACCCGGACGAGGGGTGACTAACAGCAGTAATCCCTGCGGTTCATGTTCTTGAATGGTTGGACCGTAAGTCAGCAGCTTCTCTAACTTTTCGAGTTCCGCACCATCGAGATCGGCTTTGAGATCAGCAAAGTGCATAAACTCAGCATAGATGCCGGTCACTGGCAGGTTTTGTTCACGACAAGTTTCCAGTAGTTTGTTAACTCGAAACTCGGAAAGCGCTGGGGAGCCACGCAAAATTCTCATGTGCTTAGGTCTCTTATATGCAAGTGATTAAGATGTAATTGGAATGAATTCATATAAATAACAGCAGATTAGGCCATTTTTCACTGAACTCATACCGATTTCATCTTTCGTTTGCGTGCGCATTATAGAGGATTTTTTTTTGTGACGTAACATCAAAAGCAACCGTTTGCGTCATTTTTTTTCTTAAATTTGAATTTCCACTCATTTGCTCAAATGTTAGACGCAAATTCCAGCCATCACCTGCAAAACTTTGCCAAGTGGATGGGGTTTGGTATAAAGGCAACACTAGACGTAAGAGATTTCGAATTCATGACCAAGCTTTCCTTCGCCTCACTGAGTCGCATCGTATTGCTGGCCGCCTTTACTTTACTGGCCTCCGGCTGCCAGATAGACTCCGAACCTAAAAGTGAACTCGACCATATTCTGGAACGCGGCGTATTGCGTGTCGGGACCCTCAACAATCAGCTCTCCTACTATATCGGTCCCGATGGTCCGGCTGGTCTGGATTACGAACTGGCGCGTGAGTTTGCCCGCGAACTGGGCGTGAAGCTGGAAATGAAACCGGCTTACCGCCTGGCGAGCCTGTTTCCGGCCCTGAAAAATGGTGAGATAGACATCATCGCCGCCGGTTTGAGTCAGTCCGAGCAACGGCTGAAAAATTACCGGGCCGGCCCTGCTTATTACTACGTTTCGCAACAGATCGTGTATAAGAAAGGCGAATGGCGGCCACGTAATATTGAGCAGTTGCTGGCAAAACAGAACGAACTGTACGAAAACAACGGCGAACAGCCCATTCTGAGTGTGGTGGATGATTCACACTTCGAAAGCACCCTCAACAGCCTCAGAGCGACCTATCCGGAATTTCACTATCACGTCGATAATAACGCCGACGTGAATGATCTGCTCAAGCAGGTTTCTGTGGGGGATCTGCCATTTACCATGGCCGATTCGGTCGAGATTTCACTGTCCCAACGTATCTATCCCGATATTGCGACGGCATTTGAGCTGACCGAAGATCAACCAATTTCCTGGTTTATGCGCCGCTCGGATGACGAAAGCCTGTACGCCATGATGATTGAGTTCTTCGGTAACCTGAAACAGTCCGGTAGTCTGGCCTCTCTGGAAGAGAAATACATCGGTCATATCGGCAGCTTTGACTATGTCGATACCCGTGCCTTTATCCGTGCTCTGGATAGCCGCTTGCCGAAATGGATGCCGCTGTTCCAGAAATATTCGGAAGAGTTCGACTGGCGTCTGATTGCCGCGCTGGCCTATCAGGAATCACACTGGAACCCGAATGCCAAATCACCGACCGGGGTACGCGGCATGATGATGCTGACCCTGCCGACCGCGCGTAGTGTCGACGTCACCAACCGCCTCAATCCGGAACAGTCGGTACGTGGCGGGGTGGAATACCTGCGCCGGATGATAGAGCGGGTGCCGGATTCAATTCCCGATCATGAGAAAATCTGGTTTGCCCTTGCCTCGTACAACGTTGGCTACGGCCACATGATGGACGCGCGTCGCCTGACCAAACTGCAGGGCGGTTCACCGGATTCCTGGGCGGATGTGAAAGATCGCCTGCCGCAACTGCGTCAGAAACGTTACTTTACCCAGACTCGTTATGGTTATGCGCGCGGGGACGAAGCACTGAGTTATGTGGAGAACATCCGCCGTTACTACCAGAGCATCATCGGCCACGTCGAGCAGAAACAGCTTGAGAACGATGACTCAGGTACCGACGACCTGGCAGTCATCAGCGTTGAAGAGCCTGACGATACCGAAGATGACATGCTGGAAGAGAGTGAGGACGAGCTGGCACCGATCCAGAGCGCAGCCACGCCTGCGCAGCCAACCAGCGCCGCGCCAACAGCCGGTTCGCAATAATTACTTGATTTTTGTCCTTAAAAACCATACATAGGAAGGGGTCAGCACACGCAATGCCGTTGGCTGACCCTTGGTGTGATCCCGGATGATAACGCCGCTGCAAACGCGGGGTAGCATGACATGGCGGTGTCACACCAACACATTAAGCTGTTATTTTTGGGTTTCCTGCTCACCTCTCCCCTTGTTCTCAGCCCCCAGCGGTGTTAAGCCGCGGACTTTGCTGCGCGGATGAGAGTGGCAGGGTTTCTTGTTTATAGTCAGTTGTAGGAGGGTGTTTTATGCTGCGACGTAAACGTCACACAAAACTCCTGAATAAAGCCAGTTCGGCCAGCCGCCGACGCCGTATGATGGCCAACAGCAAACGCAAAGTGCTGGCCCGTCATCGCGCGTATGTTCAGTTATCAGGATAGTGCTCAGTTTCCGGACAAGGTCACGTTCTGCAGATAAGATAACCTTGTCCGGATGAGCTCCGGAATGCAAACATCTGCTGCCAGTGGATGTTTGCCAATAGCCCGTCCTCTGCCATTGAACCCAAGCTTCCGGTCATTAAACCCATTCTGCCAGCTCGCAAACCAGTTCTTGGTGTGACACCACTTATTCATTACCCGCTTGCTGCTGCGCTTGTTTCTCCGCCTCTTTGCGAGCTTTAATTTCCTTACGACGACGTTGAAAAAATGCCTGCAACTGAGCCCGGCACTCCTGCTCCAGTAAGCCTTTTTCGACTGTGGCGTAATGATAGGCCGCCTGACTGCTGAACAGATCCAGTACGGTACCGGCGGCGCCCGCTTTGAGATCCGGCGCGCCAAACACAATCCGTTTTACCCGGCTGTGCAGCAAAGCGCCGGCGCACATCGGACAGGGCTCGAGCGTGACATACAAGGTGGTATCAAGCAGACGATAGTTGCCCAACACCGCTCCCGCTTTGCGCAGCACCTGAATTTCCGCATGCGCGGTCGCATCACAGGCAGTGATCGAACGGTTCCAGCCTTCAGCGATCACCGCGCCGTCTTTAACCAGTACCGCACCGACCGGCACTTCACCTTGCGCTTCCGCCGCCGCGGCCAGTTCCATCGCGCGGCGCATAAAGAGTTCATCCTGGGGAGTAAAAGAGAATGTGCTGTCTGTCATGAGGGCCTCAATAGTCAGTGAAGCGCGATTATAGCAAGCTCACAGGCCGGATATTCAAATTAAATTTGCTGTGCCGCTTGATTCACTGTACCGGCGACGTCGCTGCGTGGTGAAATTCCCGACGGCTTCAGCCCGGCAAATGCTGGGCGAGATAATCCACCAGCAAACGTACTTTAGGCGACAAATGACGGTTTTGTGGATACAGCGCCCATACCCCTTCGCGGTCATCCCGATAGCTTGGCAGTACTTCAACCAGACGCCCGGATTCCAGATGCTCGGAGACGTAATAATCTGGCAACTGCGCCAGACCCATACTTTTCAACACCGCATCGAGTAACACCACTCCGCTGCTGCAACTGATGCGTCCTTTGACCCGGATCGAGCGCGACTGATGATTTTCTTTAAAACGCCAGTGATCATACGTCCCAATCAGACAATAGTGCTGGTTGAGCTCCGACAAGGTATGTGGCGTGCCATACTGAGCGAGATATTCCGGCGTGGCACACACGTACAGATGGCGGTTACTCAGACGACGGGCAATAAAACTCGAATCATCAAGCTGGCCGAGCCGCACCGCAACGTCAACACCCTGTTCAATCAAGTCCAGCTTCTGGTTGCTGAGCACCAGATCCAACTCCAGCTGCGGGTAGAGCTGCAAAAAATCGTGCAGCAGCGGCGCGATTTTCTGCTCGCCGTAAGTGACCGGTGCGGTCACTTTGACCTTACCTTTCGGTGTCTGCTGCATCTGGGTCACGGCCAGCTCGGCCTGTTCCAGCCCCTCAAGCAATGCGCGGCACTGCAGGTAATACACCTGCCCGGCTTCGGTCAGTGACACTTTACGCGTGGTGCGCAGCAGCAGCTTGACGCCCAGACGCTCTTCCAGCACCGCCACCCGGCGGCTGACGTTGGCAACCGAGGTCGTCATACGCAGCGCGGCCTGAGTAAAACTGCCGGTTTCGGCCACCGCAACAAATTCATTGACCCCTTCCCAGCTTGCCATAGCCCCTCACTTAGCCTGATGATCTCGATAAGCTTATCGTAATTACAATTACTTACCGTTTGATTATTACAAATTCGTAAAAGTCATTCTCACTTTACCCCGATTATAACAAGCTGAGAAGCGTCTATACTGATTATCTTAGTTCGCGCTCCGGCGTCGCTTTCCCGAGCGATAACGCTCTGACCCGGATGCAGACAATTGAATCAGCTTGATGGTGTCACGCACTCCGTCTTTCACCTTTAATGTTATGAAAAGGAATCACTCCATGTCACAAGACAAATTTATCAAATCTCGTGCAGCGGTAGCCTGGGGACCAAAAGAGCCACTGAAAATCGAAGAAGTGGACGTAATGCTGCCGCGTAAAGGCGAAGTACTCGTGCGTATCGTGGCAACCGGTGTTTGTCACACTGACGCATTCACTCTGTCTGGTGACGATCCGGAAGGCGTGTTCCCGTCAATCCTGGGTCACGAAGGTGGCGGTATTGTGGAAATGGTCGGCGAAGGCGTAACCAGCGTAGAAGTCGGCGATCACGTTATCCCGCTTTACACTGCAGAGTGTGGCGAGTGTAAATTCTGTAAATCTGGCAAAACCAACCTGTGTAGCGCGGTGCGTGAAACCCAGGGTAAAGGTCTAATGCCAGACGGCACTACCCGTTTCTACAAAGACGGTCAGCCAATCTACCACTACATGGGTTGCTCCACTTTCTCTGAATACACTGTACTGCCAGAAATTTCACTGGCGAAAGTGAACAAAGAAGCACCACTGGAAGAAGTGTGTCTGCTGGGCTGTGGGGTAACCACAGGTATGGGCGCCGTAATGAACACTGCGAAAGTGAAAGAAGGCGACACTGTGGCTATCTTCGGCCTGGGCGGTATCGGTCTGTCTGCGATCATCGGCGCACGTATGGCTGGCGCCAGCCGCATCATCGGTATCGATATCAACGAGCGTAAATTCGACCTGGCCAAGCAACTAGGTGCGACCGACTGCATCAACCCGCAAAACTTCGACAAGCCTATCCAGGAAGTGATCGTTGAGATGACCGACGGCGGTGTAGACTTCTCGTTCGAATGTATCGGTAACGTGAACGTGATGCGTCAGGCACTGGAATGCTGTCACAAAGGTTGGGGTGAGTCTGTCATCATCGGTGTTGCCGGTGCAGGTCAGGAAATCTCAACGCGTCCGTTCCAGCTGGTAACCGGTCGTGTATGGCGTGGTAGCGCATTCGGTGGCGTAAAAGGCCGTTCACAACTGCCTGGCATCGTAGACCAGTACCTGGCGGGCGAATTCGGCCTGCAAGAGTTCATCACTCACACCATGTCACTGGACAAGATCAACGAAGCGTTTGACCTGATGCACTCAGGTGAAAGCATCCGCTCTGTGATTCACTACGACAAATAATCGCGTAATCACTTACGTCGATTGCAAATAATCCCGACTTAGGATTATCCCGCACATTAATCAGGTTGCAGCACTGCCAACGGCGCTGCAACCTTGTGCTATCGGAATACTCTGTCCAAGGAGCAAGAATGAGTCTCACCAATCTCAGTCAGGCTAAGGTGTTTGAAGGCTGGCATAAACAATATCAACACCGCTCAGACGTACTGAGCTGCGACATGCGTTTCGCGATTTACCTGCCACCGGAAGCGTCTTCGACCAATCCGGTTCCGGTTCTTTACTGGCTGTCAGGCCTGACCTGCACTGACGAAAACTTCATGCAAAAAGCCGCGGCGTTCCAGAAAGCCGCTGAGCTGGGTATCGCGATCGTTGCCCCGGACACCAGTCCGCGCGGCGAAGGCGTACCGGATGATGCTGAAGGCGCCTATGACTTTGGCCTCGGCGCGGGTTTTTACCTCAACGCGACGCAAGAACCTTGGAAGCAGCACTACCAGATGTACAGCTACATTGTCGATGAGCTGCCACAACTGATTGAAGCCCACTTCCCGGTCAACAAACAGAAAGCGATTTCCGGCCACAGTATGGGCGGTCACGGTGCCCTGACCATCGGGATGAAAAACCAGGATCAGTACACCTCTATTTCAGCCTTCAGCCCTATTTGCCATCCGATGACAGTGCCATGGGGCCAGAAAGCGTTCCGTCACTACCTGGGGGAAGATAAATCGACCTGGGAACAGTACGACGCGGTCGAGCTGATGAAAGCGCTGCCGGTCAAAACGCCGATTCTGGTCGACCAGGGTGAAGCCGACAACTTCCTCAACGACCAGCTGAAACCGGAAACCCTGCAAGCCGTAGCAGAGGCCAAGCAGCTAGACGTGCAGATTCGTCTGCATCCGGGTTACGACCACAGCTACTTCTTTATCCAGAGCTTTATTTCAGAACATCTGGCGTTCCACGCCCAGTTCCTGAAAGCGTAAGGCGAGTCAGCATTTCACCATCGCCCTGCGTTACCCCGGATACCCCCTAAGCCCGCAGCTGCGGGCTTTTTGTGACTCACAACAACATGATCCCCGCGGCAATCCATCGGTTTCGCCACAAGCGGTTTCGCCACTTATCATTCATCATCAGCCTGATATTGCGCATAGCGTGACAGCAGGGTACTTAGCTCTATGCTGCGTTCGACACCGAGTCGATCGCGCCAGATCACTTCGATCCGAATCGATTTCAGTACCGGGCTGAGTAGAGCCACACTCCAGACCAAGCGATAATCCGAACCCGCAACCTCTTCGCCGCTGACCACATCGCGCGCAAAATCCGCGACCGTCAGCTCAGACAACGAAGATTGCGCGCCCCGGGTATAAAACCAGGTCAGCTTTTGCTCTGCCAGAGCAAGCGCCTGCCCGCTGCGCTGTGCATAATCGCTGCGCTGCTCAATAAACAGTTGCCAGCTCATCAGCCCCAGCAATCCAACACTGACCAGGATAAAGGCGATCATGACTTCTATCAGGCTGAATCCGTTCGCCCCGGCAGCTATACGCCGCCTAACGCGGCTCGCTGCCATTATCTCTTTCTCCGTCTGATAGCTGCTCTTACCATCGTAATATCCATCTCAGCGTGCGCTCCAAGATCCCGGCTGCCAGACGATGCTCTGCTGTTGATCCGGCTCGCTTTCTGCCTCTTCACTGCTAGCAGTATCGGCCTCGACGACATAGGCCAGAGTCCGTTGTATACGCCGATAGCCGTAACTGGCCCCGACCGTCACTAATCCCGGCTGACCGGATTCGCTCGGTTGTACCATCTGGTAATCAAACCGCACTAAACCATGCTGATTACACAGCGCAATACTGGCCTTGTCCGGCAGTCGCCCCGATTGATGAGTGATACTGAACAGGCACTCCAGGCCGCCTTCCGCTATCCAGAACTGCTGGCGTGAAATCAGCTCATTGTGGGCCCGCTTGATTTGATAAAACAGAGCCTGATGCAGCCCTAGCGTCATCACTAACGCCAGTATCAACAGCAGTGACACCACCAGCAGGGTGACCATGCCCTTGGCGTTCGTGCTCATTTTCCGTTACGGGTTAAAAGCTGAAAGGAAAGGCTGTGACTGAACTGTGGCTGCCTGGTCAGCCGCGCGCTGAGCCTGACCTCGGTGAGCAGAGCGGTAGCCTGCCCGCCAGCCACACGCCAAGTCGTGACCCGAAACTCTGAAACCCGGATTTGGCGCGGTTCAAACAGCGAATAACAATTCCCGCCCCAGCCGGAGTCCGACGCCTGAAGAAAAGTGAGCGGTGCAGGCTGGGCTTTCTCGCAAAGACGCAGTACTCCCTCTTCACGGTCAAAGCGATACACTACGTTGCGATAAGCCTGCTCACCATTTTCGGCAACTCGGTACACATAGCCCAGTGATGCCGCATCCGGCCCCGACTGGATGACATGACCGCCATCCAGCAGAGTCACGGATCCGCCGCGGTCAAATCCGGCCTGATAGAGATCCTCTTTCAGCACCTGCATAACACTGCTCATAGTCTGCACCAGCAGCAGTTGCTGGCTGCGCTCTGCGACATAAGCCTGGCCTTTAATCATGACCTGGCTGGTCACGGACAATGCCATCAGCCCGAGTAAAGAGGCCACCATCATTTCGATCAGCGTTACACCACGTTGACGTTGCAGGCCGCGATGAAACGGATTAATCACATTTTGGATAGCCATAGCTCTCTCCCTCCGGCGCACAGACCATCACCCGGCTGGCACCAAATGACGTGGTAAGACGCAGCTCCGGAGCCCCTGCACCATCGGGATGAAAATAGAAACTGCCGTTACTGACTTTGCCGCGCACACCATCAAACTGAATCCGGTCGCGCGCGAAGGTCGCTCTCAGCTTGAGCGCGTGGAACTCGCGGCCATCGAGTACCATTAATCGTTCTCCGCTACCGGGTTCGCTGCTGTCACTCAAAATCAGACGCCAGTGACTGTCGTTGTCAGCCTCCCAGACAATATGCCCCCATAAATCGCGGTTACGCAGTACAGCCTCGGATTTGGCGTGCTGGATGAAGCCCTGTAACTGCCCCGCCAGAGAACGTATTGTTTCCCGGCCGGTCACCTGGCTGAAATCGGGTATCGCTGCCGCCAGTAAAATGCTCAGCATCACTACCGTTATCAGCAGTTCTAGCAAACTAAATCCGCGAACCATTTCCAAGAACCTCATGCAATCAGAGAGAGAACCTATAACCCGTCTTGCTATCAGGCTAACAAGTTTCACAATGGGCTGAATACAGACAGGAAAAGCGATGGAAATGATTCGAATAAATAACTGCAACAGAGGACAAAGCAACATTCAGGGTATGACGCTGATCGAATTGATCCTGGCGATGGCACTGCTGCTGATCCTCTCAGCCCTGACCTATCCGCTCTATGCTGACCATATGCAGCGCGCGCACCGCGGCCTGGCTCTGAGTGACATGACCCGGATTCAGTTGCAGCTTGAGACCAGTTACCGCAACGGCTATCACCGCCAGGAGATATTTAACGCCGGCCACTGCCTGCTGTGCGAATCAGACCCAAACCGGTATCAGATAGGACTGGAGCTGTCTGAAGGTGGTTATCTGATTTATGCCACACCGCAAACAAAAACTGAGCAGAACAGCGACAGGTGCGACGGACAGCTCTATACCCGGCTGACACTCAGCAGCCAGGGCGAACGTGAGCCCGTTGCCTGCTGGCGCTGATCACCAGGCACAAAAAAGGCCTGCAATGCAGGCCTTGTTAATTCTCGCTTTAAGCTAATCACTATCATTTTACTTAATCACGATCGGTTTAACAGGTTACCGGATTAACTTAACGAATAATGTGTTCAGCTTAGCTGGTCAGATCGTCGAAGAATTTCTTCACACCGTTGAAGAAGCCTTCCGATTTTGGCTTATGCTTATTAGCCGCTTCGCCACCGCAAGACTCTTCCAGCTCACGCAGCAGCTCTTTCTGACGCGCGCTCAGTTTCACCGGAGTTTCGACAACCAGCTTGACGATCAGGTCACCAACCGCACCACCGCGCACACTCTTCACGCCTTTACCGCGCATGCGGAACATACGACCGGTCTGAGTCTCTTCCGGCACTTTCAGGTTCACACGGCCATCCAGTGTTGGCACTTCGACTTCACCGCCCAAGGCTGCCATCGCAAAGCTGACCGGTACTTCACAGTACAGGTTATTGCCTTCACGTTCGAAAATATTGTGCTCTTTAACGTGCACCTGTACGTACAGATCGCCCGCCGGAGCACCCATTTCCCCGGCTTCACCTTCACCGGCCAGACGGATACGGTCACCGGTATCCACACCTGCCGGGATCTTCACATTCAGCGTCTTGGTCTGCTGCTTACGGCCCTGGCCATGGCAAGAATCACAAGGATCTTTGATGATTTTGCCTTTACCGTGACAGGTCGGACAGGTTTGCTGCACAGCAAAGAAGCCCTGACGCATCTGTACCTGGCCGTGGCCATGACAGGTGCCACAGGTCTGAGCCGAGGTGCCTTTCTTCGCACCAGAACCGTCACAGCTGTCACAGTGCACCAGAGTCGGAACCTGGATCTCTTTCGAAACGCCACGCACGGCCTCTTCCAGAGTCAGCTCCATGTTGTAACGCAGGTCAGCGCCACGCTGCGGACGCGGAGAACCGCCGCCGCGACGGCCACCGCCGAAAATATCACCGAAGACGTCACCGAAAATGTCGCCAAAGTCAGCAGAACCACCGCCGCCGAAACCGCCGCCGCCAAAGCCGCCACCGCCCTGTTCAAAGGCAGCATGACCATACTGGTCGTACGCCGCTTTCTTCTGTGGATCAGTCAGAATCTCATACGCTTCTTTTACTTCTTTAAACTTATCCGCAGAGCTGGCCTCACCCTGGTTACGGTCCGGGTGGTATTTCATCGCCAGGCGTTTGTACGCCTTCTTAATATCGCGCTCAGAGGCATCACGGCTAACGCCTAATACTTCGTAAAAATCACGTTTTGACATGTTCTAGGTCACCAATCTGTTACTGCAAACGACGTGGTTACGCCGCTTGGTGTTTGTATCGACATAGTTAAAGAATCTAGGCCCTAGGATCCTTAACTAAGTCGACAAATTTACGGGCGTAAGAGTTTCCCCCAACGCCCGCATCGAACTTCGTGTTTCCCGTGAGGGAAGAGTCGAAGATGAAGGGCCTGAATTGTACAAATTCAAGCCCCTTCAGACAAAGAATTATTTCTTGTCGTCTTTCACTTCTTCAAACTCGGCGTCAACCACGTCGTCATCTTGCGATGCTGACTGCTGACCAGCATCAGCGCCTTGCTGTGCCTGAGCTTTCTGCTGAGCAATTTCCATCAGTTTCTGAGAAGCCGTCATCAGCGCTTGAACTTTCGCGTCGATTTCTGCTTTATCTTCACCGCGCTTCGCTGTTTCCAGCTCGTTCAGTGCAGCTTCGATTTTCTCTTTCTCGTCTGCTGGCAGAGCGTCACCCGCTTCTTCGATTTGCTTACGAGTACCGTGGATCAGTTGGTCAGCCTGGTTGCGTGCAGTGGCCAGCTCTTCGAACTTTTTGTCCGCTTCTTTGTTAGCTTCTGCTTCCTGAACCATTTTCTCGATGTCTTCATCGCTCAGACCACCAGATGCCTGGATAGTGATGTTCTGCTCTTTACCCGTTTGCTTATCTTTCGCTGATACGTGCAGGATACCGTCCGCATCCAGGTCGAAGGTTACTTCGATCTGTGGCATACCACGTGGTGCAGCTTGGATGCCTTCCAGGTTGAACTGACCCAGAGACTTGTTGTAAGTCGCCTGTTTGCGCTCACCTTGCAGTACGTGGATAGTTACTGCGTTCTGGTTATCTTCTGCCGTTGAGAACACCTGGTTCGCTTTAGTAGGAATCGTGGTGTTTTTCTCAATCAGCTTAGTCATTACACCACCCATCGTCTCGATACCCAGAGACAGTGGCGTTACGTCCAGCAGCAGCACGTCTTTCACGTCACCCGCCAGTACGCCACCTTGAACTGCAGCACCAACCGCTACGGCTTCATCAGGGTTCACGTCACGACGTGCTTCTTTACCAAAGAAGTCAGCCACTTTCTTCTGAACCATAGGCATACGAGTCTGACCACCCACCAGGATAACGTCAGTGATGTCTTTCACAGACAGGTCAGCATCCGCCAGTGCCACTTTCAGTGGTTCCAGAGAACGTTGTACCAGGTCTTCAACCAGAGATTCCAGTTTCGCACGCGTCACTTTAACATTCATGTGCTTAGGACCCGTCGCGTCTGCAGTGATGTACGGCAGGTTCACGTCGGTTTGCTGCGCAGAAGACAGTTCGATCTTCGCTTTCTCTGCCGCTTCTTTCAGACGCTGCATCGCTAGCGGATCGTTTTTCAGGTTGATGCCTTGTTCTTTGTTGAACTCTTCAACCAGGTAGTTGATCATGCGGTTGTCGAAGTCTTCACCACCCAGGTGAGTGTCACCGTTGGTTGCCAGAACTTCGAACGTTTTCTCGCCTTCAACTTCATCGATCTCGATGATTGAAATATCAAATGTACCACCACCCAGGTCGTATACCGCTATAGTGCGGTCGCCGCCTTGTTTGTCCAGACCGTAAGCCAGAGCGGCTGCAGTCGGTTCGTTGATGATACGTTTTACTTCAAGACCTGCGATACGGCCAGCATCTTTGGTTGCCTGACGCTGTGCATCGTTGAAGTAAGCTGGGACTGTGATAACCGCGCCGGTTACTTTCTCGCCCAGGTAATCTTCAGCCGTTTTCTTCATTTTCTTCAGAACTTCAGCTGAAACCTGTGGCGCTGCCATTTTCTGGCCTTTCGCTTCGACCCAAGCGTCACCGTTGTCTGCCTTAACGATTTTGTAAGGCATGATAGAGATGTCACGTTGTACTTCTTCGTCTTCATAACGACGACCAATCAGACGTTTGATTGCGAACAGCGTGTTTTCTGGGTTGGTTACAGCTTGACGTTTCGCTGGTTGACCAACTAGCGTTTCACCATCTGTGTACGCAATAATAGAAGGTGTTGTACGCTCACCCTCAGCATTTTCAATTACGCGAGGTTTGTCGCCGTCAAGCACAGCAACACATGAGTTAGTAGTACCTAAGTCAATACCAATGATCTTACCCATCAGGCTATCTCCGAATAAATTCTATGTTCGTTTTGCTATACCCCTTATGTGGGGGTAGAGAATCGGGTTTCAACCCTGCTCACCAACAAAAACGTTGATGTTTGTTTCTCGTATGCCCCATAGATAAGGGCGGCAAGAGCCTTTTCAAGGGCCAAAATAAAAAAAGTTTTAATTTTTCTCGCTCTGACGTGGCAAATCGCCGTTCCTGGGCAATAAAAAAGCGAAGCCGCTAGGCTTCGCTCTGAAATATAAACAGATTATATCGCTCTGCAGCGCGCTGTTTTAGCGTGATTCTGTTGCCAGTTCGCCGTCCGCTGGTTGTGCAGCCAGCGCGCCTTCACTTTTGGCCACGATGGTGTTAACCGCCGTATCACCCACCACGTTAGATGAGGTACAGAACATATCGTTGATCCGGTCGACCGCAGCGATGATCGCCAGACCTTCTGGTGGCAGGCCCAGTTGGTGCAGCAATACACCGACCATCACCACACCGCCGCCCGGAACACCGCCGGCACCAATCGACAGCAGCAAAATCGTCAGACCCAGAGTAAAGATATCGGCCAAGTTGATCGGCTGGCCAAACGCGTTGGCAACAAAAATGGTCGCCAGCGCAATATAAATAGACACACCGGACATGTTCATGGTCGCGCCAAGCGGCACACCGAAACCGGCTACCGATTTTGACACTTGCAGCTTTTCAGTCAGGGTACGCATCGTCACCGGGATGGTGGCATTTGAGCTGGCGGTCGAAAGCGAGAACAGTACCTGCTCACGGGTCGCGCGCAAAAATTGCTTCGGTGAAACGCTGGTTGTCATGCCGACGACCACCGGATAGAAGACGAAAATCCAAAACACCAGCATCACTACCACCAGGGCCACATAACCGGCGACCGAGAACAAGGTATGCGCATCCAGCGTCGCACCCAGTTGAGTCATCAGGGCAAATACACCGTATGGTGCCAGGCTCATCACCAGACCGACCAGCTTCATCATGATTTCATTGGCCATTTTAAAAGTACGGATCGCAGGGCCACCACGAGAGTCCAGGGCCTGAATGGCCAGACCGGTCAGAATCGCCATAAAAATAATTTGCAGCATGTCACCGTTAGCAAACGCCTGTACCGGGTTACTCGGTACAATGTTTACCACCAGCGAGAAAATGTCCGGCGTTTCTGTTGTGGTCAGCTTAACAGCCTGCGCAACCGTCCCGGCCAGATTCGCATCCGCCCCCGGCTGGAAAATCATGCCAACGGTCAGTGCCGCCGTAATCGCAATAATGGTGTTAACCAGGTAAAGCGCGAAAGTTTTGGTTCCCAGACGTCCAAAAGCCGAGATGTCTTTCAGGTCAACAATACCGCATATGATCGATACGTAAACCAGTGGCACCACCAGCAATTTGATCAGAGAAACAAACATCCCGCCTGCGCCTTCTGCAGCGCCAAGCAGATATACATCAAACAGGGCAACGCCCGAAAAAAGATACTGAATACCGGTGCCAAGCACCAAACCAGCAAATAAACCTAAAAAGATTTTTGTTGAGAGCGATTTATCCATCGTTCCACTCCAGATTGTTGTGTTGAGTATTTCTAGTTATACAGCCGTTTATGTCACACATTGTGCAAAACGTGCGCGCATCATACACAGCAAACCAACAATCCAAAGCATTTGTTTACAAAAATGTTACATTGAGCAAGTTAGAATAATGACCATTTTTTAGCCATCAATCCCGTATTAAACTCTAATCGGTTGTTTTTAGTGTTATTTCTATTATTAATTAGCAATTAATAATAGAAAGCCATACGCAACAGTGAGTTACTGCACTGTTAGGCATAAAAAAAGAGAGACATTCGTCTCTCTTTTTTTACTTGATTGTCATAGCCGTTATGGCAGATGATGCTTATTTAGCAACCATTACCATCGCCGGACGTACAACACGACCATTCAGCTCATAACCTTTTTGCATTACAAACATCACTGTATTTGATGCATGGTCAGGGCTTTCCTGAATCGACATCGCCTGGTGCAGCTCCGGATTGAACACTTCACCTTCCGGGTTGATCTCTTTCAGACCAAATTTAGCAATCGTGTCGACGAACGTTTTATGAGTAAGCTGAACGCCTTCCAGAATCGGTTTAATCGCTTCTACTTCACTATCAGCCGACTGAATTGCGCGCTCCAGGTTATCAATCACCGGCAGCAGCTCTTCAGCAAAACGGCTCAGCGCGAATTTACGTGCTTTGTCGATTTCCTGCTCGCTGCGGCGGCGCATGTTTTCCACTTCAGCACGGGCACGCAGCACGGCATCCTGCTGCTCTTTAACACGCTCTTCGCTGGTCAGCAAAGCGGCTTCCAGTTGAGCGATCTTTGCTTCTTTCTCATCAAGTTCGTCTGCAGAGTCAGCGCCTTGATTCCAATCGATATCAGCATCAGTGCCTACGGCTTCCGCTTCAGTTTGTACCGCGTCTTGCTGCAGCTCTTCGTCTTTCATCTTGTTTTCTTCGTTGCTCATGATATCTCCAGAACTCTTATCACTTATGTGCTAAGGAGTTGAAATGCTTATGAGATTATTACTGTTTTCCTCAGTAAGTCGCTGATAATGACGACCTGGTCTAATATTTGACCGGAAAACCGCAATAAGCCCTCGTTTCCTGACACAAAAATTCGCATAAAAGCGTAACTTGCCTTTATTATGGGGATGAAGAATTCTGATTCAAGCCTAATTCGGTTGGAAAACTTATGAAAAACCCATTTGAAGTGATCGCCATCATTGGTAAACCCCGGGATCAACAAGCAATTCAGACACATAAAGATCTCTACCATTGGTTAACTTCTTTAGGTAAGTCCGTGTTTATCGATGATCGGTTGCGTGACATCCTGACCGATATCCCCGGAGACCACTTTGCCAGTCTGATTGAACTGGGCAAGCATGCTGACCTCGGCATCGTTGTCGGTGGTGACGGCAACATGCTCGGTGCCGCACGTGTCCTTTCGCGCTTCGATATTTCGGTTATCGGCGTCAACCGCGGTAACCTTGGCTTTTTAACCGACCTCAATCCGGAAGATTTTCAGGATCGTCTGATTGATGTCCTCGCCGGCAACTATCTGGAAGAAGAACGTTTTCTGCTAGAAGCAGAAATTCACCGCCACGGCCAGGTGAAAAGCCAGAATGCAGCCCTCAACGAAGCGGTGCTGCACCCGGGCAAAATCGCTCATATGATTGAATTTGAAGTCTACATCGACAACAATTTTGCGTTTTCCCAGCGCTCAGACGGCCTGATCATTTCGACTCCGACCGGATCTACCGCCTATTCACTCTCCGGCGGAGGCCCGATTTTGTCGCCGAGCCTGAATGCCATCACTCTGGTCCCTATGTTCCCGCATACCCTCTCATCCCGCCCATTGGTCGTTGACGGCAAGCGCCATATCAAGCTGATTGTCTCGCCAGATAATCGGGGCACGCAGGAAATCAGCTGTGACGGCCAGGTATCCCTACCAGTGTCACCTGGAGATGAAATCCATATTTATCAGAGCCCTAACGTGCTGAAACTGATTCATCCGCAAGACTACAGCTATTACCATGTATTGCGAAATAAGCTCGGCTGGTCGAGTAAATTGTTCTAAAACCAAGATACGCGACCCAGATCACACTTTCTCTCTGGTTAAGCAAAAGATTTCACCTGACCAACTTTACTGTATAAAGAAACAGTATATACTGTTTTCTTATACAGTATTGTTCAATTATACAGGTGCACAAAATGCTGGCTCATCTAAGTGTAAATAATTTTGCGATTGTTAAAGCTCTGCAACTGGAGCTGTCAAAGGGAATGACCACCATCACCGGTGAAACCGGTGCCGGTAAATCGATTGCCATTGATGCGCTTAGCCTCTGTTTAGGCGGCCGCGCGGAAGCCAGCATGGTGCGACAAGGTGAAGAAAAAACCGAAGTCAGCGCCGCTTTTGTCCTCGACAATAATATTCACGCCACCCGATGGCTGGAAGATAACGAACTGCTGGATGGCAAAGACTGCATTCTGCGTCGCACCATCAGCAAAGATGGCCGTTCACGCGCCTTTATTAACGGCAGTCCGGTACCACTTTCTCAGCTAAAATCCCTGGGTCAATTGCTGATCAACATCCATGGTCAGCATGCTCACCAGCAACTGATGAAGCCGGAACAACAGCTGGCGATGCTGGATCAATACGCCGGCCACGGTGAACTGATGAAAAAGACCCGTCTTGCCTACCAAAACTGGCGTCAGGCCAACAATCAGTTAAAACAGCTGCAAGAAAACAGCCAGCAGAATCTGGCTCAGCTGCAACTGCTCGAATACCAAATCAAAGAACTGAATGAACTGGCGATCGGCGAAGACGAATACGCTGAGCTGGAGCAGGAGCACAAACGTCTGTCCAACAGCGGTGAACTGGCGATGAACTGCCAGCAAGCAATTGAACTGCTCTACGAAGGTGAAGATGTCAACGCGCTTGGCATGCTGCAAAGCGTCAGCCATACCCTGATTGAACTGGCTGAAATGGACACAAAACTGGCCGCATTGCCAAATATGATCAGTGAAGCCATGATTCAGCTCGAAGAAGCCAACAATGAACTGCGTTCCTATCTGGATAATATCGATGTCGATCCGGAGCGCATGGCGTATGTCGAAGAGCGCTACTCACGCATTATGTCCTTGTCACGCAAGCACCATGTCCTGCCGGAAGACCTGTATCAGCATCATCAGGATCTGCTGCAGCAAATCGAACAACTCGACTGCTCGGAAGAAAAAATGTCGGAGCTGGAAGAAGAAGTCGGCAACAAATACCAGTTACTGGTCAACGTGGCAGAGAAACTGCACAAATCACGCAGCCGCTATGCCAAAGAGCTGGATAAGCTCATCAGCCAGAGCATGCATGAACTGAGCATGGAAAAAGCCGAATTCAAAATTGATGTGTGTAATCAGGGCGGCCACCCATCGCCGCTTGGTTTTGACTCAGTGACCTTTCTGGTTTCCACCAACCCGGGCCAACCGTTGCAGCCAATCGCCAAAGTTGCGTCCGGCGGTGAACTGTCGCGGATTTCGCTCGCCATCCAGGTGATTACCGCGCAGAAAGTCGATACTCCGAGCCTGATTTTCGATGAAGTGGATGTGGGTATCTCAGGCCCGACGGCAGCCGTAGTAGGCAAAATGCTGCGTACCCTGGGCGAGTCCACCCAGGTCATGTGTGTCACCCACTTACCTCAGGTTGCCGGCTGCGGTCATAACCAGCTGTTTGTCGCTAAACACACCAAAGGCGGCACTACGGAAACCCAGATGGTTAAGCTTGATAATGAACAACGAGTAGCAGAGCTGGCTCGCCTGCTGGGTGGTAGCCAGATCACAGAATCGACGCTGGCCAATGCCAAAGAGCTGCTCATCGCGGCTTAATCGACAAAATTTGCTAATTTTTGTTCACGCTTTGCAACCTAATTCAAAATTCGCAGTCATAAAAAGCTCAGGGAGAGTGTGAAGTTTTTACTTCTGCCCTGAGCTTGTTTATTATCACCCCAGTTTTGAGTTTGATCAGCAGTAGAATTGAATATGCAGTTAACCAAGTGGCTTGTTGCCCTACCCCTTGCCGTGACCATGTTGTCAGGCTGTTCTGTCGTTGAGCGTCTGGTTTATCGTATCGATATCAACCAAGGTAACTACGTTGAGCAACAGTCGGTTGATCAACTGAAGTTTGGTATGTCTAAAGATCAGGTACGCTACGTATTAGGCTCGCCAATGCTGGTAGAAAACGGCTATCCGGATACCTGGTATTACATCTACCATCACACACCAGGACACGGCGACACCGAGCAGAAAAATCTGGTCGTCAATTTTAATAATGACGGCAACCTGATGGATATCGCCGGTGATTTTAAAACCAGTGATGACTTCTTTGAAAGCCTGAACTAAATCGTGAGTCGGCGCTTTCAAGCTATCTTGGATAGGTAAAAATCACAGATAGTCAAAGCATCACAGAAGATGAAACAACACCAAATAGCGGATAGCAAAAGAGCTCGCCTAAGCGAGCTCTTTTTATTGCGCCGTGTTAACTCGGGTTGTTTAAAATTAACACATCATCAGGCTTCTTCTGCTTTGCGCTGCGCACTCGGCTTGCCACCGGTGGCCGGGGCTGCTTTAGCAGCCGCTTTAGCTTGTTCAGCGCGCTTGCGGCGGATTTCTTTCGGATCAGCCAGCAGCGGACGGTAGATCTCAATCCGGTCACGATCACGCACGGTCGCATTCAGCTTCACGTTACGGCTGAACACACCGACTTTGTTTTTGCTCAGATCAATCTCCGGATACATCTTCAGTACGCCCGAAGTCTGAATGATCTCTTCCACCGTCATGTCTTTATTGACGACCAGAGTCAGCACACGCTGCTCATGCGGCAAAGCATACACCACTTCAACATGGATCATGTCTGATTCAATACTCATTGCGCGTTAACTCTCTTCGCTTAAACCGTGTATACACAAGCCTGCTAATCACAAGCCGGTTATACATAAACCTGTTTGGCACGCGCGGTAAACGCATTCACCATATTACTGGTCAGCTCGTTAAACACCTTACCAAACGCCAGCTCAATCATTTTACTTGAGAACTCAAATTCTAGTTTCAGCTCAACTTTACACGCCGATTCATCCAGTGGAGTGAAAAACCAGCCGCCACGGAGAGTACGGAACGGGCCATCCACCAAGTTCATAATGATCGACTGCCCATGGCTCAGCTCATTAGAGGTCGTGAAGGTTTTGCTGATGCCGGCCTTGGACACATCCACAGACGCCACCATCTTATCTGAGGTTGTCTCCAGCACGCGGCTGCCCGAACATCCGGGTAAAAATTCCGGATAGCTCGCCACATCATTGACTAAATGAAACATCTGATCCGCACTGAACGAGACCAACGCGGAACGACTAACTTGCTTCATCTTTTCTCCTCACCTTCGCGTGAACTGCACCAAAAATTCGTGCCTACATAACTATTTATACCTATATTCCGCTCAGTTGAGTTCAGTTCGGAATATCGCACCCACTCTGATTGTACTTTTATCCCTTAGCGAGCTCAAGTTACTGCATAATGCCTCTTGAGCTATGATTCGGTTAACCTTATGCTACACAAAGAAAACCATTCCCTAACTTTCCACCAATCCGTATAATGCGCCCACTATGGTAAAGAAAAATTCAAAGACAAAAGCGGGTAGCAACACTATCGCGCTGAACAAAAAAGCCCGCCACGAGTATTTCATTGAAGATGAAATCGAAGCTGGTCTGGAGCTACAGGGCTGGGAAGTCAAATCACTTCGCCAGGGTAAAGCCAACATCGCAGAAAGTTATGTATACTTGCGTGACGGAGAAGCGTTTATCTCCGGCATGACCATCACGCCACTGCAGCAAGCCTCCACTCACGTGGTCGCGAACCCGATCCGCGTGCGCAAGCTGCTGTTATCGCGTCGTGAACTGGATAACCTGTTCGGTCGTATAAACCGTGAAGGGATGACGTTAACCGCGCTATCGCTGTACTGGTCACGTTCTTGGGTCAAGCTGAAAATCGGCGTCTCGAAAGGTAAAAAACTGCACGATAAACGTGATGACCTGAAAGACAAAGACTGGCAACGCCAGAAAGCACGCGTCATGAAGAGCAACAACCTGCGTTAATAGTAACCAGTTAATCGTATACCACTGGACACACAATACTTTTCTGGTAGTATGCGAGTTACAACCTTGGGGCTGATTCAGGATTCGACGGGAATTTTGCAGTCTGAGGTGCATGCCGAGGTGCGGTAGGCCTCGTTAACAAACCGCAAAAAAATAGTCGCAAACGACGAAAACTACGCACTAGCAGCTTAATACCCTGCTGAGAGCTCTCTCGCCCTAGCTTCCGCACGTAAGACGGGGACCAACGAGGGATCAAAACCAAACGCGCTAGCCCGGATTTTCCCACCTGAGAGATGAACGGCGAATTATAATTCAGGTTAGTCATTCATTAGCGTGTCGGTTCGCAGGTGGATGGCGAAATTAAAGATCGACTAAGCATGTAGTACCAAAGATGAATGATTTTCGGACGCGGGTTCAACTCCCGCCAGCTCCACCAATCACTAGTAACGGGACGTCTCAGGACGTCCCGTTTTCTTTTCTAAACCCTTGTCCTATCTAGCTTTAAGTGGTTCAGGGCGTCTCATCAAGATTCACTTAATCTCAGTCATTTAGTAACATTCTGCGTAACACTAGCCAATAACAACACAAATTGGTGTTACATCAGAAAGGAACCATTAAAATGGCTAAGCAAATCAAGCCTTTATCACCAACTCAAGTAACCAAAGCTAAGCCCTTAGAAAAAGAATATTCGCTTGCCGATGGCAACGGCCTGTACTTACGTATAAAACCAAATGGTGCAAAGCTTTGGATTTTCAACTACATCCACCCAGTAACTAAAAAACGCAAGAACATCAGCCTTGGTGCTTTTCCTGACATTACTCTCGCATCTGCGAGAGAGAAAACAAGAGAAATGCGCCAACATGTCGCTGAAGGTATTGATCCGAAAACTCACAGAGATAACCAACTCATTACCGCACAGATAGCTCAGTCATCAACTCTGAAATCAGTTGCCGAAGAATGGTTTGAAGTAAAAAAGCATGACGTTTCCGAAGACTATGCCAACGATATCTGGCGATCTCTAGAGCTACATATCTTTCCCAACCTCGGTAACATGCCGATAAGTGAGCTAACTGCCCCAATTGTGATTCAAGTCTTACGACCTGTAGAAGCAAAGGGCGCATTAGAGACAGTTAAGCGAGTATGTCAGCGAATAAATGAAGTGATGAACTACGCGGCGAATTGCGGAAAGATTCAGTCCAACCCATTGATCGGGATAAAGCAAATATTTAAGAAGCCAAAAACTGATCATATGAGCACTATCAGACCAAATGAACTTAGTGATCTAATGCAAGCGATGTCGTTAGCCAATATCAAGCTTGCTACCCGCTGCGCTTTTGAATTCCAACTCCACACTCTGACCCGTCCCGTTGAGTGTGCAGCCGCTGAATGGAGTGAAATTGATTTCGAAAACAAACTTTGGGTCATTAGCAAAGATAAAATGAAAATGAAACGCGATCACAAAATCCCTCTTTCAGACGCTTCGATTCAACTTTTAAACTTTATGAAGCCCATCTCATACGGACAACGCTATGTATTCCCCAGTTCAAAGTCAGTAGACCAGCACATGAACAGTCAGAGCGTCAACGCAGCTCTAAAACGTGCAGGAATGAAAGGAAAGCTAGTAAGTCACGGTATGCGTTCCATTGGCAGTACAGCGCTCAACGAACAGGGCTTCAACAAAGATGCTATTGAGCTGTGTCTAGCACACGTAGACAAGAACACGATTCGTGACATCTACAACAATGCTGAGTACCTTCAGGAGCGTCGTAAGATAATGGAATGGTGGAGCAACTTCATACTTGATGCTTCTACAAACGCCAATACCATTGCTAAGAAAAAGGGATAAAGCAATGAGTCAAGTATATGATGACCTCTCGTATAAAGATTCTGCACTCTACAAATTTGTACATAAACACAGGGAACGAATTCTTAAAGACAGGACAAAAACTCCTGAAAATACAGCTCTCTTTCTTCTCTATCTTGGATTTAGCCTAATCGAATCTGCGCCTAGTGAAAGAGTTTATACAGAATTGCAGTATTTAATCGATGACACATTTGCAGCTGCCCTAGATATTTTATGTTCAGAAAACGCCGAAGAAATTAACCAAATAATGCGAGACTACTCAGATCAGTTAGGCTTAACAAAGAGCAAAAAGCCTAAAAAGATTGATGATGAGGATATTTATCGGATGGTTTTGCTAGGTAAAGAAATTTTTCCTGAAAAATCTTTAGAAAAGATCTATGAAAAAATCGCAAATGTGACAAAGATCACTAAGCTTTCTAAAAGCCAAGTCAAGAAAAAATACTACTCTTTTATCCAACTGAACAAAGAACAAACAGAGCTAACTCTTTACAAAGCGCGAAACAAATCAAAAAGGGAGGTCCATCAAAACATGATAAGAATTTTCGAGTTTGACATTACATTTTTATCATCTTACAAGGAATTTTTCCTTGACATGGTTTCGTGCTTTGATGAAGTAGTTGAACATTCCCATCTTCATTACTCAGGTTTCCCATCAAAAGAAACACCAAGTTCGATACAATCTTTAATGAATTTTGATAACCATCTGAAATTATACAAAAAATCCGATTACCCATGGATAGATAGATTATCAGATATCGTTTCTTTTGAAAGAGATAATGAGTTTAAACGTTACAGAGATAACCTACGGAAGTACTACTCATCTCAGTCCATAAACAAACTGCCTAGTTTGTCATATTCTGATGATCTTGAAGCGGAAGCCGTATTTTCCAACTTCTTTTCATCAGCAAAACCTTTAAAATCAAATAGATAAGTAGAAACACTCTCTAAATCAACAACTGGTCAAAAACCCCCCTCTGTTTTTGACCAGCAACTTGTCATAACTTCAATTTCGTCGCTGGCCAGCGGTCTTTAACACAAACGAAAAATTAAAAAATAACAAAGGTGTTAGTTATGACTGAACAACAAATCAAAATCGTACGTAAATCTGACGTTCTACAACGCGTACCCTTCTCAAGAGCGACTCTCCACCGCAAAATTAACGATGGAACATTCCCACCTTCAATTCCCCTTGGTGCAAACTCTGTTGGTTTCTTGTCTCATGAGGTCGATGCAATTATCGCAGCCATGGCACTAGGCAAAGATCTACAGCAAACTGTTTCTCATCTTGTTGAGCAAAGACAGTCTCTTTTCGACAACAGTCTCTATGCATTAGCCGCATAACTAAAAACTCTCACTAAGCACAAATAAATCAATTGTTTACTGCATGCTTTAGCATGCTGGTAAAAGTGCAGAGTTCTTTAGTTATATATATTACTTAGAAACTTTGCACTTTTACGTTCTACTAGGAATAAGAATAAATGAACGTTATCGCGCAATCTCAAGCCTCAGAACATACACTGGTTCGTTCAACAGAGTCCTGCTCAGTCGCCATTCTTAACGGCGAGTCTCTAAGCTTCGATCATGACAAGTACAGGGTCGTTGCTGTTCGCAACGACAAAAACAACCTGGCTGAAGTTATCCGCTATTACCGTGATGCTGGCTTCAATAACATCAAGTTAATCATTGATTCAAAAAAGCTCCCTGCTCAAGCTGTAGATTTCATGATGATTAATTATCGCGACGCTAGGTGTGATCTTTATGATTTAGCATCAAAGCGACTCTACAGTCTGAAAGACTACAACGATACAATCCAGTATTTATCTCTTTGCTATCAGTTGACGAATTGCGGCATGCGGGGTGACGAAATCATTGACTGGCTAGCTAAAAAACTAGTCCGTACAATTCCTCTGATCTGTTCCGATGCTAAATCATGCTTGAGAACTTACCGTTTCTATCTTCACAAAGACAATAATTTCCTTAGTAAAGTTTTAGATTGCCTTGAACTACAGCTACACCACTATCATTCATCAGTTCAAGATTTTATGAAGCTTAGAACGCCGACGAAAACAATCCGTACTTCAACTCTCGACTGTCCAGAAGTGTGTGAAGCGCTAGCCAATGAGCGAACCCTTGCGATTAAATCTGCAACAGGGACTGGTAAAACGAAACACGTCTTTGGCCCTATTACTCAGCTAGCTGAGCAAAACAATAAATCCGTGGTATATCTTTCTCACCTGATGGCTTTAGTAGAACAATACTGCATTCAAAATCATGCGGTCAGCTATACCACTCAAAACTTAACTCAGCTTGAACAGTCGAAAGCGATGGGATTAGTCGTCAATAGTGTGTGGAAAGCACATATCCAAGCATATTGCCACAATGCTGATACCTTGATTATTGATGAGTTTGAGAAAGTAATTTCAACTGTCGTGTGTTCGGAGCATTCACTACAAATGCCTAAACAACGCGTCTTTCATTGCTTGTCTGAGATTATTCGCTCCATTCCACAAGTCATTGTGGGCGATGCTGATCTTTCCGATATTAGTTTAGGCTTCTTGAAGGATTTACGAGGTGACGTGACTTTAATCCAGTGCGACAAAAACCCATATCTGGGAATTGAAGCAGTTATCACAGATAAAAATCAGTATCTTTATAGTCAGGATGAACTCAAGTCTAAATTGTTGGAGGACAAGGTGTTTCTCTTTGACTCGCTAGTGACACTTCGAGGAGTAGTTAAACAACTTGGTTATGAGGACAAACAAGGTTTAGATAGTGAGACTGCGGCTCTAAACGACGGTGTGCTAGTCATTCACGGGGAGAATAAAGGAATGGACGCACAACGTGCTTTTCTGGCTAACCCGAATGAAGAAATCTCCAAATACAAAGCGATTATCGCTTCTCCCTGTCTAGGGTCAGGCTTCTCAATCGTCAAAAACTTTGCCAATAGAGTTGTCGTATTCTGTGACAAAACACTAAATCCATTTGAACTAGTTAACTTCGCACGTCGATTCCGTAAAGCAAAGGAGATTTGTTTCACCGTAGATGCCCATCAAGACTTCTTCTGCCGCCCGACAAGGGCAAGAGTCTACAATGCGAATATTCACTCAGCGCCAACAGACCACCTAGAGATTGCATTCGGTAACGTGAAATCACAGTTCACCGCACCTCTGGGGCTACATCTATGGCTAACATTGAAGGAACTCGGCTTTCATGTTGATCCGCTACCATCCTCAGTGTACTCACAGAGCTGTGGGTCTAAAACGAACAAGCAATATTTAAAAGCTTACAGAGAGGCGTTGGTCAACGCCATTATGCAATCTGTCGATTTAACCCAGCATGACGTGAAGCGGCTTATGATGGCTGATAAGCGCACAGCCAGTGACAACGCAGCCATCTCGAAGCATACAATTAAAAGCTACTATCATTTGACTGAAGTCACAAAAGAAGATGTCGAATTTCATTTCCTGTTTTCTAAGAACAGAAAGCTCTTCGACAAGCTATTTTCTGTTCCAGCGCCAAACGAAGATAACAGCAAGTACTCAACATATCGCCGCTTGGCGAATTTAATCAATGAGGGTCTGTTCAACGGACACCAGCTTAATTCTCAATCACCTTCTATCATGATCCATAGGGAGCAGATTTTGGGGTTTGTTAATCTGATGATCGAAAATCGGGAATTAGTCAATTGGACACTGCACAAAGATACTCACATCCCACTATCACTCAACGAAAACAGCACGACAAATAAAAAGATGCTGTATTTTGGGCAACTCATGAAGTCTCTGGGTTTTGAAATCGGTAGATTTAGCGGAACAACAAATAAAGCGAAAATCTCTCTGACTCAAAGGGCGCGTAGCTACACTAGATTAAGTACCGAGTCTCTAGATATCGTTGCTTAACTGACTTCCCGTTATGCTATTGCATAACGGGATAACTATTTCCACGAATAGCATCTGGTATTTCATGCATACCGTTACCCACTTCACTGATAAGTCAGTATCTTTTCTGCTTTTATGCATCCTTTGGTATAGTCATGAAATGCATTTGTACTGAGCTGGCTAATCGCATGGAATCGACAATCAATAAATCAAAGCTATCTGAAACCGACATCATCACGAAATTCATTCTTCCCGCTATCAAAGATGCAGGATGGGATGATATGTCTCAAATCCGTCAAGAGGTTAAACTGCGTGACGGTAAGGTCATTGTTCGTGGTCAGGCAGCTGCGAGGAAAAAGGTTAAGTCTGCGGATATCGTTCTTTACCATAAACCGAGCATGCCTCTAGCAGTTGTCGAAGCTAAAACGAATAAGCATGAAGTCGGCAAAGGTATGCAACAAGGACTAGACTACGCCAACTTACTTGAAGTCCCTTTTGTCTTTGCCTCAAATGGCGACGGTTTTATCTTCCACGACAAAACCAACCCAGCTCAACTCGAAACTGAAATTCGACTTGAAGACTTCCCAACACCTCAGCAACTATGGGACAAATACTGCGTTTGGAAAGGCTACAAAACCGAGCACCTTCCAGTCATTACTCAAGATTACCATGATGATGGTAGCGGTAAGTCCCCGCGCTACTATCAGCTACAAGCGATAAACAAAACCGTGGAAGCGGTCGCAACAGGACAAAACCGTGTACTCTTGGTTATGGCAACGGGTACGGGCAAAACTTACACTGCTTTCCAGATTATTTGGCGACTATGGAAGTCCCGAGCCAAAAAACGCATCCTGTTTTTGGCAGACAGAAACGTTCTGGTCGATCAAACTAAGAGGAACGATTTCCAGCCGTTTGGCCCCGCTATGACCAAAGTCACTGGTCGAACAGTCGATCCCGCTTACGAAATCCACCTAGCTCTGTATCAAGCTCTGACTGGCCCAGAAGATTATCAAAAAGCATACAAACAGGTCGATCCTGATTTCTTTGATCTTATTATCGTTGACGAGTGCCATCGTGGCAGTGCCGCTGAGGACAGCGCATGGCGCGAGATTCTTGAGTATTTCGGTTCAGCGACTCAAATAGGGCTAACCGCAACACCAAAAGAAACCGATATCGTGTCTAACACCGAGTACTTTGGCGACGCCATTTATACCTACTCTCTAAAGCAAGGTATTGAAGACGGTTTCTTAGCCCCTTATAAAGTTGTGCGTGTGGATATCGATGTAGATTTACAAGGTTGGCGACCAACCAAAGGACAAGTCGATAAACATGGTGAAGTTATCGAAGACAGGATCTATAACCAGAAAGACTTCGACAGAACCATGGTCATTGATGAGCGAACAGAACTGGTTGCACAGACCATCACCAGCTACCTCAAGCGCACCGATCCGATGGCGAAGACCATTGTGTTCTGTAATGACATTGACCACGCAGAACGTATGCGACGAGCACTAATCAACTGCAACCCTGAGCAAGTTGCTAAAAATGAAAAATATGTAATGAAAATTACTGGTGATGATGAAATCGGCAAAGCTCAGCTTGATAACTTCATCAGCCCCAAAAAGGCTTACCCTGTTATCGCAACCACCTCAGAACTCATGACAACAGGTGTCGATGCAAAAACTTGCAAACTGGTTGTTCTTGACCAGGGCATTCAGTCGATGACCAAGTTTAAGCAGATCATCGGTCGCGGTACTCGTATCGATGATCGTTACGGAAAGCTATGGTTTACCATTCTCGACTTCAAAAAGGCGACTGAACTTTTCGCTGATGAGCGCTTTGATGGTGTACCAGAACGAGTTAAAGAGACAAAACCAGAAGACTTCGATACCGATGAAGGACTCGATGAGATCATCGATGGTGAGGATGAGCTTGAACAAGACGATCCATTTGAAGGGGAAGATATCGACCCTGAAAGCATCCAAGAACCTGAAGCTCCATACGACTCTGGTTCATCGCCTTCAGATGGTAGCAATGCCGATGATGATTGGCAGGATGAAAACCGAGTTAGAAAGTTCCATGTCAACGGTGTAACGGTGAAAGCCATTGCCGAACGTGTTCAATACTACGATTCCGACGGCAAACTCGTAACCGAATCGTTCAAAGACTATACCCGCAAGACGATGGCAAAACAGTTCACCTCAATGGATGACTTTGTTAAGCGCTGGCAAGATGCCGATAAAAAGCAAGCAATCATTGATGAACTGGCAGAGAAAGGCATTATCTGGGAAGCGTTAGAGCTGGAAGTAGGCAAAGATCTCGATCCATTCGACATGATTTGTCATGTCGTATATGACCAACCAGCACTCACCAGAAAAGAACGCGCTGACAACGTCAAAAAGCGCAACTACTTCACTAAGTACGGTGAAACGGCTCAGCAGGTGTTGAACAACTTACTAGACAAGTACGCAGACGAAGGCGTTCAAGAGATTGAGAATATTCATGTACTCAAAGTTAAGCCTTTTGACGAGATGGGACGCCCTGCTGAAATCGTCAAAAAGTGCTTTGGCGGAAAAGAGCAATACTTAGAAGCGATTTCTGAATTGGAAGCTGAGATTTATCAATCAGCCTAATTCCCACAACCCCACATTGCTACTCGGCTACCTTCAGGTAGCCGTTAACTGTATTAGCCTTTTAAGTTCCAAAATCCATACGCTGGCGAATATACTCATGGGCAGACGGAGAAATATCGTTCCCTTTAAACCGACGATTCAAGTTTTTAGCTGCAACCAAAGTCGAGCCAGAGCCAAAAAACGGATCAACAACTAGCTCCCCTTCTCTGCTACTTTGAGCGACCAGAACTTCCAAGAGACTTACTGGCTTTTCAGTTGGATACCCTCTATAGACTCGTTTATGGGTCAGTATGTCAGGTATGCTCAAATCATTGAGCTTCCTCTTACCCTTTTCAAAAAACAGTATGTATTCGTGTCGAGCACGGTAGTGGTAGCCCATACCAATGCTCACTTTGTCCCATACAATAGGTTTCCAGAATTTGAAGCCGATTTTTTCTGCTATCGGCTTAATAACAAACATCGTTTCTTGGTCACAGAAAAGGTAAAAGTGCGAGTGGTTCTTAAGCACACGATAGACCTCACTGAGTAACGCTTCGAATCTATCGTTAGGAAAAATATCAAACCATTGATTACTTGACGCCTTGCTAACCTTAAGCCGAGTTGTTGTGCCAATTTTTCGGTGTTTTTCTAAAGACTCATAGGGAGGGTCGGTGATTAATAGATCAACGCTCGCAGCATCGAGCGTTGACAGCCATGTAACAGCATCATCTTGAAATAAGTTCATCAGAGTTCTATTCAACAAGACTACTGCATGCTTTCCCATTCATATAGGCTTGAGATTGCACTCCTTTATCCAGGCGACGACAATCTATACAGTAGCTTTGATATCCTTCAGGGTTTCGAGCGGTCACTCTAGCAGGTGTTTTACCAAAGGACGATGGATATGGATGAAAAACGTGCTCTCCTCCATTTGCATCAGAACAATGAGGACAAGACTTAAATTTTTGGCCTGTATGGGGATCTCTTTTGTGTATCATCCCTACGTTCAAACGTTTGTTACAACAACGGCATGCCATGCAAAGCTCCTCTTTAGCATCATAGACAACTTATGATACTCACTGCTTATAAATCAAACAGTGAGGAAAGCAACAAAGTTCATCTTAGCTTGTCACCTTCTAATCCTTACAAATGAGCATTCTTTTGGTTTCCTCGATAGAGATGAGACCCCAATCTAAATTCTCATTCATTACGATTAGTCGTGTATCAGGCAAAACGCTCATTGCTTCATCTATAGCCAACTTTAATGAGTCGAAGTCGAGACTCATTGCTCGGAGATCTGTCCTCTCTTTCCCGACAACATCATACCAATGCCCCTTGTACATCCTGCGCCCCTCTTAATAACGATAATTTATTAGTAAAAGTCAGAAAGAATAATTCTACGTCAAACGCATCCGTCTTTAACGGCTCTTATCTTCATCCAGCCAACTGGATATCTCTGCTAACCCTGCAAGCGAATCCTCATTCAAGCATCTATGGTTAACGTATTTTGGAACCACGACATCCAACCCCAATGCAACAAAATCTGGGTGCTCCGAAATGACTTTTACGTACTGTTCAAGCCGACTCTCTGGTGTAGACTCCCTTTGCAAATGCTTCTTAAGAGCTTCACTGAACTTACGAATTTCGTCAGGGGAAGCATCTTCTATGTCCTCATATTCAGAACACTGAAGTTCTTCGTAAAGAACATCGGCCAGTTGCTTATGGCTCCAGCCTAACGCATCCAACATAGTTCGAATTTGCTTTTGTTTTTGGGCTGTCCCCATTTGTCCCTACCCTACTAGTTACTATGCAATGGTCTCAGCGGAGACAATCATTCATAAACGAAAAGGAAAATATTATGTCTAAAAACAAAACACCAATGACCACTGAAGCCGCTGCTCGTATTCAATCGCATGAAGCGAAGAATAATGGCGGAAAAGTAGAAAAAGGCTCCTTTGTAGGCCGTGCTCAACGTGCAGCTGCTAATAACCAAAAACAAGGTAAGTAAGGAGATAAACATGAGCAAAGAAAATCCAAACTACCCAAGCAAAACTGGCGAGCCTTCTGGTAAAGGTCGTGGTAATACACCTAAACGCAAGTAACAACCTGAGGCAGCATTCGCTGCCTCATTTTCTATCTATGAACACCCTTTCGCGTTCAACTTAAACTGACTTAAAAACATCTGTTGATCCGATTTATAGTCTGAATACCGTACAGACTTTTCCGTTTCTGCAAGAGCACATAAACACGTTTCTCGCTTACTCTCATACCAACTCACCGACACCATATTTTTGGCCGAGTTTATGCAGGTATCAACGATGGCATACTCCACTTCGAGTGGGTAACGGTCTTCATCTAAAGCAGAGTTAACCTTGTATCCGCCGATAGCCCCGACTAGCAAAGCTGTACTCGCGGACACAAGTTTACGTTTGCTGAACTTGAAACCTTTAAAGTTCTTCTTACACTCTTTACACGCAATGTTTTCGGCAAATTCGATATCATTATCGGTCTGACAATGGGGGCATTCTATTTTCATGAAACCTAGACAACCTACAGATCAATTTATTAATTTAATATTCACTTGATTATTGTTTATTGAGCCATAAATGACCACCCTTTTGCATATGCACTAATTCACGTTTTTCATGTCAATTCTGCTATAATCTGCCCCAATTTTTTCAGTCAGTTAGTAGTAGAACTTTATGTCAATCAGTTCAGTGATCAAGTCTATTCAAGACATCATGCGTAAAGATGCAGGTGTGGATGGTGACGCGCAGCGTTTAGGCCAAATGTCGTGGCTTTTATTCCTAAAAGTGTTTGATGCTCAAGAAGAAGAGTTAGAGTTCGAGCAGGATGATTACCGCGAACCCATCACAGCGAAATACTTGTGGCGAAACTGGGCGGCAGATAACCAAGGTATTACAGGTGATGAACTGCTGGAATTCGTCAATGATGACCTATTCCCTGGTTTAAAAAACCTAACTGCACCGAAAGACACCAATCCTCGTGGTTTTGTGGTGAAAGAAGCCTTTAGTGATGCTTTCAACTACATGAAAAATGGCACACTGCTGCGCCAAGTGATTAACAAGCTCAACGAGATCGACTTTACTGACTCTAAAGAACGCCACCTGTTCGGTGACATCTACGAGCAAATCCTCCGTGACCTACAAAGCGCAGGTAATGCGGGTGAGTTCTACACCCCTCGCGCGGTGACTCGTTTTATCGTCAACAGACTGGATCCAAAGCTAGGCGAACAAATTATGGATCCCGCCTGCGGTACGGGCGGTTTCTTGGCTTGCGCGTTCGATCACGTCAAAGAGAACTACGTGACAAGCACGGCCGACCACCAAACGCTGCAAAAACAAATCCATGGTGTAGAGAAGAAACAACTGCCACATTTGCTGTGTATCACCAATATGATGCTTCACGGCATCGAAGTCCCTGTGCAGATTAAGCACGGCAACACGCTCAATAAACCGCTTTCAAGTTGGGATAGCAATATCAACGTGATTGCGACTAACCCACCGTTTGGCGGCACCGAAGAGGACGGGATTGAAAAGAACTTCCCTGCCGAAATGCAAACTCGTGAAACCGCCGATCTGTTCTTGCAGCTTATTGTCGAAGTATTGGATAAAGATGGTCGCGCTGGTGTGGTGTTGCCTGATGGCACCTTGTTTGGTGAAGGCGTAAAAACCAAAATCAAAAAGATGCTGACGGAAGAGTGTAACCTGCACACGATTGTTCGCTTACCTAATGGCGTGTTCAACCCATACACGGGTATTAAGACCAACATTCTGTTCTTTACCAAAGGCCAACCGACCAAAGAAGTGTGGTTCTATGAGCACCCTTACCCAGAAGGCGTGAAGAACTACAGCAAAACCAAGCCGATGAAGTTTGAGGAGTTCCAGCAAGAGATCGATTGGTGGGGGAACGAGGCTGACGGGTTTGCTAACCGCATCGAGACCAAGCAAGCTTGGAAAGTGTCGATAGAAGATATTATCGAGCGTAACTTTAATCTTGATATTAAAAACCCGTATCAGGACGAAGTAGTCAGCCATGATCCCGAAAAGTTACTGGCAAACTATCAGCAGCAACAGCAAGACATTAAAGCACTGCGTGACCAACTGAAAGACATTCTCGGTGATGCTCTTAGCTCTACCATTCAAGGTAAAAAGCAAGGTGGAGAACAATAATGGCTGTAGAAAACCTGATCACCGAGCATATTGATATTTGGACTTCGGCAGTGAAGACCAAATCAACCTCTGGTCGCGGCAGCAGCAAGAAATTAGAGCTTTACGGTGTTAAGAAACTGCGTGATCTGATCTTAGAGTTAGCGGTGCGAGGAAAGCTTGTTCCTCAAGATTCGAATGATGAGCCTGCTTCTGTTTTGCTAGAGCGAATTGCGCGAGACAAAGCGCAGCTTATTAAAGATAAAAAAATAAAGAAAAACCGTAAACAGCCTGAGATTACTCAAGATGAAATCTATTTCTCTGTACCTGAAAATTGGAGTTATGCTCGCTTAGAAGACATATATGATGTTCGTGATGGTACTCATGATAGCCCCAAGCCAACTAGTAAAGGATATCCATTAGTAACGAGTAAAAACTTATCATCAGGTAAGCTAGATCTTTCAACAGCAACATTAATTTCGAAAGAAGATCACTTGAAGGTCATAGAACGTTCTCGCGTTGATAGGGGTGATATCTTATTTGCTATGATTGGCAGTATTGGTAACCCTGTAATAGTGGATACAGATATTGAATTTAGCATTAAAAACGTGGGGCTTTTCAAGTATTACAATCCTAAAGATTCTTCTCCAAACTTCTTAAATTACTTCTTGAAATATGCTGCTGAGATAATGAAGAAGCAATCGACAGGCGGTGTTCAACCATTTGTATCGTTAGGTAAGCTTAGAGGTTTTGTAATGCCCATTCCTCCAATATCCGAACAACACCGCATCGTCGCCAAAGTCGATGAGTTAATGGCACTCTGCGATCAGCTTGAGCAGCGAACCGAAGCCAGTATCGAAGCGCATCAAGTGCTGGTAACAACTCTGTTGGACACACTCACCAACTCTGCCAATGCTGACGAGTTGATGCAAAACTGGGCGCGAATCAGCGAGCATTTCGATACCTTATTCACTACTGAAGAAAGCATCGACCAGCTTAAACAAACCATCCTACAACTGGCAGTGATGGGCAAGTTGGTTCCGCAAGATCCAAGCGATGAACCTGCTGCTAAGTTACTGAAAAGAATAGCGGAAGAAAAAGCGCAGTTAGTCAAAGAGAAGAAAATCAAAAAGCAAAAAGCACTACCGCCGATTGCTGAAGATGAAAAGCCGTTTGAACTGCCGAATGGATGGGAGTGGTGTCGATTAGGGGACTTGGAACTAAGCTCGGAAGCGGGATGGAGTCCGAAATGTTTGGACACACCCAGATCTGAAGATAACTGGGGGGTTCTTAAAGTTAGCGCAGTAACTTGGAACCAGTATAATCCTATGGAAAACAAAGAACTACCAAACTCTCTTGCACCACGAGAACACCTTGAGGTTCAAGATGGCGATTTCCTTATTTCACGAGCAAACACCGCTGATTTAGTAGCAAAAGCAGTTATTGTACCTAACGATTCGCCTACGCACCTAATGATGAGTGATAAAATAATTCGCTTTCGGTTTTCAGATAAAGTTAGCAGCCATTACATTAATTTATTCAACAACTCCCAATTTGCTCGAAATTACTATTCACAAGTAGCTGGCGGCACCAGTAGCTCAATGAAAAATGTATCAAGAGAGCAAATTAAGAACTTATTGATTTGCCTTCCTCCAGTTGCAACTCAAACAGCAATTATTGATATCGTGGGTTGTTTTTTCGATATATGCGAGCAATTAAAGCAAAAGGTTCAAGAAAACCAAATCACTCAATTTCAACTTACCGATGCAATTGTTGAACAAGCAGTATAACCATGAGCCTATACAATATCGCCAATAAAAACCTCACCGCACTGACACCGACCACCTTTGCAGCCGAAGGGCTGCAAGAAAGGCACGATTTACAAGAAGCGCTGAAAGGCTGTATTGATGCCATCGCACCTGATTGTTTGGTGATATCAGAAGAGTTTTCAGACTGGGAAGACAGTCGTCGCCGTATAGACCTGTTAGCCATCGACAAAAATGCCAACTTAGTCGTCATTGAGCTTAAACGGGATGAAATCGGTGCGCATATGGAACTTCAAGCGCTACGCTATGCCGCGATGATCTCTACTATGACGTTCGATAAAGCGTGTGACTACTATGCCCAGTACCTGAAGAAAGAAGGCCAAGAGATTGATGCCCGCGAAGCCATTCTGGAGTTTGTCGATCTCGATGAAAACAGCTTGGATGACTTTGGTAATGATGTTCGAATTGTTCTAGCCTCAGCAGACTTCGGTAAGGAACTCACCACTTCTGTCTTGTGGCTGCGTGATAAAGGCATCGATATCAGTTGTGTGCGCCTCACGCCCTATCGCTACAAAGAAGATGTACTGATTAATGCTGAACAGATCATCCCTGTTCCAGAAGTGGAAGAGTATCAGGTGAAGTTCCGCGAGAAGCGTGCCGAGCAGCGTACAAGCGTTCAAAAAGGCGAAAAAGATTACTCGGAGTACCGCTATAACGGTCATACCTATAAAAAGCGTCACCTCGCGCTAGCGTTAGTCACGGACTGGATCGAGAGGCATCAGCCACAAAGTTTAAATGAGGTACTCAACGCATTTAACGACCCCGTAAGACGACGCATCGCCATCTTAGCGGATGATATCCCTCAAGGTAGAATCCGCCGCTTCCACAGCGATGAGGACGCGTTGATTACGCTGCCTAACGACGAGGTGATAGCCATCACCAACCAGTGGAGCCTAAACAATATCACTCGATTGATTCACTTTGCAGAGCAAAGTGGCATGGTTGTAGAAAAAGCAGACTGATTCAGCTACCCAAAGTCGCAAGTAACAAGCTTTGAGTAGAACATCGTTCTCCTCGAAGCATTTTTTATTTGTTAATCAAATACGCAATCTTTAGGTTTTGATAATTTAAGCGAGAACAATGTTCTCGCAGTATCAATAGCCAGCTCACCAATCCCCTGTTACGCAACTCGTTACTCAGAGAACATTGTTCTAAGTTGATCATCTCACTGCTATAGGATCTATAAAATCAGGGGTTGAACAAAGCCTTGACTCAATACGACTTTGTGCTAAATAAGTTCATAGTATAATCATATTAATTACGAGCAATCCATTTAAAACCCCAAAAGTATAGTTTTTATTATACATAAAAAACTTTTTAGTCAAGTTGAAAAAACTCTTGATTAAGAAAAAACAATCTAATATATTAAATCCCGTAGCAAGAAGCAGAGCTTCTATCTAGAAAGTGGCTTAAATATATATTTAAACTAATATTACTTCATCTTTAACAGTAAAAGTAATTTCTTCCACCTCACTGATGGCTTAAAGAAAAATTAGTTTTAATACAAGTAAATGTATCACTATTTTATCCGCTAATAGATGGTTACTTCCGCGCCAACTGGCGGTTAAGCGTTGGATAAAAAGGTCGAGTCTATCTCGGCCTTTTTATTATTAATTGCAAAACTACTCTTCAGGACTTTTAATTAATCATATTTTTAGAAGGCTAGTTGTTGAGTATTAATTATTAACTCCACAAGCACTACTCTCTGAAAGCCTCTCTTATTAAAAGAAAGGTTCTCTGACTTATCATTCGGAACATTGTTCTTCCACAGTTTTTTATTGACTAATCAAATACCCAATCTTTACTATTTTAAGATTGGGATAAGAACATTGTTCCAAGTAAACATCATCTCACTGTCGAGATAGTTATTCACATAAAATCAAAACAGGTGTTACTTAAAAGCTAGCGTGAGATAAGGCAATACATACGCTTTGAGCTTAGACTCTATCTGTTCCACTGTTTTTAGTTGAGCTGGTAGAACATTGTTCATAGGAGTTTCAACATCTATAACAGTGACCATTCCACTCGCTCGTGGTACCGTTTTTTTCGTTACCACTAATAGTGCTTCGGCTTCACTTTCAACGGTATCGAGTGCACTTAATAAAGCGTCACATTGAGATATTTGCGGTGTGTAACGAATCAGAAATCGTGTAGGGTTTATTGGGCTTACGAATACTTCCCGAGCAAGCTCTGCTGTTTCGTGGTAAAAGTATCGTTCTACTACATCTCCAATTGATACCTTCCAACCTTGTTGAATTGCCGCAGTCGTTGTCGGCATCCAAAATTTAGAAAAATTCTCTCTTTGTGCTCTAGGCGCATTGCGTGTCAGATCGCCAATCACTGGGTGAGCAGGAACAAAGCCCATGTTCATAAAACCATCTCGTAATTCTTTGACAATTGGATTGGAGTCTTCGCATAACAAAGGGTAAATATCACGCCACAAATAATGAGGTTTTTCTATCGGAGATTGATACTTAGGATGGCTCATAACTTGGCATGAAGGCGGCAGTAACTCAGAGCGAATATAAATCACATGATCCACAGGCAATTGCAGATATCGCTCCAATTGTAAAAGGTTGCCACTCTCAACATTACCGATCGTTTCGGCAGCATCGAGTTTATTTTCACAAAGAACAATTGAACCATCACTTAATATCAGACGCATGTCTGGTCGGCATCCTGGATAGATAACTTGTGTTTCGACCTTGCAGATCAATCTGTTATCTTGGTCTCCAAAAATCAACCTAACAAACGCTCGACTGAAACTTTCTGAAGACCCTAACGCCGCAGCGAAGAACTCAGTTAAGTGATCCTCTTTTGCTACCGTTAGTTTTTGAGTATTGATGAATAAGCTCACAAGCATCCCTTTCTATCAGCGTCGTTTCCTAGCAGAAAGGTTATCCGATTTTCCAGTCAGAACAATGTTCTTGTATCAAATATCAGCGTGATATCTTAGTAGCCTTGCTCTAAGCAAGAACAAGGTTCTTGCAATATCGTTAAAACCTCTTAGCTAATAACTACTACTGGTAGATCTTCGCCTCTCGGTATCATAGAACATTGTTCTTCATTGAATACTTTCAGTTAACCGCTTGTTCCAATGCCGCTTGACCGTGGGGACGGAGATGCCTAGAGCATGAGCTGTTTTGGATTGGCTCAGCCCTCTTGCCCTACATTCTTGGACTTTTTGAGTTGTGGTTAGTGCTTCTGGTCTACCAATACGCTTACCTTCAGACTTAGCCCTAGCCTGCCCCTCTAGCGTTCGCTCTCGAATACGGTTTCGCTCAAATTCAGCAAATGCTGAGAACATTTGCAGCATCAATCGTCCCTCCGCCGAGCTTAGATCAGCGGTCGGCAGATCCAGAGAAATTGGCGTAACACCTTTTTCTAACAGCATACTGATCGTATGCTGAACATCGATGTTATCTCTTCCAAGTCGATCTAGCTTTAATACAACTAGTTTGTCCCCAGGCTCTAGTTTATGCTCAATCAACATTTTGAACTCACGTCGTTCAGTTGCAGGCACACTACCAGAAACTGTTTCATGTACAATTCGGTGTTCTTGAACATCGTAGCCAGCATTTCTGATAGCTAAGATCTGATTTGACACAGTTTGCTCACTAGTCGATACACGACAATAAGCGAATGTCCGTCCCATACTCCCCACAATAGCCCCCTTTTTGGCATCACAACTAGTATCATCAATCAGTTGGGTATCATAAAAATCAAAACGCCACTTTATGACACTGAAAACAGCTCACTCCATTCTAGTATCAGAAAACGGATGCTTGTTGATACTACAGATATGTTTACATCTCGCTAAAGTTGACTACTTAAGTCGATAATTTTGACAAAGTAACTTTGCCTTAAGAAAACCTAGAAAATAAATGAATATCCGTGAGTAACAAACATTACTCTAAATTTAATTCATCTATAATAAAAACAAAGTTACTATTAGTTTTCCTTGGCAATAAAATTAACACATAAAAAATAAATTTTATTTTATTAATTTTTCATGTTATAACTATTATAACTGTTATAACTATTATAAAGTTATGACTTACTATAACGCTTGAACTTTAAAAAACGAAGTTCATCGGATAAATTCATCAAAATTTGGGGAAAATTCTTCTGCCACTACTGGCACTTTCAACGCCAGCGTTGGCACATTGATTGCCAATCTTGGCAAATTCACTTGCCACCCGCTTTAATAACGGAATTTTCAAGGCTTTCACCACTTGCCTAACATAACTCAACACGCTTTAACGCTGTGCAAAAAAAGAACAACGTTAGAACACGTTGAATGTCTCATTTCTTCTTGACTTATAACGGTTACAACCATATAAACCAGGCACTCGGCATTCTTTCTCTTCCTTAATAGGTTGTCTTTTTAAACGAACTTGGGGAACATTGTTCTTTTCATCCAAATTAATAGAATTTGCTCTACGCAATGCTTCTTCATCGGAAATGTCGTTATAAACGACTTGAAATCTATTCGACTTAGTTTCACGTTCTTCTTTTGTAGATAGATAACTCATTTCACGATTACGTTTAGAATAAACCAAAACTTGAGACATATCGACAACCCTTTTGATATATATAAATAAATTCAATGACTATTATATTTATCAAGTAATATTATCTTTGTAAAGGACCTTTAATCACTATTTTAAAAATCACATTAACATTTAATTATTAAATAAAAACCGTTTGGTTTTTTAATTATTAAATTAGAAAAATAATAATTAGTTAAACTTCTACCTAAAAATGAAAAAGATCAGATTCTGGGCTATTAGTGATGCGATTTCTCTCCTCAAAGAACCACATATTCATCACCATGAATTCTCGGTTAGGATCCTAACCAAGAATGAACATCGGAGTCTAGCTGTGCGCTTAGTACTGCTATTTTCCTAGCCTAAAAGTAACCATATTCATCCCATAAATTCCGAGTTAGGATCCTAACCGAGAATAGAGAACAAATTCTGACTATTGGTGACGCTATTCCCCCTCCTCAAAGAACCATATTCATCATCATAGATTCCGAGTTAGGATCCTAACTGAGAATGGAGAACAGATTCTTACTACTATTGGTGATGCTATCCCCCTCCTCAAAGAACCATATTCATCATAAATTCCGAGTTAGGATCCTAACTCGGAAAAACCAATCAGGGATCAGGAAGGGTATTAGCGATCACCAGTTGCTATCTTCAACCATAAGTGTACAAAAATATATGTCATACTTACTTTTTATGGCTACTTATGAGCATTGACGTGAAGATTGAGGTTGCATTGGAGCGCCTGCATAAATTTGACGGGCGAGGTATACACGTTTATCGAAAGAGTGATCTCAGGAGATTATTTTTTGATGATTCACTTACAGCATTCCAGCAAAGTTTACCTCGTTTGGTGAAAGCTGGAGTACTAGAGCGGGTGTGCAACGGTGTTTATGTATTCTCATACAGTCGTCATAAGGACGGTTATACCATTGAATACATTGCTAAATGCTTGCGACGAGGCGAGTACAATTACATCTCTCTAGAATCGGCGCTTTCAGAATACAGTGTCATTTCTCAAGTGATGATTGATCGAATCACTATCATGACAACAGGGCGTAAAGGGGAGTTTAGAACTCCCTACGGAATCATCGAGTTCACACATACAAAACGTGATGATATTGACATTATCAGCAATACCATAACTTCAGGCCGTCCCTTGCGGATTGCGAAGAAAGAAGCTGCAATTCGAGATTTGAAAAGGGTTGGCAGAAACACGCACTTAATTGTGACAAATCACGATTAGGTACATGCTGGCACTGCCAAAAACCACACAACTCACTTTTGGACAGAAGTTTGCCAGCGACTTTCCTAAATTAGCGATTCATGAATAACTACAGGTATGGGAAGTCGCTTAATTTGATACCCAATTTTGATGGTCTAGAACACTCCCCAAATTACGTAGTCTCTAAAATTACTAGATTATTCAGACCATAGTTCTTGTAAATCAACATCTTCACTGTCTGGTTGCTTTTCTTTCTCTAATTCATCGACTTGCAACAACATTGGTAAGTCGAAAGCTGTACCCGTTATGACACAACTGCCTCTAGATAAATTAGGAATCATGCTTCTAGACATACTATCAAGAGTGCTAATCGTGTTATCTATCAAAAATAAATCTCTTTCATTCACTAGTCTATGAATAAAGAAATTATGTATTTGAGAAACAATAGTCGGTGAAATATCTGCTGGTCTTTGGCTTGATAAGGTCAAGAACATACCGAACTTTCGACCTTCTTTTATGATTTCTTCAAATGTCTCAAGTCGGTAATCTTTCCAGCTTTCATTCTCACGTGTAGATTGCTGTGATAGTACATTATGCGCTTCGTCAATTATCAGATGTATGGTCTTATCTGGTGGGTTGGCTACATTTGCTTTGTGTGGGTTGTAGTAGTGCTTGGCAATCAGAAGAGGTAAAACCTTTTTGATGTCTTGGTTGCATTTTCTGAGTGAAATGATTGTCACTGCTTTAGTTGCCAAAGGAGCATCTGATACTTTGATTACTTTTGTTAAGTTCGATAATGATGAGTCAATTCTTTTTAACAAAGGTTGAATAAAATCAAACTGTACGTATCCGCTGATAAGGTCTCGTATAAGCTGAATGTGGCACCTTATGCTGAACTGGTCTAAGTCGCTCAAATCGTTTGGGATGGTTAAGGCGTCAACATCGTCTTTGAGTCTGTTTCTATAACCCGCACCGTCAGCATTGAAGTAGGTGCCACCTGTAGTGTAAAAAACTTTATTGGTTCCGTGGAACGATACGGTCCTCAATGTGTTTTTGATTGCTCCATTGTCCAGCGTATTGGTGACGTCTCTTATGAGGTCTAAAAGCTCTGGGTGTGGCGAAGCCGTCGAAAACACCTTTTCATAGGTTGTCTTGATATAGTTGAGGAAATTATCTTCAGTATCAAAGCGTAGTTTCCCATTCACTATTCGATTAATAAATGGCTTCTGGGTGTTCTGCGTTGCCTGGAAGAGAAGACTTAAAGTGTCAGTGTCCCAGAACTCATCTTTGGCTAAAGGGAATTTATCTTCAGCCTGTCTCGTGTTTAGATTATAGATACGCTTGTGTTGGGGTGTAGTTAGCTGTCCGTTGGTGTACTCACCATTAAAATCGACAACAACAAACTGACTTTTTCCATTGATAGATTCAATCTTTTTATCAAACAATGTGGTGTAAAGATTGGTTAGTGTGTTTGATTTACCGCTGCCCGTATTCCCAAATATACCTATGTGCGAGTTAAATAACTTTTGCCACGGTAAAGATACTGGGAACTCTTCCTTCAAGAGTTTGCCAATAACAAAATCACCTCCAGCATTGCCATAAATGTCTGAAAGTCTTTTTTCTTCAAGTAGGAATACTGGGTCTTTAATCAAAGGTAGGTGTTTTATACCCTCATAAAATCTATCACCCTCGAAGTAACCAATAGGTTTTAAGTCTACTCTTCTTACGGGTTGGAGATCATCATCTGTTCGATTTTCATCAAGGTATTCACCCTCGACAATGCAAATAATTTTCTTAAAGCCACGTTCGATTTGTACGTACTCTCGGATTGATATCCCTTTATACTTTGTGCCGTCATAAAACAGTGTATCTTTGTTGGACTCTTCAAAGACTGTGATTGAAACCTTTACGCCTCGAACGGCGATAACCTCACCAACTAGGATTGACATTTAATTCTCCTAGCTTGGAAGTTTGAAAACTTCAGAGTTGAACAGGTAAAAATCAAGGTATGCACCTTCACGAGCTACTAATTTGACGTTGTTGAAGTCACCGAATAGCGTCTTCATTTTTTCAGCTGTAGCGTCATCAAAGCAGCATACGTACATAGTTAGTGATTTATTGCCTAGTGACCTTTTAATAAGGTTTGTGATGTGCTCATCGGCAAATGAGAAACCAAAAACAATGAGAGTAGAATCTTGCTTTTCTAGTTCATAACTCATTAGGCGCAGCATTTGGTAGTAGTGCTCGTCAAACACTGTCTCGTGAAACTTCCATTTAGTAGGGTTCACAATGGGTAGTTTGTTGTAGGTTTCCCAAAATTTCTTTTCAACACTATCAAAATTGCCGCTAAATGAAATTGCGTCAAAGTCATCTCTAGTTGAATCTTTATTGCTCAAGATAGCTTCAATCGAAGCTAGTTCTGCCTTTACATCATCAAAGAAGCCTTTTTCGAATTTTGATTTCTTATCTTGATAGTTTACTGCGATACGTTTGTCGTTAAGACTCCAGTATGCAGACCCATGCAAATGAACAAGATTGGTTTGGGGGAGTTTGTATTCATTTTTTCCAAACATGCTGCATTTGACTTCTGATGTGTCGAAGTTGCGAACTTCCAAAAACTTCCGTCTAAAACCTTTGGTGCCATCGTTGAGACGGAATTCGATGCTAGAGGACTGAAGCAGTAGTTCTTCATATGCGTCAGCAAAGCATGAATCATAGTTTGTGGTGAAAATGTTAGATTTTAACTGTGATTTGTTTTTAGATGCTATGACTCTAAGGGTATTGAGCAGTGTTTTATAGTTTTCGATTACATCTAGTTTGCCTTGGCTATCAACATTTCCAAAGAGTTCAGCCGAAAGTTTTTCAATATCTACATTGAAGGTAATAACTGGCTCGATGCACCCTACGTAGTAGTACATAAAAAGCAAAGATTTGAGCTTACATTTTCCTGAGTCTTCAAAAAACTTACCCAAGGTTTCAATCGATTCTCCATCGATTGCTGTCGCAAGGGTTGGGAAAAGCCCATATGATGCACCAGAGCCAATCAATAGGTTTACGTTGTTCTGCCAGATGTCATTAACATTTATTTCTTCTATAGATTCCATGCTCTTTTTCTTCAATGACTTATAATGCGAGCATTGTACCGTTTGAGTGATAGGAGATCAGTGATTGAAGCTAAAGAATCGGTTTACCTAAGAACATGTTGCGAGATTAGAGATGATTACTTCATATCGATGAGAAAATGTAGGTCAAATATCCGACATTAAAATGTGCTGAATAAATGCCATAGCTTGAAAAGGGGCAGAAACGAGTCTAACCGAAGCATGTCTATAAAATCGGTGGCTATTCAGATATCGTTGTTTCACTTGACTTCTCGATCATGAAAGCGGCGTCGTCTGGTATTGTTGTTTTCCTTGACCTCTAAGATAGATTTTTGAACCTTCCCCAACGATGTTTATGATCGGTCAAAGGTTACGTGATCGAAAAATGTCACATTTTCCATTACTATCAGTGATTTAATGACCATTTGCAGTACTTTGGCATCGTTGTTCTTCTATTCTATCTAACCACTCACGTATCTCGTTCTGCTCGCTCCTGCACCTCGGCTTTTATGGATACGATCGCTCGTAGACCACAGAAAATTGCTTCTTGATATCGCACGTAGACCAAGATCCTTTTTAAGAAATAATAATTTAAATACAATAGGTTATGGTCACATCCATCAGGAGAGGATCACTCCTAGACCATAGAAATTTGCTTTTAGAGATCGCTCGTAGACCTTAGGGGGCTGAATCGAAAGGGGGTCGATGAGAATAGGACATCGTTGTTTTCCTTGACCTCTAAGATAGATTATTGAATCTGACCCAACGATGTTTATGATCGGTCAAAGGTTACGTGATCGAAAAATATCACAATTTCCTTTAATATCAGTAATTTAATGACCATGTGCAGTACTTTGGCATCATTGTTCTTCTATTCTATCTAACCACTCACGTATCTCGTTCTGCTCGCTCCTGCACCTTGGCTTTTATGGTGAGGAACGCTCATAGACCACAGAAAATTGCTTCTTGAGATCGCACGTAGACCAAGAGCCTTTAAAGAAATAATAAATTAAATACAATAGCTTACAGACACACCCATCTAGAAGAGGATCACTCCTAGACCATAGAAATCTGCTTTTAGAGATCGCTCGTAGACCTTAGGTCGCTGAATCGAAAGGGGTTCGATGAGAATAGGACATCGTTGTTTCTCTTGACCTCTCGATCATGAAAGTGGCATTCACTGGTATCGTTGTTTTCCTTGACCTCTAAGATAGATTTTTGAATCTGACCCAACGATGTTTATGATCGGTCAAAGGTTACGTCATCGCAACATATCACAATTCCCATTACTATCAGTCAGTTAATGACCATGTGCAGTACTTTGGCATCGTTGTTCTTCTATTCTATCTAACCACTCACGTATCTCGTTCTGCTCGCTCCTGCACCTTGGCTTTTATGGATACGATCGCTCGTAGACCACAGAAAATTGTTTCTTGAGATCGCACGCACACCAAGAGCCTTTAAAGAAATAATAAATTAAATACAATAACTTACAGATACACCCATCTAGAAGAGGATCACTCCTAGACCATAGAAATCTGCTTTTAGAGATCGCTCGTAGACCTTAGGTCGCTGAATCGAAAGGGGTTCGATAAGAATAGGACATCGTTGTTTCTCTTGACCTCTCGATCATGAAAGTGGCGTCCTCTGGTATCGTTGCTTTCCTTGACCTCTAAGATAGATTTTTGAATCGTTACCCAACGATGTTTATGATCGATCAAAGGTTACGTGATCGCAAAATATTATAATTTCTATTACTATCAGTGAGTTAATTAGCGTTTATAGTACTTTGGTATCGTTGTTCTTCTATTCTATCTAACCACTCACGTATCTCGTTCTACTCGCTCCTGCACCTCGGCTTTTATGGAGAGGCTCACTCATAGACCACAGAAAATTGCTTCTTGAAATCGCACTAGACCAAGAGCCTTTAAAGAAATAATAAATCAAATACAATAACTTAAAGACATACCCATCTAGAAGAGGATCACTCCTAGACTATAGAAATTTGCTTTTAGAGAGCGCTCGTAGACCTTAGGTCGCTGAATCGAAAGGGGGTCGATGTGAATAGGACATCGTTGTTTCTCTTGACCTCTCGATCATGAAAGTGGCGTCCTCTGGTATCGTTGTTTTCCTTGACCTCTAAGATAGATTTTTGAATCGTTACCCAACGATGTTTATGATCGATCAAAGGTTACGTCATCGCAACATATCACAATTCCCATTACTATCAGTCAGTTAATGACAATTTGCAGTACTTTGGCATCGTTGTTCTTCTATTCCATCTAACCACTCACGTATCTCGTTCTGCTCGCTCCTGCACCTTGGCTTTTATGGTGAGGATCGCTCATAGACCACAGAAAATTGCTTCTTGAAATCGCACTAGACCAAGAGCCTTTAAAGAAATAATAAATCAAATACAATAACTTAAAGACATACCCATCTAGAAGAGGATCACTCCTAGACTATAGAAATTTGCTTTGAGATCGCTCGTAGACCTTAGGTCGCTGAATCGAAAGGGGGTCGATGAGAATAGGACATCGTTGTTTCTCTTGACCTCTCGATCATGAAAGTGGCATCCATTCGCATAACGAATATATCTATCCACTTTTTCTTTCAGAACAGCGTCGTATACACTAGGGTTCTATTACTTCGTTCTGAGAAGGATACTCATGAAAGCTCGCATTGGGGTTGCATCGGAAGATCTCATTCGTAGGCACATGATTAATTTGGCCGCAGGCAACATTAATCATAGCAAGCATCTCCCCACATTTTGGTTCACGTCACTCAAAGAAGCTTCAAAGCTACTATGTAATGAGAATATCGAACTAATGCTTCTGATCAGTAGAGAAAAGCCTGAAAGCCTAGCTGAGCTTGCGGAGATTAGCGGTCATCATATCCGCGAACTCTCACGAACACTCGACGACTTATCATCAAAAGGATTCATCCAGTTCGAGGAAAAAGGCAACGCTTGCCGCCCTATTGCTGTATTTACTGACTTTGAGATTATTCTCGGCAAAGAATTAGAGATTACACTGCAAGAAGGCCATCTTGCTTGATACCCACCACTCGTTGCTGCGGCGCATGCCGCTTACTTAGCACAGCTTTATGCTGTGCAGCCTCGAAAAGGGGTTGCTCTTAATACTTCCCGTCTAGGCCAACTTGATAGTCATCAATGATCTCTTCCAGTTTTATTTTGAGTGCTTAAGTTACTTCAACTAGCTTATCAGTGTTGGTAGAGATAGCGTGATCAAGCAAGTCAAGAAGTCCATTTAGCGCAACCTCACTATCCTTTGATTCGGCTTGCTCGTTATCACTTTTTTAGCCTTAACCTCGTTCTTCATATCAGCCTCACTCATAAAAATGCCTGTAGTAAGGACGGTTGTAGCACAATTACACTCTCGCCAGCCTCTGAGAAGTTGCCTCAGCAAAAAACCTTAATAATTTTCAATAAAAATTATTAATTTCAAATGGTTATAAACCACTAAGATTTAGACACTAAAAGTTAGTGTCTAAATCTTAGTGCCGATAAATCAAACAAAGCGTCCAGTCATTACCCTGCATAGAAGCTCCACTTGAAGCTACTGGTGTTAAAATACTTAGCGTATATGCTCACTTCTCTAATCCAACTAACCAATGTACCATGGAGTCAATCAATCTTAAGGCCATGATAGTTTGAAGTTTTACGTTGTTTCTGACCTACACTTGGATATTCACGGAATACGCCGCGATTTTTGGCATGACTTCGATAAAGAAGCCACGTTGGTCGTTGCTGGTGACACGGCAAACGGTCTATCAGGCATAGCATACGTAAAGAATGTACTTTGCCGCCACTTTAAGGCGGTCATCATGATTGCAGGAAACCATGAATGGTATAGCAATACGAGTAAATCCTACCGATATACAAGTGAGTACGAATCTAGTACTAACTCAGGTTCTCTCAACGTTTCTAAGAGTTCAGTATTAGCAAAGCTTAAGGCTCATAGCGATACCACTGAAAACCTGTTCTTTTTGAATAATGAGTCGATTGAGTTGGACGGATACACTATCTTCGGTGGAACCCTTTGGTTTCCCATTCACACCTATTCGGTCGAGCTTGTAAATGCATATTCTGAGTTGATGAACGACACTAAGTTTATTGGCAGCTCTATGATTGAAGAGCAGCACAAAGCATTCATTAACAACTTTCCAGAGAAAGTTGATCTAGCAATATCTCACCACCTTCCCTCTAAAGAAGCTTTTGCTTTCGAGCAAAATGCCAGCAGCGATTATGCTCCGTATTATCATGCAGGATTGAGTAATGAGTTGATCTCAAGAGCTAGGTATTGGGTTGCAGGGCATCAACATGATGCTGTAGAGAAAGTGATCGCTGACGGTAGTACCACATTCATTTCTAACCCCAAGGGTTCTGTCCGCTTAACCAGTGGATTACTTACTAATAAAGCTTATTACCTATAAGAGCTAGCCAACACTTCGGCATCTGAAAGTCCGCTAGGGCTTTCTCACTTCGCTCATTGCTCACCTTGTGAATAAGACCCTAGGAATTATGTACAGGTTCATCATCTATCTGCACAGCAAACAACACTTTTATGCGCATTAAAAAGTAACGTTCAAACACTTTTACGCGCATTAAAGTGTATTAACTGTATTTTTGTATGTAGCAGCCATTCTTAATCTCCTCATTCACTTTGTTCATTTAAGGCAACTGTTCATTTATTATGGACAACCTGCATAACTGAACAAACAATTAACGCCCCACTCCCTATAGCAGCTTTCATAGCTAAAATAATCCATTCTGCTCATCAACAATTTTGACTTACAAGCCATGCGTAATCATTTACTCATAAAGAGCCTCGCCACACATTAATGAGTAAATTTTTACTCATAACTTGAAAAAAAATGACTTTAAGAGTAAAGTTTTACTCATTGATAAGTAGAGGTGTTGTCGATGGAAGAACTAACCGTACAAGCTTTTATCAGAGGTGAATGGATAGATATTGGTATCATCTCATTCCCTAAAAGTAGCCAACATAATTTCCGAGTGACTGAACTCAACTACCTCAGCGACTATGCGCTAGAACATCACGATAAAGATGACTTTCACGCTGTTTCACTAAACCACCCTGTCTCATTCTTTTTTGATGACATGGGTAAACCTGGATGGTTAAAGTTTCTAGACGATATTATGCCTAGTGGCGCTAGTAGACGATACTGGGTCAAACACCTAGATATTGAAGACCTTAGTTCTGATGAACAAGACTATGTTTTGCTCAAGTTTGGCACAATGTCGCCTATCGGTAACTTAAGAATAAAAGACTCTCTTCCTGAGCGCTACGAAGTAGCAGACAACCTCTACTTCTCTGTTGATGATGTTAAAAATCGAGCAGGTGATTTCCTCGACTATGCACAGCAAAGAGGGGCAGCCGCAGGTGGTGCAACAGGGGCTGGAGGTGAAGCGCCAAAACTGATCCTCCGATGTGGTTTCGATCATGGATCTGGCAGCGAAAAAATATGGATTGACCCATACCAAGATGACAATAGCAACCACGACTTACATTACTTAGTAAAGTACCCTAGAGGCTCAAGAAGCACCATCGACTGTAATATTCTAAGAGCTGAGTTCTACTTCTACCACGAGCTAACTGAAATGGGAGTTGAAACGATCTCCACCGACGGTATGCGCTTGGAGGAAGGATTAAACTACCCTTCCTTGTGGCTTCCTCGATTTGATGTTCAAATTATTGAGCAACAAATAGAGAGATTTGGCATGGAATCTGTGTATTCCATTTTGAACAAAGGCGCTGGGGTCACTCTTGATCACGAAACAACAATCCGAACTCTCATAGAAAAAATTACTGAAAGCAATATGGTTAAACACCAAGGGTATAGGTTTGATACCCAAGCTTTCGTCATTGAATGGGTGAAGAGAGATCTACTCAACATCTTGTTTGGTAATAGTGATAACCATGGCAGAAACACTTCATTCTTAAAAGGTGATGGAGTCATAAAGCTTGCTCCCGTTTACGACTTCGCACCAATGAAAGCTGATCCTGAAGGCATTCCAAGAACAACAAAATGGAAAGCCCCACTAGAGGTTGGCGGAACTTACGACTTCGTAGGAATAGCGGACACCTTATCTGATCTCGTGCCAAAAGAAGTGTTATTACAAGAGCTAGAGGTTACTGCAAGTAAATGCATTGATTTAAAGCAGAGACTAGCATTACGAGGAGTACCAGAACAAATCTTAGAGATGCCAGCCGTTGGACTTAATCATATATCAGAAAAGCTCACTAAATGGGGGCTACTATGAATAAGCCAAGCAATAAAGAGTCCGTACAAGATACCGTTGCTCGTCTAAGAGCAAACCGAAATCAACATCAGCCCAAGACTGGGACGGATGCAACTCATTCGACCAAAGAACGATCGCAACTTAATACTCCGACTAGATCGAAAACCTCAAAAAACGCCAAAGCAGTAAGTGCAGCAGAACGCAAAACAGAGGCAAACAAAATCATCAAACACTTGTTGCTTGGAGAGCTAACACAAGGCCAAGCGTTAAAAAGTTTACGCATTAATATACTGGGACTCAAACAGGATGTGTTCGCAAGACTTGTAGATGTCTCAAGAAAAACACTCTCAGATATAGAGAATGATCGGGGCAGCTACAATACAGAGATTCTCAACAAGGTATTCAAGCCATTTGGCTTAAAAGTCGGAATGCTACCGTCTTCTCCCGATGTGTTAAAATCGCTACTAATAGATGGTGAGGCTGGGTAAAATACTCAGTATCAGCGCTATTGCTTTAGATTAAATTGCTATAACAAGCTAGCATTTTTAAATGATTTAGTAATACATGGACGCGGGTTCAGTTCCTTTTGAAGCAGGAAATTGATGTAACATTTGATGCAACACCAAATTGGTAACATCGTTATAAGTTACTGAATTTATGAAAAGTGAGAAACCATTTCAACTCCCCCCAGCCACTAAACATGCTGAGCTCGCTCCGTTTTTCAGCAGATGTACCTTTGAAGCGTGATTCTACTCCATAGAATTTTGGGATTTTAGCCAAAGCTTTTCGATTAAAGTTTGGCCATTTATTTCGACGTGTGAGCGCTCACCGATTTCCATGATAATTTTGATAGTGAGAGAATATGAAAAACCAGGTCCGTGGGCAATGTTTAGATAAGGTTATACGATTGTGCGCTAAATCCATGGTCAAAAGTGCTAAATTTGTCGTTATTACTCACAGAGTTAAAGCTCACCATTCAGCCAAACCACCTCTTGTTCTAAGGCTACCCCCTGCCTCTTCATTGCTTGTATGAGTGCTTTTAACTCATCTTCCTGTTCGAGCCATTGGCCAGCATTCCGCTCAAAGGACTCAAACTCTCGTGCAGTATCAATCCAGAGTTTATTTTGCCCATAGCGAGTTAATAAGGTGCGCCAATTTGGCATCAGCCAAAAAGTAACTCTATCTTCAAGCTGCTCTTTTAAGCGGCGGTAATTGTTCAGCCCTACGCCATCATAATCAGCAAATAAATAGATTAATGGAGACCGCTGCGGGGTAGCCAACCAATCGATCAACTTATTGTGCAGTTGGCCGCGATACCAAATCACGCTGGTGGGCTCACAAGTGGGCAGCCAGTCAAGCCTATCAAACAACTCTTGGTTCTCCACAAGCCAGATAGGATGTTCGCTGTACAGTTCATGATTTTTGTCGCCGCCGATTTCTAGCGCAGCAACGCCAAATTCTTCGCTCGCTCGTTGTAACTGTTCAGTTGGTCTATCTCTGTCATACCAATTAGGCTGAGCCTGGGTCTTGATTAATACATGAGTGACATCGTGGGTGATTCTTCCCTGTTTACTACTTCGAGTGCTGGCGATATTCGCTGCTCTTGGCGGAATAGCTAATGATAAGTCTTGATGTGGTGACAATTGCTGTAGAGTCACGGTAACGACTGCCAGGTCTTCAATGCGGTAGGCAACGCCTCGGCCGCTAGGTGTCATTCGCACGCTGTGAGTCTTTCGGCAAAATTCGTCGAGTTGTCGCTTCTGCGCAGTCGTCATTGTGCTCGCTGCAATCGCGTCTGGATGTGCGTTCATGAGCCGTTTTAAGGCGGCAATCAATGGCTGGCTCATTGTGGTGCCTCCGCTATTGGCTGAGTCACAATATTATGGCTTTCGATGGGCGACAATAGCTGCCAGCTATTACGGCTAATGACGTTTTTACCATTTACTTGGTGAATCGGCACACAATACCGAGCGGTGGTTAACGGCGCCGGCGAGGCAAAAATTAACGCGAAGCCAAATTGCTCTGCTATCTCGATTAAGTTGGCTTGATTCTTGGTATCCAATGCCAACGCCTCGTCTAAATAACAGACTGCTTTCATTTGGTGGCGTTTGTCTTGCATTAGGTGCAGCATGGCAAGGCCGGTGACTAACTTCGCCATCAATACCGTGCCGTTAGACGCAGCGCTATCAATATCTTCAAAAGATTCTTGCTGCTGCCCCTGTTTTGCCACGACAAATTCAAGCCTGAATAAGTCTGCTACTCTTAATCCTTGGCGAGCATTGCCCTCTTCAATTAACGTATTTTTCGCCCGCTCTAGATCTGCATCATCTAAAATGCTCGCTTGATCGAACAAATCGAAACTCTGCCCCGATTCTGTCTGCTCTGCTTGCTGGATCAACACATTCATCGCTGCCACTAGCTGACTTTCCTCAACCGGTTCAATTTTAAACGTTTTTAAATCCGAGAGTTGTCTATGAGTGATTAACCGATTGAATTCTTTCATTTTACTTTGCAAAGCAAGCAGGCCACTACGTAACTCTCTTAAGCTCGCCGTCACATTAACCACCGCAGAACGCGCTTTTCTCTCTAACGCTTGTTTTTCGTCGTCTAAACAATGGCTAAACTGAATGATGCCTTTTAGCTCTTCGTCTTGAGTGGATGCCATTTGAAACTTAGTGAGCCCTTTCTGGGCCAACTCATTTTTCATTTGTCGTAGCTCTTTAGAAAGGTTATCCAGTTCTCGGCAATCGTTGGTGAACTGTTCAAGACGAATGGGAAGATACTCCAGGCTCCACTCTTCAGTGGCTATCCATGGGGTATGAGGCTGTTCCGACAGCGCCGTAAACAGGGGTTGGTCATCCATTCTTTGCTCTTTAAGCAGTTCAACACGTTTATTATCTGAAGTTAACTTATTGAGCTTTTCCGCAGTCTTGTTGATTTGTTCTATCAGCGTTTGATAGCGGCCCTTAGCACTTGCTAAAGCACTATTAATTGATGCGATCTCCTGCTCGATATTGGCTTTTTCTTCTATACGTTGGGGCTGATTAGCGGTGAGTTGCTCGAGTTGCTGATAATCGATGAGCGCCTTTTCACACTCTTTCACGGCTCGGTGTAACTCGTTCTTTTTCTTTTCAGCCGCTTCTCTTTGCTGACTGATCTCTAGCAATTCTGTAAGGCTATTTATCTGCTGATTGACACTATCTAGCTCCTCCACCAGCTCTTGTTCGGTCTTTTGAACATGTTGAGGAATGAGCTCATCAAGGGATAACGTTAAACCAGAAAGAGTGAGCGACGAAGCAGCTTCATCACTCAGCACTTCTCGAAGCTGATTGATATCGAGTGAATAGTGTGAAGGTGAACGCTGCATCACTTGCTGACTCAGCACTTTGTTCAGTTTTTCTAGCTCGTGCACTTTGAGCCATTTGGAGAGATGAAGAAACAAATTGTCGTCTAGGGTTTGCCGTTGAGTTTCCAACCTTTGGCGCTTTTCTGTCCGTTCTTTTAACTGTCTGGCTAAATCTGATGAAGACGAGCGTTGCGATTGAATACATAACGCTGCCTGTTCTTCATATCTTTGTTTTGCTAGGTTGAGCTGGCTCTCTAAATAGACTTGATTCGGAATCAACGCAAAACGAGCTTGGAGCTCTTGGTGCTGCTCTTCGGTACGTTTTAGATCAGTGAGCTTGTTGTTTAACCCACTGCGTGCTTCAACACGAGCAATATCTTGGTTATGTAACTCATTTTGCTCTTCTTCAAGCTGATGCTTTTGTGTTGATAATTTTTCTCTCGTTGTTTGAACGTGACCATGCCAATCTTGCAATAATTGGTTCACTTTGGGTTGTGACGACGCGATTTTGCCTCTTAGCGACAATGTACGTTGAAATTTATGCTCCAACTCTTCGATGGTCGCAAGATTATTCACCGCCGCTAGATACTGCTCTCGCTCTAAGTTGATATCCTGAAATGCCTTCTCCCATTCTTGCTTAAAATCGATACTCGCATTGGGTAGCTCGCGGCTAAAAATCTTGAGCAGATAGTCTTTTACATCACTGGAATTCAGCTTATCCAATCTGAGCGTTTTTGTGAGCACTTGCTGGTAAGAGCGTGCATCGCTTACGTGTTCAAGTTGGAATACCGTAAAGTCGATGTCACCGCTCTTCTTACTCTTTGCACCACCGTAAATCAAATGACGAAAATCTCTGTCATTGTATTGATAAACTCTGTGCTGGTGGCTGGCTAGATGGTTGACCAGTTTGGGTTGGGTAACAGTATGGCCATCCGCCAAACGGTAATCATCCAGGTTTAATTCGCCTTTGTAGGCAAAGTATTCATAATCGTGGCCTACGCCCTTGCCAACGCAGCCGAAAACAACCGTTCCGGTTTGAGGAAGTATGACTTCAAGCAAAATGTAAGCGCTGTTGTTTGGGAAATAGAAACGACGGGCTTTTTCGACGGTGTGAGAACCAAAGTCCATTCTTCTTTGGTCAATGATCAGTAGAAATTGGAGGGCGTTGATTAAACTGGTTTTACCATGATTATTTGGCGCGATTAATGACACAGAATCATCCAGTGGGAGTTCTGCTCTCTGATATCCAGCACTGCCAATTAATGCTAGACGTTGAAAGCCGTAATTTAACATGATTCACCCTCCTCATCGGTGAGTACATCGCTGACAGAGGTTTGCTCGGTAATCGCCTCAAAGTGGTCTAGGTAACGATATACCGAGGGCAATAAGCGCCAATGGTTGTTTTCTTGAATTGCAAAGCCTTTTCGCACAGCATTTTCGAGGATTTTTACCAAGGCAACGTGATCTAACTCTTCTGCATCCAACAATCCTTGATGCTTTTCATAGACCTCATTCAGCACTTGATTGTCAATGGTCCACTGGTAAAACTGACTCAACGAACGCCCATTATCCGCTTGGTAATCAAAAATCACCATAAGCAAAAGCGCGAGCTGTCGCGATTGCTTATTGATGTTTTGAGTCCCTTCATCGTCATGAAACCAAGCAAAGCCACGGCCATCTATCCGTAGATCAAACCCTAGGTTAGAAAATAGATGTCGATACTGTTCCGATTGCTGTTCGAGTTCATACCACAGAGCTGCATCTGTCGAACGGTTCAGGTGTCGACCTGAATTGAATAAGTTGAATAGTTCTGTGAGATGTGTCAGCTCGGCTAAGTCGAGTTTACTATTTTGCATTATCCATATCCTTTGCACTTGTTGAGCGAGTCAAGGCCGTAAGTTGATGAGGATGATAGGCTACAGAGACGGTGCTGAGCGCTGTGATACAAGGATTTGGGCCCAACAGGCTTTGCCATTGTGGTTCTCGCACCAGTTCATGATAGAGACGGAGTAATTCGGTATCAGGTAAATAGCGATAGTGTGTCGTTAACCAAGTCATGAGATTCTCAACTGGCAATGCTTCTGCAAGTTGTTCACGCAATCGCTGTTCATCGATCCAATTAACTAACAGGCTATCAGAGCGCTCTTCTTCATCCGGAAAAGGAATTGAATTAGGTTCAAAACTCAAAAATTCAGCCATCAGTTCACGCACTTGGTTTCCAATCTGAATTTTATTGGTACGACTGGCTTTCCATAATGGTAACCCGACTGTATTTAACCCTCGAACTAGGCCCTTCTTACGAACTTGACTTATTTGCTTGCTAATCACAGCAGAAAGCTGGTTATGTAGCCTCGCTTCCTCTCTCAGCGGTAACAAGGTAACTGCGCATTGCTGAGCGATGACCCGCCCTTGGTACCGAAGATCTTTGACTTGATAGGCAACCTGACGCATTGCTAACCTTTGCCGATACAAAGAACCGCGAATAGCCAGAGTGTCAACGGCTTTGTCTAGTGCTTCTTCTGCTTTTTCTAACAATGGGTAGAAGCTGCCTCCAAGACCGCTATCCATCATTTCATTCATGGGTTCAACGTATTGGTCGTACACTTCTAGCACTTCACGATAGCGGCGTTCAATTGGCACACTGGTGTCTGCTGATTTAGCCGCCTCAGCAATGTCAAAAATGGCTTGCTTGTCTTGTGTTAATTGTTGGGCAATCTTTCTCGTCAGCTCTGACAATTGGTTAGCGCCTGCACGCAGTAAATCATTATCGGTGTCTTCAAGCCCCTTTAATACCTGACTCGTCGCGTTTTTGATTGCCTCAACGCGAGCTTTAAGTACCGCAGACAAGCCAAGCTCATGCTCCTGGGTCAAGCCACGTACAAAATCTACCACCAGCGTGTTGAGTTGATAGTCGCTACTTCGGCTAATAGGCTGCAAAATGTCCGCATTGATCAGACTAGTCAGCACAGTGTTAGTATCTGCATCTTTGTTTTTATACTGGTTGATCACTTGCTCAAGGATACGGAGCTCAAACGCAGGGAAATCCCGTGAAAGCCGGGTTAACTGCTCAACCACCTCCCAGTAACGGTGTAATTGAAAAACAAGACTTTTAGGGGCAACCATCTCTCTACCTTATTCACAACGTTCTAGACTTTGATTCACCAAAACTAAGCATAGTTTGAAACTAAGTTCATAATGTCCACTAAATGGCGACAGGTAAACACTGAATACATAAAGATGTCGAATAACTAGACAGGAATCTAACAATGAGTGCATGGCCAATTCGATGGGATCTGCTGTTTCGATACTGAATGATTGAGATTATTGCGTCATGGCAAGATCGCTTGATTGTATTGCTTCCGACACCGTTGCCGCCGAGGGTTTTAAATCCCGCCTGCCGTTTATTGTTTCCGGTTACCGTTCACCACTCGAGTGCTGCGGTGTCGGCCAAGCGTAAATACGATGTACACAGACTCCGTCCAGCTGGAAATATGGCGACATCAGCCTGGCGGGCCGTCGCCAGCGAAAGGCCAAGATAACTCCCAACAGCCGATTAAGTTCGAATCACCTGCGTGCACGTCTCCCGGTGGCCGTGTCACCACTCCACAATCAGCACCGAGTGGTTGAACACCCAATGACGCCACGACAGCCGCACTGCGCCTTACGCGCCGATTTGCTGTTTCAGCCAGTCTCTGAATACCCGGGTGGTCTCATTGGCGGTATGAGTAATGAGAAAATAACCAGCGTTGGCCGCGATGGGCTCAAACGGCGTCACCAGTTTGCCGCTCTCCAGCTCGGTGGTAATCAGCGCCATCCGGGCCATCGCGATCCCCACTCCCGCTTCCGCCGCCGACATCGCCATATCAGTACGGTTAAAAAAGTGGCCGCGCTGGGTCGCCAGTTCCAGCCCCATTTCCGAGGCCCAGTACAGCCATTCAAAATCGCGCGGCGCTTTAGCCCAGGGCATGGCATCGTGCAGCAGTACCACCTCTTTCCAGCCGGATGTAAGACCAAGGTCAGGGTGTCCGGCAAGATAAGCCGGGCTCATCACCGGCAGCAGCGATTCAGCCATCAGTAGTTCGGCGTTGGCTTTCGGATAAGGTAACGGACCGTAATCGATCGCCAGGTCAAAGTCACGCCGGTCACTGTCAACCAAGGCGCCTTCAGCAAACATCTGAATCTGAATATCCGGATTGTGACGATAAAAATCATCCAGCCTCGGCACCAGCCATTTAAACGCCAGAGACGGGGTCAGTTTGAGCCGGATCTCCTTACGGTTATCGCCCTGACTCAGGCTTTGCACTGCTGAATCGATTTCCTGAAAACTGCGCTGTACTACGGTCAATAACGTCTGGCCGGCTTCGGTCAGACGGACACCGCGCGAATGCCGTTCAAACAGACTAAAACCTAACTGCTCTTCCAGCTGCAACAATTGCTGACTAATCGCACCGGTTGTCAGATGCAGATCTTTCGCTGCACTGCTGAAACTCGGGTACTGAGCGACCTGCATAAAGGTATATAACGCGGAAACACTTTGGCTTTTCAGCCTGTCACTGTGTTTTTTTGAGTGATGACTCGATGTATTCAATATTGCCTGCTTATAGAATTTCTAAACACTGGTGATAATTTTTATCGATTGTTAACAAAAGGTAAAGCAAAGAAACTACGCCCAATACAAAAACAGCCAGTCACATAGGAAGTCAATGATGGAAGTTATCGTTTTAGGCAGCGGCGTCGTGGGTTTAACCTCAGCATGGTATCTGTCACAGGCAGGACACAGTGTCACGGTGATCGATCGCCAGGCACGCAGCGCAGAAGAAACCAGTTTTGCCAACGCCGGTCAGATCTCTTACGGCTACTCTTCACCATGGGCTGCGCCTGGTATTCCGCAAAAAGCGGTAAAATGGCTGTTTGAAAAGCATGCTCCACTCAAAATCAAACCATCGCTGGATCCAAAACTGCTCGGCTGGATGACGCAAATGCTGTCCAACTGCCAGTTGTCGCGTTACCAGGTTAACAAAGCCCGTATGCTGGCGATTGCCAACCACAGCCGTGAATGCCTGAATCAGCTTAACAAAGAGCATAACGTGCAGTACGAAGGTCGTCAGCAAGGTACACTGCAGGTGTTCCGTGATGAAAAACAGCTGGTTGCGATTGAAAAAGACATGCGCCTGCTGGAAGAGAGTGGCGTGCGCTTTGAACTGATGAATGTTGACAGCTGTATTGCCCAGGAACCGGGCCTGGCCCCGGTCAAAGACAAGCTGGTCGGCGGCCTGTACCTGCCGGATGATGCCACCGGTGACTGTTACCTGTTCTGTCAGCAGATGACTGAGCTGGCCAAAGCTCACGGTGTGCGTTTTGAATTCAACACGCAAATTAAAGCACTGGCTAAAGAAGGCAATAAGATCGTCGGTGTCCAAACCGATAAAGGCCTACTTAAAGCCGATGCTTATGTGGTCGCTATGGGCAGTTACTCGACGTCATTGCTAAAACCAATAGGCATTGATATTCCAGTCTATCCGGTCAAAGGCTACTCGCTGACTGTGCCGATCACCAATCGTGAACTGGCACCGAAATCGACCATCATGGATGAGACCTATAAAGTCGCGCTGACCCGTTTTGATAACCGGATTCGCGTCGCCGGTACCGCAGAATTGGCTGGTTTTGATCCGTCTATTCCGACCGCACGCAAAGAGACCATCGAAATGGTGGTACGCGATCTGTTCCCGCAGGGAGGCGACTTCAACCAGGCAGAATTCTGGACCGGCTTCCGTCCGATGACACCGGATGGCACACCGATTATTGGCAAGACTCAGTTCGATAACCTGTTTACCAATACCGGCCATGGCACGCTTGGCTGGACCATGGCATGTGGTTCTGCCCATCTGCTGGCCGATATTGTCACTCGTGGTGAAGCTGCGATTGATACTAAGGGCCTCAATGTGTTCCGTTACCAGAGCGCCTCTTAAGTCGCTTTGTCCGTTTGACCTGGTTGCCGGTGCAGCCAGGTGAACTGTTGAAGTGTTTGATCGGTTTAGCAGCACAACCGGTTAACTTTGACCCGTATTTACCGCACTAAGTCTGTTAAAAATGTTGCCTGAGTGGCTGGCCTCCCTCGCTTTCTGCTCAGGCACATCAGCCCGAACCGCGTAATCTGCCCGGATAGGGCGCCATTTTAGCGTCGCAGAACGATCCTCTACTGTTCTCTCACCGACAAGTATAGTCATATCTACCAGTTACTTATTCATCAATAGTGATATCATTTGCTTTATTAAGCAATTACGCACCAATTTACCATTTATTAACCAAAAACTAATAAAGCATAGCATTAATTTAACATTTACCTAGCATTTCGTGCTCTAGCTCACGCTACTGCGCTTTCCCAGACAAATCAGTTAACATTTAAATTACAAAAAGATTATTATGTTGAACGGAAAAACTAACACAACTTTCTAATAACAGGGAAATATTCATGCAGTCATTTGTTGATTTTCTGAACGGAATCATCTGGAGCCCGGCACTGATTTATCTGTGTCTTGGCGCAGGTTTGTTCTATTCAATCCTGACCCGTTTCGTTCAGGTGCGTCACTTCTTTGAAATGTGGCGTTTGCTATTGTCAGGCAAAAGCTCCTCTAAAGGGATTTCTTCATTCCAGGCACTGGCCGTATCACTGTCCGGTCGTGTCGGTACAGGTAACATCGCCGGTGTGGCAGCGGCTATCGGTTTCGGTGGTCCGGGGGCGGTATTCTGGATGTGGGTAGTGGCCTTCTTCGGCGCAGCAACCGCCTACGCAGAATCCACTCTGGCGCAGATTTATAAAGAAGAAGACAACGGTGAATTCCGTGGTGGTCCGGCTTACTACATTGAGAAAGCCATGGGCCAGAAATGGTACGCCTGGATCTTCGCAATCTCGACCATCTTCGCGTGTGGCGTACTGCTGCCGGGTGTTCAGTCCAACAGTATTGGTAATGCGGTTGAAGCTGCATTTGGCTCAGGTGACATGATTAACACAGCGATCGGCACGTTCAGTTTTGCAAAAATTCTGACCGGTACTGTGATTGCCATCATGCTTGGCTTCATCATCTTCGGTGGCGTAAAACGTATTGCCAGTTTCACCCAGATCGTGGTGCCATTTATGGCTCTGGCGTACATCATTACCGCTTTCGTGATCATTCTGCTGAACATCGGTGAAGTACCACGTATCTTTGCCATGATCATCGGCGATGCCTTTACACCTATGGCAGGTGTAGGCGCGGCGATTGGCTGGGGTGTGAAACGTGGTGTTTACTCGAACGAAGCCGGTCAGGGTACAGGTCCTCATGCCGCGGCGGCGGCAAGCGTAGAGCACCCGGCTCAGCAAGGTCTGGTGCAATCCTTCTCTATCTACATTGATACCCTGCTGGTTTGTTCAGCAACAGCGTTCATGATTCTGATCACGGGTGCGTACAACGTACACGGCGGCGCAGAAGGTGTGTTCCTGGTTCAGAACCTGGCCGCAGATATCAGTGCTAACGGTCCGGTCTTTACTCAGACCGCTATCGAAACCGCCCTACCGGGCGTGGGTAAACCATTTGTTGCCTTTGCACTGTTCTTCTTCGCCTTTACCACCATTCTGGCTTACTACTACATTGCAGAAACCAACATCGCCTACATCCGTCGTACCTTTAAAGTTGACGGCCTGATGTTCATCCTGAAAATCACCATCATGGCGGCGGTATTCTACGGCACGGTGAAAACGGCTAACCTGGCCTGGGCAATGGGTGACATTGGTGTTGGCCTGATGGCGTGGCTGAACATCATCGGTATTCTGATCATCTTCTTCCTCGCCAAACCAACCATGGCGGCGCTGAAAGATTACGAAGATCAGCAAAAACAGGGTGTGGATGAGTACATCTTCAACCCGGTAAAACTGGGCATCAAGAATGCGACTTACTGGGAAGAGAAATATCAGCGTAAAACGGGTAAATCCCCGCATACAGCAGTTGAAGCCAGCTCGGAAACAGCACAAGAAACTTCAATCTGATAACAGCTGATTAAAATAATAAAAGCAGTGGATTACACAAAACCAAGGGCCAGCAATGCTGGCCCTTTCTTATTGGATCGAGAGCGCTATGAGTGATTAAAGTCAGGATAAATATCGCGCATGTCCTGCAATATGGTATCAAACAGCGTCATCGCACTCTGAGTCATAATTTCCCGCTTCGGACGCACCATAGAAATCACACTGTCAGGAATGTTGTCCAGCAGCGGCACCACCGCAAATTCGTTCTTGATATAATCCAGATCGAGCGATTCGACCGAAAACAGCGCGGCAAAATCAGCAGTCTGGATCAAAGCACGGGCCAGTGTCATTGATGTGCACTCACGAATGCGTGACGGGATAGGTAAACCGTTGACCGAAAAAAGTTGATGGTGATAAGTATTCGGGTCATCCGGCGCATCCAGTGTCAGCCATTCGCTCTGGTGCAATGTGCGCAGCGAGCGGGTATTGCACAGCGGATGCGACTTGCGCGTCACGACCACATTCGGAATACGGCAGATAGCCTGCCATTCCAAAGCGCTGTCTATCACCGGAATCTGCGAGGTAATGGCAAAATCAACCCCACCCTGGCGCAATTGATTAAGCAACGGCGCCGGACGCAGTTCAATAATACGCAGCGTTACTTCCGGATAACGCTGCATAAATGCGTTCAGGCTGGTGGTCAGCGATTTGATCAAAGACGCCACCGGCGTTACGCCGATGGTAATACTGCAATTGGATACCCCGCGCATGGTATCGATGTCCTGTTTGGCACGCCGTGCAGTCTCGTTCATCATGCGGGCATAGCCGAGCAGACGCTCACCATAAGGCGTGAGTGTCAGACCGCCGGAAGTACGTTCAAACAGCGCCACCCCGTATTGTTGCTCCAGCTCTTTAATCGCTTTGCTCAGAGCAGGCTGAGTCAGGTGTAACTGCTCGGCGGCCGTTTTCAGGCTGCCGGCATTACTGACCGCCAGAAAGGCTTTAATCTGATGTAATTTCATCTCGTCCTGTTACCTAATGGCGCCCTGTTCTCAGCCATAGTAAGCCGGTATTAATCTGCACGCAGATAATCACCGACCAACCGGACCCAACAGGCCGCACCTATCGTTACTAACTTATCATTAAAATCATAGCCCGGATTATGCACCGAGCAGCCATGCCACTCGCCTAATCCGTTCGCCAGGGTAAAATAACAACCCGGACGCTGCTGCAGCATCCAGGCAAAATCTTCGCTGCCCGGAATGACCGGCGCGTCATCGCCGGCCACATTGTCATCACCCAGCACGGCTTGCACCGCCGCACGCGCTGCCAGCGTTTCCGCAGCCGAGTTATGCACAGACGGAACCTGGCGCAAATACTCCACTTCGCCGCTAATCCCAAATGCCTGACACTGACCGGCAACAATTTCGCGAATGCGTTTTTCAATCAGAACCTGATTAGCAACACTAAAGTTGCGCACAGATAGCGTCATCATCGCATCATTTGGGATCACATTTGGTGTCGTACCTGCCAGAACCTGACCAATACTGATAATACTTTGATCCGCGGGATTGATATTGCGCGACACAATACTTTGCAGCCCGAGAATGATATGGCCGATGGCAATCGTGACATCGTTGGAGAGATGCGGCAGAGCTGCATGACCGCCTTTACCGGTCAGACGTATGGTCACTTTATCGGACGACGCCATAAACACCCCACTGCGTACATCGGCCTGGCCGACTGCCTTACCCGGCATATTATGCAGCGCAAAGATGGCATCACACGGAAAGCGCTCAAACAGACCATCTGCGATCATGGCTTTGGCGCCCGATAATCCCTCTTCATCCGGCTGAAAAATCAGATTGAGCGTGCCATCGAACGACCGGTGACGCGCCAAATGATATGCCGCCGCAAGCAAGATGGCAGTGTGGCCATCATGACCGCAGGCATGCATGCGCCCGTCAATGGTACTGGCGTAAGGCAATCCGGTTTGTTCATGAATCGGCAATGCATCCATATCAGCACGAAGGCCGATCGTGCGCGCTGAAGAACCATTTTTCAGCACTCCGACCACACCGTGGCCACCGATCCCGGTATGGGTCTCATAACCCCACTCGCGCAGCAGGCCAGCCACCAGCTCGGCAGTTGCCGGAACTTCGGCACCGAGTTCAGGGTGAGCGTGAATGGTATGGCGGGTCTGGATAAATTGTTCGCAACTGGCGACAAAGTCGGCGTCATTCAACAGAGAGAATTCAGGTACTGTCATCGTCATTTCCTTATGTTGGATTCAGGTTACATCGGCACGGGTTAAGTGCAGCGTTTTACTTATGCGAGCATGTTAACTGCGGCGCTTTATGACTACAGCTCTTTATGACTAAGGCTCTTTAAGACTTAACAACTTTAGCCGGAAAACGGCCCATCGCGATGCAGCTGACCACGATGGCGAACATCAGATAAAAAGCCGGTGCCATCTTGTTCCCACTCCACTCAATCAGACTAGCGACCAATAGCGGAGTAAAACCACCGAAGACGGTTACACCAAAGCCGTAAATCATTGAAATCCCACTGGCCCGGTACTGCTGCGAAAACGCTTCCATGATCAGTACCAGCAGTGACGCATTCGATAACGCAAACAGGGCAATCAACACACCAATGACCAGCAGCGCTTTGACCACAGAAGCATCGCCACCCAGTAACGTGAAGGCCGGATAAATAAACAGGAAGGAACCGAACATGCCGAGCAGCGGCAGTGTTTTTCGGCTCGCCAGACGATCAGCCCATTTGCCGAACACCGGCATCAGCACCATCAACATCAGCCCCGCCATGACAGCGACGGCAAAGGCCGTGGTCGAGGAATAACCCAGCTCTTTGATGAGGTAAGTCGGCATGTAAAACACCTCAATATACATGCAGGCGGTGCCACCCCAAATCATCAGCATACCGGTTAGTATGGTACCGCCCTGCTTGCTGAGTACGGTCTTGAACGGAGTATCCTGCGCTTTTGGGTCAGCCTGATGGGATTCATTGAGATGACGACGGATGTACCAGCCAACCGGACCAATCAACAAGCCCAGTACAAACGGAATACGCCAGCCCCAGCTATGTACCTCTTCAGGTGACAACAGCCCGTTGACGGCAAAACCGACCAGAGCCCCGACCAGGGCAGCCGCGCCCTGACTGGCGATCTGCCAGCTCACCATATAACAGCGCCGCTGATAGTTATCCGATTCCATCAAAGCCGCAGAGGCAGTACCAATCTCTCCCCCCGCCGACAACCCCTGCAGCAGACGCCCTACCACCAGAATAATCGTGGCAGCAATCCCTATGCTTTCATAGGTCGGCGTCAGCGCGATCATCCCGGTTCCGACGGTCATCAGGGTAATAGTCAGGGTCAGTGCCGCTTTACGGCCATACTTGTCGGCATAGTTACCGATCATAACCGCGCCCAACGGTCGCATGACAAAACCGACCCCGAATGTCGCGAGCGAGAGCAGTAAACCTGCGGCAGCGCCACCGACATTGAAAAATAACTCACCGATAATGACGGCAAAAAAGCTGTATACGGTAAAGTCGTACATTTCCAGTCCGTTGCCGAGCGAAATGGCGAAAATGGCTTTACGTGAATCTGCTGTCTTGGCTTGCTGAACTTGGCCTGATGCCACTTCAGCATCAAGTGAACTCGATAGTGTGCTGCTCATGGTGTCCCTTCCCTGTCATTCGTCGCGATTCATTCGCTATCAATGCTATTGATAATAACCATTGCCCAACTTTCCATCACAAACCAAAAGCTAAGCAAATAACTAAAAAGTTAATTCTGCGGGCAGCAAAGCAAACCATAATCGCGCAAAGCGCACTACTTACGGGCATTGGCTCTCGTTGTTTACCAATACATGCTCAACCTGAGTCATATCGCCATATAAACCCTGTAACCATCGACCATTATCATCTATATGTACGTGCACGAACAATTGACTAAAAGTTTTGCCGATAAAAAAAAGGAAACAAAAAAGAAGACCGAAGCCTTCTTATTGTCATGATTGAATATGAGATCCGCGGCGGGCTAACGGCTACTTTCAGCGTCAGGCAGAGCACTCATCTGAGACGTTCGCTTGCTCCAGTATCCTGCCAGTAAAGAGCCGGAAAGATTGTGCCAGATGGAGAAAATCGTTCCGGCCACGGCTGAAGCCGGGGTAAAGAATTTCATCGCCAGAGCCGTCGCCAGACCCGAGTTCTGCAAACCGACTTCAAAGGCGACCGTACGACAAATACTCTCATTAAAGCCTAGCCCCCGGCACACCCAGTAACCCGCGGTAATACCCAAACTGTTGTGCATGATCACTGCCAGCGCCACGATAGGACCAATTGTCTGTAACTGGCCAGCATTCAGTGCCACAACGATAGCGATGATCATCACAATCGCCACCATAGAAATCAAAGGCAGGACAGGTTCCAGTTTTTCGGTAACAGAGTGGAGGAAAACGTTGATCAGCAGGCCAATCGCCACGGGCAACAGCACGATTTTAATCAGGCTGAGTAACATGCTCATCGCAGGCACATCCACACTGTGTCCCGCCAGCAGCTCGACCAGCAACGGGGTAAGTACTACGCCGAGCAGCGTCGAGATAGACGTCATGGTGATCGACAGCGCCACATCGCCTTTGGCCAGATAGCACATCACGTTGGATGAGGTACCGCCGGCCACACTGCCCACCAGCACCATACCTATAGTCAGAACCGGATCGAAACCGAGCAGCAGACTGATCAGCAGCGCCGCCAACGGCATCACGCTAAACTGCAGAATCAGCCCGACGCCAATCGCCTTTTTATTGCTGACAACATTAAGGAAATCTTTCGGTTTCAGAGTCAGGCCCATGGCCAGCATAATAATGGTCAGTAAAGGGACAATCTGGCTTTTCAGGTCGACAAATAATGCGGGAGAGAAATACGCCCATAGAGAGAACAGCACGGCCCAAAGCGGGAAGAGCTGAGTAATAATCCGTAGCATGGTGATACATTCCTGTTGTAGTTTTTAAATAGAATTGTTGTGTTTATAAAACACTCATCAAACTATCATTTAACCATCAACAAACAACCGCAAATTTAGTAGGGGCAAATCATTTTCGGCCGGGATGAGACCAATAAGTCAGTGGAATGAAACGGGTTAATAAGTCGGATTAGACTATTGATCAGCAGATTTAAACCAAGCTATCAAACCGCAGGCATAAAAAAAGCTGGCACCAGGCCAGCTTGTTGTCCGCACTCGTGTCAGCGCTTATGCTGTGATTTCTTGCGCAGCAGGTGCTGACGCTTTTTTCTTCTCGCCGATTGGCAGTACCACACGACCGTATTCGTTGTTCAGTACCTGTGCCATTGCGAAGTACACTGCGCTCGCGCCACAGAAGATACCTTCGAAACCTGCAATCATGCCGATGAATTCATTACCGGTGAAGTCACGAATCGCCAGCAGAGCAAACAGGATAGTCAGAGAACCGAATACCACTTGCTTCGCTACCGGGTAGCACAGTGAACCGATGAACATAAAACCAGTGAAGATGCCCCACAGTGCCAGGTACCAGCCCATGAAAGAAGCCGGGCTTGCAGGCAGACCCATTTTTGGCATCACGATAAGACCAACCAGAGTCAGCCAGAACAGACCGTAAGAGGTAAACGCCGTCGTACCGAATGTATCACCACGTTTAAAGCACATGATGCCAACAATCACTTGGCTCAGACCGCCGTAAAAAATACCCATAGCCAGAATCATTGAATCCAGCGGGAAGAAACCTGCGTTATGAATATTAAGCAGAATAGTCGTCATGCCGAATCCCATCAGGCCAAGCGGTGCTGGGTTAGCTAATTTAGTAGACATCAAAGTTACCTTCAAAAATGTGAATAAAAATTGCGCGCGAATTTTAAATGCCACAAGAATAAAAGATAGATTTTATTTATGCAAACTTAGATTTCATATATATAGCTATTGAGCAACTTAAAACCAAAAGCTACAACATCAGAAAAAATAATTAAAAGTCGTTATAAAACAGAACGTTAAATTACAATCGAGTTGGAACAATTACTCAGTGCCGTACTCATAACTCGTTTCTGTATTTTCACTTACCGTTGCCTGCCCTATATACGGAGCAGCGTTCTATATTATCCATAAAGATAACAGCAATGGATTGCTTATTGGCACTAACATAAATGAAGACAATTGATGATGTACTCACACAGGGTCAGAACAGTGGCGGAGGATCACTTTCTGATCTCAATAACATTGCACTGCAGCGCTGCAACACAAATACTGACAGAACAACTCACAACCTCGGTGACGATAGCCAAAAATGCAGTATGCTTAAACTCTTTGCCAAATACAGCGCGATCGGCATAGTGAATACCGTCATTCACTGGGGGATCTTTGTTCTGTGTGTCTACGGGTGGAACAGTAGTCAGGCAGTTGCCAACCTAACCGGCTTTATACTGACCGCCAGTTTCAGCTTTTTTGCCAACGCCCGCTTTACCTTTCAATCTCAGGCGACCGGGGCCCGCTATCTCCTGTTTCTCGGATTTATGGGCCTGCTATGTCTGGCCAACGGATGGCTGGCCGATCAACTGGTACTGCCACCAGTGCTGACCCTGGTGACCACTTCCCTGCTCAGCCTGCTACTTGGTTTTATCTACACCAAGCAAGTTATATTTCGCCGCTGATCGGGTTGTTGTGTCACGCTGGTTACTGTCTGTTCCTAGAGCGTTAAAGCAACAAGCCCATGACAACATGGGCTTGGTCACAATCAGAATCAACCGCCAGGCTCAGAAGTGCCACTTAACCAATAACGAAGCGTTGCGCTCATTGGCATTATCGATACCAAATTTATTATTCCAGAACGAATACTCGATACCGAGATACAAAGGTGATTCGAGGCCGAGATGTTTACCGGCATTCCATTTGATTTGTGAGGTCCAATTCATCTCTGCCTTGTTAGTGTCCGAGGCGGACGACCAGTCAAGAAAACCATCCCACAGGAACTCTTCTTGCGCAATCGTCACCGGCAGACCCCAGGTCCAGGTCAGCTGCTCATCGTCATCATTATTATCGTTATCGGCTTTATAAAGGTTGATATTGAAATATTTGAAGCCGGGAACATCGAGTGAAAAGCCTACACCATATAGCAGGTTGTCAAACCCTTCCCCAGATTCCCAGGTACTCGCCAGCAGCACATCCTTAACCGGACCGAATGACAGCTCACTGCCGGAAAGATTGCTCAGACTCAGGCGCGGTGAAAACTCCATGTAGTTTTCAGTGGTGCCGTCATCCCATTTCAGCCGATCCATGAAGAAGAAAGTATCGCCCCAGTTATGACCACTGGCATGTTCAAAGGTAAATACCTGGCGATCTTTATCGCCCACTTCATAGTGACTGCCGTTCAGATAAGTCAGGCTGAAATCCTGCCATTTCATTTCAGCCCAAGCCGTTGAAGTAGTCATGGCACTGCACAGGCCAATCAACAAAGTTGTCGCTGCGTGTCTGGTTTTCATCAATTCGTCTTCCTTTACGTAAGTTTTTCAATTATCCCCACCGTGCCCTGCCGCAAGCAGAATGCATCGGTTGGCATACAGATAGCAAAAACCTGACCATATGGTTAAAAACAGAAAAACTAAATAAAAAAACCAACATCATCAATAAGATAAAGAAAAACCATAAACGTCAAAAATAATTCATACAAAAAGTGATTGCATAACTCATGTGCACAATACGCATACCATGCTCTTAAATTGTGCAGAGAAAACAATCATCTATTGGTACGCCATCCAGATAACTATCAACATGGCACAAACGAACGCCGATGTTCAACACGGCCTGCCAGCCGATCAGCGACAGTAGTCACCAGGAAAAATCGATAAAGGTAAGAACATCCGTGCATAAAAAAGCCCATGTAAGCATGGGCCTTTTTGTCAAAACTCGATGTCAGGGAAATTCAATATCAAGTAGCGGAAAATAAACTTATATAACAGCTAGTTAGAAATGTTCTCGTTATCGATACCATGCGCAGAATTTTTTTGATTTTTTTCTGATCGTCGACGTTTTAGATCGCCACGCATTACGGTCAATATCCAAATCGCGGAATTCATCCGGGTTGAATTGGGGATGTTCTATGCCATTTTTCAGTTTTTTTCGGTAATCCCTCAACAGACGCATTGCTGTAGGGAACAGCATTATCAGGACGAGTAAGTTCACAATAGCTAGCATACCCATCATTGGATCTGAAAAGAAAAATACTGACGTTGCTGTTGGAGCTACTGCCCCAATGAATACGATAGCAATAACTGAGATTCGAAGGATATGTAACGCCAGCTTGCTTTTCGATATAAAGGTCAGTGCATTTTCTCCCAAGTAGTAATTGTAGATAATGGAACTGAATGAGAATAAAAGAATCGTCCCCGTCAGATAGTACTGAGCCCAATCACCTAGATGAGACACTAATGATTGTTGTGTAAGGATGGCACCATCAGCAACTGTCTCACCCGGCACATATACGTCACCAAGTAAAATCACGAAAGCGGTGCAACTGCATACAATGATGGTATCAATGAACACAGACAGAGACTGAGTTATTCCTTGGCTAATCGGGTGCGTTACATCCGCTGTTGCGGCAACATTTGGTGCAGAGCCAAGGCCTGCCTCATTAGAGAATAGTCCTCGTCGGAGACCGTTCGCAACCGCTGCTCCCATCCCACCACTTACTACTTCCTCAATACCAAAAGCGTTTTTAACGATTGTTGCAATTACCGCCGGAAGATCAGAGATATTCATAATGATTATGAGTAAAGCAATACCAATATATGCAATTGCCATTATTGGAACAATGACGTCTGTCGTTTTGGCGATACGATGGATACCACCGTATATAATAAAGCTCACTATAACCGCAAGAAATACTCCGGTATAGATACGATCGATACCTAGACTATCTGTAACTGCTCCTGCAACTGTATTACCCTGAAATGCGCTGAAGCCGATGGCAAAAGATGCAATTAAGCATATAGAGTAAACATAAGCTAGCCATTTGTAATCTTTTCCAAGACCATGAATAATCGTCCTTGCAGGACCGCCACGGAAAACATCACCGTCTACTCGCTTATAAAGCTGAGCGAGTGAGCACTCTACTAAGCTCGTCGCCATTCCGATAAGCGCAACAACCCACATCCAAAATACCGCACCGGGTCCACCTAACGTGATAGCAACGGCAACACCTGCAATGTTTCCGCCACCAACACGACCGCCTATCGACAATAAAAGAGCTTCTCGACCAGAGATCGCATTCTGATCCGAAGTTTGGTTTTTAGTTAGTAACACACGGAACATATGTTTGAAGAACCTGAACTGAACAAAGTCAGTTGCGATTGTGAAGAAGAGACCGAATATTATAAGGAATGGAATAAGTGACCAACCCCATGTGAGATCTCCGATTAATCCAAAAAAGGATTCTAGTATTTGCATCAGTATATCCTTGATATATTAATAATTTTATCTACTCATGCTCTCGTTCTAAATAATATGTAGTTTTAATTTTATTATATTTTTTATTTATTTAATTTGTTCTTAATTTTCTCCTCGTTGATTGAGTGTGTTTTTCTTTTTGATTAACTTAAAATTAATAAGTGAAGCAACGCTCTCACCAAAATTCCTAATAATATTCCTGGTATTGCATATTTAAATAGTCGTACAAAACGATAGCTTAGACCCAAAAATATACCTACACCCGGCAAGTCGAATGTATTAACCAGAAATCCGGCGGAGGTATTTATCTGAGTAGCGGACATATTGCCTTGTTGAATCAAATCGGTCGCAACACCTAAATAAGCAGTCCCTCCACCTAGGTATTTTGCCAGAGTGGGCATAACAAACATGGAAGATATATCGACGGCGTTCAACAGAGGCAATAATGTTTGCTCTAGAGCTGTAACGGCTCCTGCGGCTTTGAGAATGCCGACAATAGTAATTGACAAAGTCAGCATTGGAATAGCACCTACCGCTAATCGAATGGCGTCAATGCCAGCATCATTAATCACCTTTATTAAACCACTATGGGACGAACTTTCATTTGACGCTTGGTCTGAAGAATGGCTGTCTTTATCTGATAAATTTCGCCCTGAGAAATACCAAGTCAATGAAGATGCACATAATCCACCAATGATAGAAATGACAATTGCCGCCGTCCAGTTGAGGCCTAAAGGGATCATTGGATAGAGAATATTGCCTTGCGCCATTGCTAATAGCATCGCCAAGGTTGCGGCTAAGTGTCGGTCTGATACACCTCGACTTTGCATAATAGACAATGTAGCAAGTGGAGCCGCGAAACTGATAAAGTTCATCTGAAGTAAGGCGAAGGTGCTCATTCCCGTTAAGCCAAACGGCTTAAAAATTGGAGTCAGCTTCTTAACAATGATATCCATTATCCCCTTTGTTTCCAGTACTTTCATGATACACAGCATGACTATCATGACAGGGAGAAGCGTATAGAGCGCGATATCAACAGAGAACCGACCTGAAGACAGAATAATTTCAATGAATGACATGCTGATTCCTGAAAGATACCTTTACCGTTAAAAGTAGGGGGGTTATTAAAGTTGTGTTTATTTGATGGCGAAGATGGCATCTACCTGAAGAATCATGTTAAAAGGCAGTGAATTAGCCCCCATGACAGAGCGGGTGTGATAGCCCCTCTCGCCTAAAACTTCGACCAGTAAATCAGAGCAACCGTTCACAACTTTGGCATGGTCAACGAAGTTATCGCTGGCATTGACCATACCAAATAATTTAACGACCGAATCAATACGTGATAAATCGCCTAATACATCTTTAGCAACGGCCAGTATTTGTAACCCCACATTGCGCCCAGCCAAATAACCTTCCTGTACGGTAAGATCGTTTCCCAAAGTTCCTGTTATAAATTGCCCATCTTCACTTCTTGGTCCTTGCCCAGAGAGATAAAGCATATTTCCAACTAAACGAGCAGGTTGATATTGACCTGCCGGTTTAGGAGCTGAGGGTAAAATAATATTAAGTGATTCAAGTTTTTTCTCTGGTGATATTGGCATACCAGTCTTCTCAATCATTAGTGAATGTTATTTGATCAGCTAAGCAATCGTGCGCTGCCTGACACTTTGATCCCAGAGCCAATTTGAGGTGAGATCTCAGCGGTTAAGCGTGAAGGCATACCCATATCTTCCCCTTGATAAATCACGATAGATCCCTGATGAGGCCAAGTGATATCTCTGAGATATCCAGAAAGTGCTGCTGCCGCCGCTCCGGTTGCAGGGTCTTCAAATACTCCTCCAACAGGAAACGGATTTCGCGAGTGGAATACTTGATTCTGTTCAGCGTAAATCAGGTTGAATGTCACCAGCTTTTCTCGAAGAGATAAATAACGGCCATCTTCTTGGTTATACTGCATCGCTTGCAATGTTTGTCTGTCTTTTAAGGCAAGGATCAAGTGATCTCCACCGCCATGAGCTATCGCTGGTGGAATTCGTAGATCAAGATCTGCCTCACTGAGGCCAAATAAAGCGAGGGCTTCAGAGAGTAATTCCTTACCAATTGGGCGGCTATGAGTAGGTGGAGAGATAAATGAAGCCCCCCAGTCCTGCTCAGAGAAGTAGCCTTCGACACTGATTTGCGCGTGATTGAGTGTTAATTGAAAGGTTCCAGGCCCAAAATCTCGCGCAAGAGCGGAGCCGAGCGCAATGGTTGCATGACCGCAAAAGTCTACTTCAACTTCTGGTGAAAAATACCGAACTCGCCAACCTGCATCGTTAGGAGCTGCAAATACAGTTTCCGAATAACCAATCTCTGCTGCCAATGTTTGCATGGTTTTGGTGTCAGGCATCAATTCACATAGAACAACGCCGGCGGGATTTCCCCCTTCTGAACCGTTTGAGAATGCAGCAATACGCTGAATATTCATAATATTTTTCTCCGAAATTAGGGAATTACAAAGATATGCCAATATCTCAACGGGTAAGCGGTTCAAAGGAAGCTACTAGGTCTATTTCAACCAAAGCATCTTCAAGAGCCAGTTGTGAGATAACGGTAGAACGAGTTGGCAAATGGTCGCCAAATGCGTTGGCAAATGCGGCATCAAATTTCTGAAAATTATTTCGCTCGGTAATCCATACGCCGGCTTTTACGACGTTTTCTGGCCCCAAATTATATTCAGCCAGGACCTTAAACTGATGAGCAAGAATTAAAGCTGTCTGCTCTTCAACATCACCATGGATTTTGCCGTTGCTATCGAAAGCAAGCTGGCCGGATAAGAACAGTAATGAGCCTGATTTTATTGCTGGGGAAAGGTGTGGCATATTGAGATCTCCTTTGATTATCTTCTGGAGACGATTGTGTCAACATGCACTGTGGGAGGCAATATCTTAAATTTGCACAATACTCATGCATTGTTTGCATGAATTATACTTAAAGGTAGCACTAACTATTTCCATGGTGCTGGCTGAAATAGCTGTGAAATCCATTCACCAAATGCGTCTGTGCGAGCTGATACATAGTGACGCGACGCTCGAACCAGATAAATTCCTCCATCGCTATCAAAATGCCATTGCGGCATTAGTTGCACTAAGGTCCCTGTATGTATGTCTCGAGCAACAAGCCACTCTCCGGCGCCAAGTATTCCAATGCCAGCCCGTGCCGCTTCTAGCATGGCGATACTATCGTTAGTGACTAATGTTCCGTTGGTACGAACCATAGCTAGTTGCTGTCTATCGGAAAGGCGCCATATTGGGTAGGAGTGAAGACTTGGGTTACCGATACAGTTGTGCTCAAGTAGTTGGTCTGGCTCTAGAGGCGTTCCATGCCGTTGCAAATAATTAGGTGACGCAACGAGAATTCGTTTATGACTGGTCAGCTTACGTGCAACGAGACGACTGTCGGTTAGATGCCCAATTCGAATAGCAGCATCAAATCCACCTTCAATAAGATCGACATAATCATCGCTATAGTTAATATCCAGTTCTAGCTTTGGATATTCCGCCATAAATTCAGGAATTCTCGGTGCTAACCACAAACGGCCCATCGTGGCTGGAAATGCTAGTTTTAGTCTCCCACTCAGATTACTCGCGTTTTCAGTCGCTTCTTCTTGCGCTTCCTCTATAAGGTCAGTCGCTACCCTATATTTATCAGCGAGACGTTTGCCTGTATCCGTTAGTTGAACTTGACGTGTCGTGCGTTCAACCAGACGAACACCAAGTCGGGCCTCCAATGAAGCGATACGTTTAGAAATAATGGTAGGATGTCGTCCAATTGCTTTTCCGGCTGCGGCAAAAGTTCCGTTAACAGCAACGGCTAGCAGTGCCGCAACTTCATCAATATGTTGGCTGTTTATTTTCATCATAAATAGGGGCCTGCAGTCTGGTAAACACCTGCGGAATTGTACGGAATCTGCTAGTGTTTTAATAATATACTAGGTAACGTCCTGATTTTTTCCTGTTTAGGTTAGCGATTCAGGAATTAAATATATCGAATAATTCTGGAACAGTATTATTCCATTGAATTTTAAGGCAACAACGTTTTTTTTAGTTCGTCAAGATCCTCTTCAATTGCTGTTTTCAACCCTCGTTTTTCTAGCCATTGCCTACCCCATATACTTAAATCCAAAACAAGCTTATTTAGTTCCCTCCCCTCTTCACTGAGTGAATACTCAACCTTCGGCGGAACGACAGCATAAACCTTGCGCAGAACTAGTCCATCTTCTTCCAGCTCGCGTAGCTGCTTCGTAAGTAATCGTTGATTAATACTAGGCATAAAACGTTGTAGTTCACTAAAGCGGAGGGTTCCATCTTTGAAGAGATGATAAAGGATAACTCCTTTCCATTTTCCTCCCATGATATGAAGGGCCGCCTCCATGGAGCACCCTGGGGCTGAATCGTAGTTGCGTAATTTCTTCATGTTCACCTCTAAGTTACCTTTAGGTAAGTATATGTATTTTTTTACTGTATTTAATAATTTTGTTTATATGTTAGTTTGATTAGCCTTAATAGCAAGTCACTTTCTGGAGTAATAATGTCAACCTTACTTTTTGAACCAATTACCATCAATGGTATTGAGTTTCGCAACCGTATTGCGATGTCTCCCATGTGCATGCACTCGGCGTCAGATAACGGGCATATTAATGATTTCCATGTAGTCCATTATGGTGCTCGAGCCCTTGGAGGAGCAGGCCTCATCATGCTGGAGACAGCCTCCGTATTACCTAATGGACCCATTGGACCTGGTGACATAGGCATATGGGATGATAGTCATATTGAAGGTCTATCACGGGTGACTAGCGCAATTCATCGTTTCGGTTCCAAAGCGGGTGCACAAATTGGTCATGCTGGGCGTCAACTGGGTATTGACTTACCTTCAATTGCACCTTCTGCGATTCCTTTTACTTCTGATTCTCGAGTACCACAAGCTATGACTGTCGATCAAATTAAAGAGGTCGTTGAAGCATTTCGCCAAGGTGCTCGCCGCGCTCGTGAAGCCAGTTTCGATGTAATTGAAATTCACTGTGCACACGGATATTTATTGAATCAGTTTTTGTCACCATTGGCGAATAAACGTACGGATGAGTATGGTGGGAACCAGGAAAACCGCTATCGCATTGTGCGTGAAGTTATTGATGCAGTGCGGAGAGAGTGGGACGGCCCACTATTCCTTCGTATCTCTTCTACAGATTATGCTGAAGGCGGTAATCGGCCTGAGGATTTTCTCGTTTACGGTAAGTGGATGAAGGAGCAAGGTATTGATCTTATCGATTGTTCAACTGGCGGTATTGCTATGGTTGACGTAAACACTTATCCGAACTATCAGGTTCCTGCGGCTGAACTTCTTCGTCGAGAGTTGGACATTAAAACAGGTGCTGTTGGGCTTATCGAAACTGGTCGTCAGGCGGAAGAAATTTTACAAAATGGTCGTGCAGATTTTGTTTTTGTTGGCCGAGATATGCTCAAAGACCCTTTCTGGGCTCGTAGCGCAGCTGATGATCTAAAAGTGGCTATTTCAGTGCCACCACAATACACTCGTTACGGCTCTGGCTGGCAGCGGTCACAACCAAGATTACCTGCCGCCCCATTAGATATAACAGTAGAGTGCACGAACACCTGATATTCAGGGTTCGATACATTGCGGTGTCTTACCATCAATGAAATACAGTGAACTGTAATGTTATCCCCCTGATAGGGCATATCAAGGGGATAACCTCGTTGAAAAAACAGATTGATAAATCAGTTGCAATGAACCTTATCTTAATGCCTGCTAAATCGGAAACAATAGATTCAAATGTCGTAAAACCACAATCAAATCATAAGAATCTAAACCACTCTTTAAACAATTCAATACCAGCAGTGATTCATCAATTTCTAAACTGGTAAACCACTTGGCAAAACTTTGTCCAGATATAAATTGCATTTTCTATGGCGCATAGCATAGGGGTCAGAGGTACATGAAGATAAGAGCCGGTGCACCATCACCGGCCCGTGTGCTTTCTAACTACTTGCGTCGACCAAACGGCCAGCGTCTCATATTGTCGATTTGATCGACCGATCTCGTCATGTCCTTGTAGGCACGCCCGGCCAGCCTGTTTTGGAATACCTCCATTTTGTCGGCAATGGCTTTCATCTTCAGGCCGTGTCCGGTGCTGTGCAGCCACTGGCCCAAAAAGTAGAAAGCCAGCATCACAATGAACATCACGGCAAAGAAACCAAATACCTCTGCAAAGTTTTGAGGAAAGCAAAAATCCATAAAAAATGCCAGTCAGTAAAACTGACTGGCATTTCATTTATTTACAAAAGGCTTTATTAGCTATTTATGGCTAGCCCTACTCCCACTCGATCGTCGCTGGTGGCTTACCAGAGATGTCGTAAACAACGCGTGAGATGCCGTCAACTTCGTTGATGATACGGTTGGAAACCTTACCCAGGAAGTCGTATGGCAGGTGCGCCCAGTGCGCGGTCATGAAGTCGATGGTTTCCACTGCACGCAGTGAGACAACCCAGTCGTACTTACGGCCGTCGCCCATTACGCCAACAGAGCGAACTGGCAGGAATACAGTGAACGCTTGCGATACTTTGTTGTACAGATCGGCGGCATGCAGTTCTTCAATGAAGATAGCGTCCGCGCGACGCAGCAGGTCACAGTACTCTTTCTTGATCTCGCCCAGTACACGTACGCCCAGACCAGGACCTGGGAACGGGTGGCGGTACAGCATTTCGTATGGCAGACCCAGTTCCAGGCCGATCTTACGAACTTCGTCTTTGAACAGCTCACGCAGCGGCTCAACCAGACCCATTTGCATGTCTTCTGGCAGACCACCTACGTTGTGGTGCGATTTGATAACGTGTGCTTTACCGGTTTTTGATGCCGCAGACTCGATAACGTCAGGGTAAATAGTGCCCTGTGCCAGCCATTTCGCGTTGGCCAGTTTCTTCGACTCTTCGTCAAATACGTCCACGAACACGTGACCGATGGTCTTACGTTTTTCTTCCGGATCAGACTTGCCTTCCAGCGCTTTCAAGAAGCGAGCTTCCGCATCAATCTTGATGATGTTCAGGCCGAATTTATCGCCGAACATATCCATCACCTGCTGACCTTCGTTCAGGCGCAGCAGACCGTTGTCTACGAATACACACGTCAGCTTGTCACCGATAGCGCGGTGAACCAACATCGCAACCACAGATGAATCAACACCGCCAGACAGGCCCAGGATCACTTCGTCGTCGCCCACTTGCTCTTTAATGCGAGCAATTGCGTCTTCGATGATTGACTCAGAAGTCCACAGACGTTCACAACCACACACACCCAGCACAAAGTTTTCCAGCATCTGCTGACCTTGTTTGGTGTGAGTTACTTCTGGGTGGAACTGTACGCCGTAGTATTTCTTCTCTTCGTTGGCCATGGCCGCGTAAGGACAAGTGTCGGTCTCACCCACTTTCACGAAGTCAGCAGGGATCTCAACGACTTTATCACCGTGGCTCATCCACACATCTTGTGTTTCAGCCAGATCTTTAAACAGCGCAGACTCGCCAGATACTTTTACCTGTGCGTAGCCAAATTCACGCTCGTTTGAGCCAGCGACTTTACCGCCCAGTTGTTCTGCCATGGTTTGCATGCCGTAACATACACCCAGTACAGGAACACCTGAGTCGAATACGTATTGAGGTGCGCGTGGCGAGTTCAGTTCAGTCACGCTTTCCGGGCCACCAGACAGGATGATACCGTCCGGATTGAATTCACGAATATCCGCTTCTTCAACGTCCCAGCTCCACAGTTCACAGTAAACACCGATTTCACGGACACGACGAGCTACCAGCTGAGTGTACTGAGAACCGAAGTCCAGGATCAGAATACGTTGGTCATGAATATTTTTAGTCATTTTGAGCAGTCTTATAAGCTAGGTTATTAAAACAGAGGCGAGTGTACCCGCCTCTTCTTAATGCTTCAAGGGAAAAGCAAACGTTTACCTCAAGGGTATAAGCAGAAAAAACATGGCCAGTTTTACACTGGCCACATCATCATCACTTAACCGCGACGGTAGTTTGGCGCTTCCTTGGTAATTTGTACGTCATGTACATGAGACTCTTGCATACCTGCACCAGAGATACGAACAAATTCAGCTTTAGTACGCATATCTTCAATCGTTGCAGAGCCAGTCAGACCCATGCTTGAACGCAGACCACCCATTTGCTGGTGAACGATCTCTTTCAGACGACCTTTGTATGCGATACGACCTTCAATGCCTTCAGGAACCAGCTTGTCTGCCGCGTTGTCGGACTGGAAGTAACGGTCAGAAGAACCCTGAGACATCGCGCCCAGAGACCCCATGCCACGGTAAGCTTTGTAAGAACGGCCGTTGTAAAGAATCACTTCGCCCGGTGCTTCTTCAGTACCCGCGAACATAGAACCAACCATTACGCAAGATGCGCCGGCCGCGATAGCTTTACAGATGTCACCCGAGAAACGGATACCGCCGTCAGCGATAACCGGGATACCGTATTGGTTCGCCACTTCTGAAGCATCTGCGATCGCGCTGATCTGAGGCACACCCACACCAGTGACAATACGAGTCGTACAGATAGAGCCAGGGCCGATACCCACTTTTACTGCGCTCACGCCAGCTTCAATCAGCGCTTTCGCGCCAGCCGCTGTTGCAACGTTACCGCCGATGATGTCCAGGTCAGGGTAAGTTGCGCGAGTATCACGGATACGTTGCAGAACACCTTCAGAGTGGCCGTGTGAAGAGTCGATCAACAGAACGTCAACCCCCGCTTCAACCAGGGCTGCAACACGTGCTTCGTTACCCGCGCCGGCACCCACAGCAGCACCAACGCGCAGACGACCACGTGCATCTTTACATGCATGTGGCTTACGCTCGGCTTTGTGGAAGTCTTTTGCGGTGATCATACCGGTCAGTTGGAAGTCGTCGTTAACAACCAGAACTTTCTCAACACGTGCTTCGTGCATTTTTTCCTGCACTTCTGCGCGGGTTGCACCTTCTTTCACTGAAGCCAGACGCTCTTTTGGAGTCATCACAACAGACACTTTCTTGTTCAGGTCGGTGACGAAACGTACGTCACGACCCGTGATGATACCTACCAGCTCGTTGCTTTCAGTGACGACCGGGAAACCGGCAAAACCGTGTTTTTCAGTCAGAGCAACCACATCAGCGATAGTCGCGTCAGGGTTGACGGTGACAGGATCCGTTACCACGCCCGCTTCGAATTTCTTCACGGTACGAACTTCAGCAGCTTGCTGCTCAATCGACATGTTCTTGTGGATAAAGCCAATGCCACCTTCCTGAGCCAGAGCGATAGCCAGACGAGCTTCCGTCACGGTATCCATCGACGCAGAAATCATTGGGATGTTCAGTTGGATGTTTTTCGTCAGCTGAGTGCGAAGATCAGCTGTATTTGGGAGAACGGTGGAGTGTGCTGGCACAAGTAGTACATCATCGAATGTCAGCGCTTCTTTGGCAATTCTTAGCATTTGCAATATCTCACAATTAATAGGAGTAAAAAGAACAATCCAAGCCTCATCGTTTCGCATAATGAGTTACAGCAGTGCTGTATTTGGATTAGATATTGCGGACGCATTATACGCCCAGAGCAATCGTTTGACCACACGTTTTTTCATTTTTTATTTGCATTACCCCCCTTGATATGTATTATATTGCCGCTAACTTCCATACTCACGTCTGAGAAACTTAGCGAGCCTTCCTTGACTAATCAAAACATCTACACCGTTTCACGCCTCAATGCTGAAGTCCGTTTATTACTGGAAAATGAAATGGGCGTGGTGTGGCTGATTGGTGAAATCTCCAACTTCTCCGCACCGGTTTCCGGTCACTGGTATCTGACCCTTAAAGACTCCCGCGCCCAGGTAAAATGTGCCATGTTCAAAGGCAATAACCGTATGGTGCGTTTTAAACCGCAAAACGGCCAGCAGGTACTGGTCAAGGCCCGTCTGTCGCTGTACGAACCGCGTGGCGACTACCAGTTGATTATTGAAAGTATGCAACCGGAAGGCGATGGTCGTCTGCAGCAGGAATTTGAACAGCTGAAGATGAAACTGGCCGGTGAAGGCCTGTTTGCCCACACGCTGAAGCAGCCTCTGCCGGAACATCCGCGCTGTGTCGGTATTATTACCTCCAAAACCGGTGCAGCCCTGCACGATATTCTCAACGTACTCAAACGACGCGATCCCAGCCTGCCGGTTATCATCTACCCGACACTGGTGCAGGGTGAAGAGGCGGCAATCAGTATCGCCCAGGCCATCGGCCGGGCCAATGCCCGTGCCGAATGTGATGTGCTGATCGTAGGTCGTGGTGGGGGTTCGCTGGAAGATCTATGGTGCTTTAACCATGAGATTGTCGCGCGGACTATCGCCGCCAGCCAGATCCCGATCATCAGTGCGGTCGGGCATGAAATTGATGTCACCATTGCCGACTTTGTCGCCGATGTGCGCGCCGCGACGCCGTCTGCTGCTGCTGAACTGGTCAGCCGCGACAACAGCCATAAGAAACAGGCGTTTCAGGGCTTTGAGCATAAACTGGCCAGCGCAATGCGCCACTACTTTGCCGGGCACAAAGCTCAGGTAAGCCGCCTGCAGTACCGTCTCGACAAGCAACATCCGATGTATCGTCTGCAGCGTCAGCAGCAGCAACTCGATGAGCTTACGATGCGCCTTGAGCGCGCCACGCAGCGCCAGCTCAGTTGTATCCGTCAGCACCTCAACAAACAGCAGCACCGTTTAGAGCTGCAATCACCGGATAAAACCCTGCGCGAGCAGAAATACACTCTGGCTCTGCGCGAGAGAGCGCTGCAGGAGGCGATGCAACGCCTGGTGACCCGTTCACAACACCGCTTTGCCCGTCTGGCCGACAAGCTCAATACCGTCAGTCCGCTGGCAACCCTATCGCGTGGCTACTCTATCACCCAAACCGAACACGGCAAGATTGTACGCCAGCCACAGGATGTGCAAACGGGCGACCGTCTGGTGACCCGTTTAGCCGATGGCGAGATCTATTCCATCGCCGAGTAATCACGCTTTCGCCCGCTGAAATTCAAATCGTACCCGTGATTTGGATTTCAGCTCATTGCACTGGTTGCAAAAATAGCTTGCCGCACCACATGCCTGCAATTTTTCCATTGCAGCAGCGCAATCCGGACAAAATCCGACTTTGTCAAAATAGCACTGACACGGCTTGCAGTAATAATGCCCATCCCATTCCAGCTCCTGCTTACAGCGGGGACAACTATTGTTCATACGCTTTCCTCTTCTGCTGCCTGTCACACCAGCCTGGTTATTCCCCACCCGATCTGATTGACTCAATTTATCCTGAGCTCATCCTGTGTGATCTCAGAACTGCAATCCATGATCTTTATCACAAGCGCTGCTGCTATGCCTATTTTTTACCCCAGTGCTTGCTATGCTGAGAGACAAAGATCGTCACCTGATCTTATGCTTTCTACATCTTGATCAGCGATCTACCCCGAAAAGAACATTTATATCACCACACACCGAAAGCATAAGTTACATATTCTGCATTTGGATTTTAAACAAAATTAAAATCTTAAAATAAATTTATACAGATCAAAAAACAGGATTTAATAAAAAGATCATTATTCCGAAGTATGATTTACACGAGTGTGCATTTCGATATGCTGCTCATCGCGCTGCGTCAGCCGAACCTGCAGGCTGCTAAACTCGGTCAGACTCGCGGAATGCGTTCCGCCACAAGGGATCACGGCCAGATTCCCCTCCTGCAGATCACACTGCCAGTAACGGGAATCGGTCAGATGTTCCCCTTCGCAGCGCATAGTGATCTGCGCCTCGGTCGCCAGCCAGTTCGCTAACTGCTGATTAACCTTATTCTCTATTTCAGCCAGATCCAGCAGCATATTCTCACTGTTTAAACCTCTTTTACGGAGTGTTTTACCAAGGCGGTAAGTATCCAGGCAGCTATCCTGGTCAACAAAGCTGGTGACCTGAGCGTAACTGTTGAAATCACAATGGCCGTGCGGGTCTTTCCGTTCGGCATCTTTACGCCAGTAGCCAGCGGCCAGCACCTTATTCAGCGCCAGATAGGCAAGATGACCGGCACTGTGACCGCGGCTCAAACTGTGTTGGTACTCCTCATCCACACTCAGTACCACGTCCTCACCGACGCTGACTATGCTGTCAGACGCCTCAATTACATGCACCACTACAAACACCCAGCCCGGCTCATCGCGTTTAACCGGAATCGCCTGACCGACATACAGCTCGCCGCTCGCCAGTTCAATCGCCCCCACCTGGCAATCCGTCACCGCATAGCTCGCTAAAGCCGTGCTCAGGGTGCCACGATCTGCAGGATGATCCGGCCAGATGTGGCTGACCGGATGAAACGGGGTCCGCGCGGTAACAACATACAACTGGTCGCCCTGGAGCTGAATCTTCTGTACCGGGCTCGACAGGCTGAAAATAGCTTGAGTAAAAGTAATCTGGGTTGGGGTGTAAGACATAATAACTTCTCTGCAAAACGAAATGGAAAAACTCGGCGCTTAAGATAGCAAAAAGCCCGGCGATTGCCGGGCTTGAGTTTATTTTTTGCGACCTTTCATCATGGTCATAAGACGCTTACGTTTACGCTCTTGCGATAACGTCATCTTATTGGTTTTACCCTCAAACGGGTTTTCGCTGTTCTGGAACTGAATACGAATTGGCGTACCCATGATGTCCAGCGACTTACGGTAATAGTTCATCAGATAACGTTTGTACGAATCTGGCAGTTCGTTCACCTGGTTACCGTGAATCACAATGATTGGCGGGTTGTAACCACCGGCGTGCGCGTATTTCAGCTTCACACGGCGTCCGCGTACCATTGGCGGCTGGTGATCGTCGGTCGCCATTTTCATAATACGGGTCAGAACTGACGTACCAACACGGGTCGTTGCCGAGCGATACGCTTCCTGCACCGATTCAAACAGGTGACCAACACCTGTACCGTGCAGGGCCGAGATAAAGTGGATACGGGCGAAATCAACGAAACCCAGACGACGATCCAGCTCTTTCTTAACGCGCTCTTTGACGTCAATGTCCAGGCCGTCCCACTTGTTAACCGCAATCACGATTGAACGACCGGCATTAAGAGCAAAGCCCAGCAAGCTCAGATCCTGGTCAGAAATGTTTTCGCGCGCATCAACCACCAGCAGCACAACGTTGGCATCTTCGATCGCTTTCAGGGTTTTGACCACTGAGAACTTCTCAACCGTTTCGTTGATGCGCTTACGGCGACGGACACCCGCGGTGTCGATCAGAACGTATTCACGTTCATCGCGTTTCATCGGGATATAAATCGAATCACGCGTCGTACCCGGCATATCGTACACCACCACACGCTCTTCACCGAGGATACGGTTGGTCAGGGTCGATTTACCCACGTTCGGACGACCGATGATCGCCAGTTTGATTGGCTGATCCTGCAGGCGCTGATACGCTTGCTCGGCTTCTTCTTCGGTGTAATCCAGCTGCTCTTCTTCTACGTCGACCATACCGGTCAGATCGTTCAGCTGGGCCTGCTCTTCCTGCATCTGCTCAGCCACAGGGCTTAGCACGCGGTCAATCAGCGCGCCGACACCACGACCGTGGGCCGCAGCGATCTGGTACATGTTGTCCACGCCAAGTTGCCAGAATTCCGCACTGGCCGCATCGGCATCAATACCATCCACTTTGTTCACCACCAGCACAGCGTTCTTTTCAACGCGGCGCAGGTGGGCAGCAATCGCTTCATCTGCCACCGTCAGGCCGGCACGACCGTCAACCAGGAACAGAACGACATCGGCTTCATCAATCGCAGCCAGAGACTGCTGAGCCATTTTGGTTTCCACACCTTCTTCGGTGCCGTCGATACCGCCGGTATCGATCACGATAAATTCATGCTCACCCAGTTTCGCCTGACCATACTTACGGTCACGAGTCAGACCAGGAAAGTCCGCTACCAGTGCATCTCGTGTGCGGGTGAGTCGGTTAAACAGTGTCGATTTACCTACATTAGGACGCCCAACAAGAGCAACTACAGGTATCATAACAACCTCTACAATATTCATTTCTTATGTAGTTATAGGTAAACACTCGAGCCCAAGCGTTAAATTTTTAACTATAACCACAAGTTTGTTTTGACTAGACGGATAATAATCCGGGCAATAAAAGGCTCCTGGCCGTTACCAGCCAGGAGCCTTTTGTGAATTATATCACGAATTATTAATTGATCTTGAGTTTCTTTATGTCGCCGTCGCGGGTCATCACCAGATAACCGTCATCGAGTGCCAGCGGTGCCACAGCGAAACCGCTGTCGTCCACCAGTTGCTGGGCAACAAAATCACCGCTGCTGCGGTCAATCCAGTGCAGATAACCTTCACTGTCACCGACCACCAGGTAACCATCGATCAGAGTCGGCGCCGTCAGCTGACGGTTTTGCAATTTATCGTTGCTCCACAGCTCAGTACCGCTGCGCGCATCAACCGCCACCACGTGATCTTTATCCGTCACCAGGAACAGGTTTGAACCGTCACTCGCCAGATCAATCGCAGATGAGTAATTGCGCTTCCACATCGGTTTACCCGAACGCAGGTCAATCGCAATCAGCTGACCGTTGAACCCAATCGTGTACAAGGTCGCACCGATGATCAGCGGCGATGAATCCACATCGACCAGACGATCAATCTCAGTTGCGCCTTTCGGCTGACCAACCGGCTGCTGCCAAATCATCTGACCGCGTTCAATGATCGCGGCCGCCAGACGGCCGGCAGATGTCCCCCAGAACACACCGCCGGAAGCCGTAGCCGGGCGGCTGTCACCACGCAGAGTCAGGGTTGGTACTTCAGTACTGATGGTCCATTGCTGTTCACCGCTTTCCGGATCGAGCGCCACCAGAGCGCCGCGGCTGGTATTAACCAGCACCAGGTTACTGTCAGCGACCGGAGCCGCCAGAACTTCACCTTCCACGCTGACGCGCCAGGCCAGTTTACCGCTCTCTTCATCAAGCGCGATCACTTCACCGTTTTCACTGCCAAGATAGATTTGGCCGTACGCCGAGCTGATACCACCGGACAATCGGGCCGGAGTGTCATTGTGCTCCAGTTCCGCTTCCCATAGGGTTTTACCGTTTTTCGGATCGAGCGCTTTCACTTCCCCGTCACGGCTGGCGACAAACACTTTATCGTACGCGTAATCCGGCGCAAGCTTTGAGAAGTAATGACCGACACCGTCACCCACGGAGCTGCTCCACTGAGATTCAGGTGTAAATGCACTTTTCACCACCGGCACAGGCGCCATGATGATGTTTTCTTCTTCTCCAGCACAGCCGGCCAGTAAACCTACGACAGCCGCAGACAGGAGCACTTTGTTGAACATTTTTTTCATCAAGGTGTGCCCTTATTTGGCCAGGTCATCCAGTTTCATTTGCAGAGTCTGACTTGCGTCATCCGCCTGCTGCGCTTCGCTGTAAGCTGCATAAGCACCGGCTTTGTCACCGCTGCGCAGGGCGATATCACCGCGCAATTCAGCCACACGACCGGTCCAGCCGTTTTCAGTGATGCTGTCCAGCTCACTCAGAGCCGCTGAGTAGTCACCCTGCTCTGCCAGCACGCGAGCCACACGGTAAGTAATCACCGGTTTCAGCGCTGCATCCTGGGTCGTTGACTGGGCCCATTTCAGTTGCGCCAGAGCTTCATCAAGCTGCTTCGCTTCAACCTGCACTTTAGCCAGTTGCAGCGCTGCCAGCACGGCGTATTCAGATTCTTTGTTGCCATCAATAAATTGCTGTACGTCAGCTTCGCCCTCTGCACCTTTCGAGGCCAGAGTCGTCATTGCGGCCGTGTAACTTGCGGATGCGGCTTCCTGCGCTTCAGAGACAGAGTCCTGATAAAAACGCCAGCCAAACAGACCACCCAAGCCGATCACTGCGCCAAAGATGACGGCTTTACCGTTCTCTTTCCACCAATCTTTGATCGCTTCAACTTGTTGTTCTTCAGTATCGTAGAGTTCCACTTCCTGTCCTCTTAGTATGAAATCTCAAAAATTAGCGTTTAGACGAGGTGCGCCAGTTTGGCTGCGATCTCGGTTTGCGATACGGTTTCCTGTTCGCCACCGGCCAGATCTTTCAGTACCACAGTACCGTCTGCCACTTCGTTTTCACCCAGTACCAGAGCGACTGCCGCGCCGACTTTGTCTGCACGTTTGAACTGTTTCTTAAAGTTGCCGCCACCAAAGTGAGTCATCACACGCAGGCCAGGAACCGTCTCACGTAACTGCTCAGCCAGCTGCATGCCCGCAGTCAGGGTACCTTCACCCGCGGTCACCATGTACACATCGACATTGCGACGCACTTCGTTCAGTTCCAGGGTTTCCATCATCAGAACCAGACGCTCAAGGCCCATGGCGAAACCGACTGCCGGCGTTGCTTTACCGCCCAACTGCTCAACCAGACCGTCGTAACGACCACCGCCACAAACTGTGCCCTGGGAACCCAGGCTTTCAGTGATCCATTCAAATACAGTACGGTTGTAGTAATCCAGACCACGTACTAAACGCTCATTAACGGTGTATTCGATACCCGCCGCGTCGAGAAGTTCACACAAACCGGCAAAATGTTGTTTTGATTCAGCATCCAGGAAATCAGACAGCTTAGGCGCTTCACCCAAAATTGCCTGGACATCCGGATTTTTAGAGTCCAGCACACGCAGCGGGTTGGTGTACATGCGACGTTTACAATCATCGTCCAGCACATCCTGATACTGCTCAAGGTATTCAATCAGCGCGCTGCGGTATTCCGCGCGTGCTTCCAGAGAACCGATTGAGTTCAGCTCCAGACGCACATACTTGGAGATGCCCATATCGCGCCACATGCGTGCAGTCATCATGATCAGTTCCGCATCCACATCCGGACCATCCAGACCAAATACCTCAACCCCACACTGGTGGAACTGACGGTAACGGCCTTTCTGCGGACGCTCGTGACGGAACATCGGACCCATGTACCACAGACGCTGTTCCTGGTTGTAAAGCAGACCGTTTTCGATACCTGAACGAACACAGCCCGCAGTCCCCTCAGGACGCAGCGACAGGCTGTCGCCATTGCGGTCTTCGAAGGTGTACATCTCTTTTTCCACCACGTCGGTGACTTCACCGATAGCGCGGCTGAACAGATGGGTCATCTCAACGATTGGCATGCGCACTTCGTTGTAACCGTATGCGCTGATCACGTTTTTCACGATGCCTTCCACTTTTTGCCAAAGCGGAGACTGAGAAGGGAGGCAGTCGTTCATGCCTCGGATTGCTTGAATAGTCTTTGCCACAGTAAATTACCGTATATCGTTGAGATTAATCTTGTTGTTTCACGTCGATGCGGTTGTTTGCATCTAACACAGCGGCTTTAGCGCGAATTTTGGCTTCCAGACGATCAACCAGATCATCGTTGTCAAAACGCTCTTTCTGACGCACGCCATCTTCGTAAAACGCACTTTTCTTGTTGCTGCCTGCCAGACCTAAATGCGACACCTCCGCCTCACCCGGACCGTTGACCACACAGCCGATGATAGACACATCCATCGGGGTCAGCACGTCTTCCAGGCGCTGCTCGAGCGCGTTGACAGTCCCGATCACATCAAACTCCTGACGTGAGCAGCTTGGGCAGGCGATAAAGTTGATTCCCCGCGAGCGGATACGCAGCGATTTGAGGATATCAAAACCGACTTTGATCTCTTCCACCGGATCAGCGGCGAGCGAGATACGCAGCGTGTCACCAATGCCTTCCGCCAGCAGCATGCCAAGACCGACCGATGATTTCACTGCGCCAGCACGGGCACCGCCCGCTTCGGTAATCCCCAGGTGCAGCGGCTGGTCGATCTTCTTCGCCAGCAGGCGGTAAGAGTCGACGGCCAGGAACACATCCGAGGCTTTAACACTGACTTTGAACTGGTCGAAGTTAAGACGATCAAGAATATCAACATGACGCATCGCCGATTCAACCAGCGCTTCAGGCGTTGGTTCGCCGTATTTCATCTGGATATCTTTTTCCAGAGAACCACCGTTGACACCGATACGGATAGGAATGCCTTTGTCGCGCGCACAATCCACCACGGAGCGGATACGACCTTCGTTACCGATATTGCCCGGGTTGATGCGCAGACAGTCAACACCGTACTCCGCCACTTTAAGCGCGATACGGTAGTCGAAGTGAATATCGGCCACCAAAGGCACCGATACCTGTTGTTTAATCTGACGGAACGCTTCCGCCGCGTCCATGGTCGGAACCGAGACACGCACAATGTCGGCTCCCACATTTTCCAACGCCTTGATTTGTGCAACCGTCGCAGCCACATCTGTGGTGCGGGTGTTGGTCATGGATTGTACGGCGATAGGCGCGCCGTCGCCAATAGGCACGTTACCCACGTAAATGCGTGTCGATGGGCGACGTTTGATAGGAGACTCGTGTTGCATAGTAATGTCTAAGGTAAGGTGAATCGTGCTACTTTGCCTGAAGTATACCCAGAAAGGTCGACAGGTTCACTCGCAAATGTCACTGACACGCCTTCCGGAGCACCAAGAATCACTTGCAACGGCTTTTCACCACGCAGATTCAGCGTCTGGCCGGCTTTTTTAATGCCGGTTGACAGGGTTTTACCGCTTGCGTCTTTGACCTGAATCCAGCAATCGGCAGTAAAGTTCAGGGTCAGCAGATTAGCCACGGCCTGTTCAGTCGTGGTGGACTCTTCAGGCATCGCTTGTTCAGAAACAACTTGTTCAGAAGCAACTGGCTCATCTGCGACTGGTTGCGGCTCTTCAGCCATATCGGTGTCCGCAACCATTTCTGCAGCATCGCTGTCTTGTGCAGCAGAGATCTCATCATCCACACCGTTGATGGTCGCAAAATCCGGCTGCATCTCATCGCTGTTGCCTGCCACGGTGCTTTCCACCACGGCAGACACCGCATCAGCAGCGCTATCCGGCTTCAAGGTATCCTGCTCGTTATTTTGCCACCACCACAGAGAAGACATACCAATGATCACCAGCAGGATGATCCAGGTAATGGTCATGATACGGCTATCGTGCTTGTCACGCTTGGTCTTTTTAGAAAAGCTTTGCATGGTCTGCTCTTGAGGTTGCAGCCCTTCCATCGCTTCGAAAGCATCCACGATTTCGCTTTCTGATAAGCCAACGGCTTTGGCGTAGGAGCGCAGGTAACCGCGGGTAAATGTCGCCACCAGGTCGGACTTAAAATTATTGTCTTCCAGATTCTGGATAATGGTGATGCGCAGTCGCAGACGATCCGCGACCTGCTTTTGCGTTAAGCCCAGAGCTTCGCGCTTTTGCTTAAGAAGTGTTCCTGGTTGTACGTGTGGCGTGCTTGGTGTGAGGTTGTCTTGTTCTGTGTTCATCCGCAATGTCAATCTCGTGTTTTTGTGCTCAAATCCACTGTCCCGCGCGCTTTTATTATTGATTGTTAGTAGCCGTCAGGTTGTGAGTTTCAACAACAGGAATGTATTGGTGTTATTTTATCAGTCTTTTGTCCAGACTTTGATAATAGAGAATCATTCTAATAGATAATAGGCGGTAAACAACATGCAATTGGGAAAGAAATTACAGACAGCTCAAGGTTTTTCGTTAAATTGACACAGAAAGCCCCGCCCAGCCTGCTGTTGCCCTGCCCTGACACCAAAAACAATAAAGCCAGAGAGAACTCTGGCTTTATTGTAACTATCTGTATTAAAGCGTTTTAACCGGAATGGCATTTTCCGCGCTTTGTTTGAGCTTAGTCCGCTTGGTACGGTCAATCACATCACCGACCAACTGACCACATGCCGCATCGATGTCATCGCCACGGGTTTTACGTACCGTCACAGTGATATCGTATTCCATCAACACTTTCTGGAAACGGTCAATGCGCGAGTTGCTCGGTTTTTTGTACGGCGAACCCGGATACGGGTTAAACGGGATCAGGTTGACCTTGCACGGCGTATCTTTCATCAGCTGTGCCAGCTCATGCGCATGCTCTGTGCCATCGTTGACGTGATCCAGCAGAACATACTCCACTGTCACTTTACCGCGGTTCGCGTTGGACGAGGCAATGTAGCGACGCACAGACGCCAGGAAGTCCTGGATGTCCCAGCGATCATTGATCGGCATGATTTCACTGCGCAGTTTGTCGTTTGGCGCGTGCAGCGAGATAGCCAATGCCACGTCGATGTTGCCGGTCATTTGATCCAAGCCAGACACCACGCCAGAAGTTGATACGGTCACACGGCGCTTCGACAGACCAAAACCCAGATCATCGAGCATAAGTTCCAGCGCCGGGATCAGGTTTTTCATGTTCAGCAGCGGCTCCCCCATACCCATCATCACCACGTTGGTGATAGGACGACGGCCGGTCTCTTTTTCCATGCCAATTTCACGTGCAGCACGCCACACCTGACCGATGATCTCTGATACCCGCAGGTTACGGTTAAAACCTTGCTGCGCCGTTGAGCAGAATTTGCATTCCAGAGCACAACCGACCTGAGACGATACACACAAAGTCGCGCGGTCGTCTTCCGGGATGTACACGGTTTCGACGTCCTGATCGCCAACACACATCGCCCATTTGATCGTGCCGTCACTCGAGTGCTGCGCTTCCGATACATACGGTGCACGAATTTCACAGCGCTCTTTGAGCTGCTCACGCAGTTTCTTGTTCAAGTTGGTCATCTTATCGAAGTCATCACAGCCAAAGTGATAGATCCACTTCATAACCTGCTCAGCGCGGAATGCTTTGTCGCCCAGTTCTTCAACGAAAAATTCGCGCATGCCTTTGCGATCAAAATCGAGCAGATTGACTTTTTCTGTGCTCATGTGGCCTCTCAGAGATGGAACAAGAATTAAGGGCGCGAATTGTACAGCCTTTACGCAGTGACAACAAGAGTTGAAAAACCATGACTTTACTAAGACATTAATAAAACAATGATTAAATTTTAACCAGACAAACTTTGAACTGGCTCACACTGGCTGAAAGCCGTACTGAGCGCACCGCAAAGACAAAAAAAGCCCTCCGCAGAGAGCTTTCAACCGGTCAATTGCAACTGACTTACTAAGGGTCAATCACTGACTTGCTAGGTGTCAATCAATGACAAATTTGCTTATTTACTGCGTGGGCAAATTTCAGATTGCGGAAAGAAAAACTCGATTTCACGCGCTGCCGATTCCGGGCTGTCGCTGCCGTGCACTGAGTTGAGACGCATGCTAATCGCGTAGTCAGCACGCAGTGTGCCACAAGCCGCCTGCTCCGGGTTGGTTTTCCCCATCAGCTCACGGTAACGGGCAATCGCATTTTCGCCTTCCAGTACCTGAACCATGATAGGACCAGACGTCATGAACTCTTTCAATGGCGCGAAGAACTCTTTGCCTTCGTGCTCAGCATAGAAACCGCTTGCCTGTTCATCATTCAACTGCACCATTTTGGCCGCGATAATGCGCAGACCCGCTTTTTCAATGCGGTGGTAAATTTCGCCGATCAGATTACGTTCTACTGCGTCAGGCTTAATAATCGAAAATGTTCTTTCAAGAGCCATAAGATAGATGTCCTTTATTGACTATTTTAGTTATTTACCGCCCTCTCACTCCGCATACCGGTGGCATGCCGGCATTTGGCCCCTGAGAGCGGCCATCAGGGCAACTCAGGCTGCCCTGTGTGACGGGATGGGTTTACTTGGCTTCATCCATCAGGATGCGTGCGACAGTACGGATACCAGTACCGGTTGCGCCTGCGCCCCATTTATCGCTGGCTGACTTGCGGTAAGTCGCCGCGCAATCGACGTGCAGCCATCCCTGCTTGTAGTTATCGACAAAGTACGACAGGAAGGCTGCTGCTGTGCTGGCACCCGGTGAATAATCACCTGAGCTGATGTTCGACAGATCAGCAAAGTTCGATGGCAGCATCTCACGGTGGAAATCGGCCAGTGGCAGTGGCCACAGACCTTCGTGCTCTTCTTTCGCGGCCATCAGCGCGTTGTGCGACAACTGGTCGTCAAAGCTCAGCAACGCGTGGTAATCGTTACCCAGCGCGTTTTTCGCCGCGCCGGTCAGGGTCGCACAATCAATAATCAGCTCTGGTTTCTGCTCTGACGCGTAGATCAGACCATCCGCCAGCACCAGGCGACCTTCAGCATCAGTGTTCATGATCTCAACGGTTTTACCGTTTTTGTAGGTGATCACATCGCCCAGTTTCAGCGCGCGGCCGGAAACCATGTTTTCCGCGCAGCACAGGATCAGTTTAACCCGCTTATTGAAACCACGCAGAATCGCCAGACCGAGCGCGCCGGTTACAGTCGCAGACCCCCCCATATCCGATTTCATCGCAGTCATGAAGTTCGATGGCTTCAGGCTGTAACCACCTGAGTCGAAAGTAATGCCTTTACCGACCAGACACGCGAACACGGGGGCGTTTTCATCACCGGTCGGGTTAAAGTCGAGTTGCAGCATCGCAGAGGTACGCTCTGAGCCGCGACCAACCGCGTAAATACCTTCCCAGCCCTCGGTGAGCAGATCTTTATCTTTCACGATGCGGTAAGAGACCGCATCAGGCGCCAGCGATTTAATGAATTCAGCCGCCATCGTGGCCAGCTGACGCGGTGCCACTTCTTCGGCACTTTTGTTGATGATGTCGCGCGTCCAGTCAGAGGTTTTGATGCGCGCCTGCAGTTCATTTTCTTCTGCAGCGGCCAGAGCGTTCCACTCCAGCGTATTCTTGCGCTTGGCATCACGGTAGCCCTGGTAAAACGCCCAGATAGCTTCCAGAGTCCAGCCTTCACCGTCGAGCAGTAACGCACGCAGTCCCTGACTATCGAGTTTACGTGCGGCACGTTGAATAGCGCCCAGATCATGGGTTTGATCGAGGTGAATGGTTGCACCCTGTTCAGAAAACGAAATAAGCGCCTTCTCTCCCCACTGAGGCTGGGCAGATTCTTGGCTAATAAATACAGACATCTGTGTAGACATGGTTACTCCTTGTCTTTATCGTGGCATTGCTTGGCCACGTCGAATAATGAACGTTCGGATGTTAGCATTTTGTCAGGTAAAAATGTCAAATTGATAAAAAAACGGACCATTTGGCCCGTTTCTTTTGCTCAAAACTGTTAACTTGGCTTTATTTCCAAACTCGTGGTTGCCAGGTTCAAGGCTTAAGCTTAATCGCGCTCATCCATCCAGCACAGGATTACTGCTTCGAGAATCTTTTCATTTGAGTGGTTAGGCTCATCATCAAAATCTTCCAGATCCAGAATCCACTGATGCAAGTCAGTAAAGCGTACTGTCTGCGGATCAATGTCCGGATACAGGTCGCACAGTTCAATCGCGATATCGCGTGAGTCGGTCCATTTCATAGCATCGCTCCTAGGATAAAACGCCCCGCATCCGTGAGGAAGCAGGGCTGATTAAATGAATAGAATTAATGATCTTCGCTGGCGTGGTTGAGCGAGTACTTAGGAATCTCGACCACCAGGTCTTCATCCGCAACCCGAGCCTGACAGCTCAGACGAGATTCCGGCTCCAGACCCCATGCTTTATCCAGCATATCATCTTCCAGCTCGTCACTCTCTTCCAGTGAATCAAAACCTTCACGAACAATACAGTGGCAAGTGGTACACGCACATGATTTCTCACACGCGTGGTCAATACTGATACCGTTTTTTAGTGCCACATCCAGAATGGTTTCTCCTGGTTGCGCTTCTAATACTGCGCCTTCAGGACAAAGGGATTCATGAGGCAAAACAATAATCTTTGGCATGGTTATAATCTCTTTAAATCTCGTCAACAGAATGACCGGCCAGTGCCGCGCGGATGGATTTATCCATACGACGAGAGGCAAACTCCTGACTGGCTTTGTCGGTATCTTTAATTCCCTGCTCAATCGCATCAGCATTATCGCCATTGCGCAGTTCAATCAGGCTTTCAATTGCCTGCAGCAGTGCCTGACGCTCTTGCTCATTGAGCAGGTCATCACCGTCTGCCTGCAGCGCCGAAATCAGACCTTCAATCACGCGGTCTGCTTCAACACGTTGCTCAACCAGAGCACGGGCCTGCATGTCATCTTTGGCATGGGCCATCGAATCTTTCAGCATGTCCGCCACTTCATTATCGCTCAGACCGTAAGACGGTTTGACCTGAATTTCGGAGTGCACGCCAGTACTTTTTTCCATCGCCGTCACCGACAGCAGACCATCGGCATCGACCTGGTAGGTGACGCGAATGTGTGCCGCGCCGGCCGCCATCGGCGGAATGCCTTTCAGCGAGAAACGCGCCAGAGAACGACAATCGTCGACCAGTTCACGTTCACCCTGCACCACGTGCACGCTCATTGCGGTCTGGCCGTCTTTGAAGGTGGTAAATTCCTGCGCGCGGGCGACAGGGATCGTGGTGTTACGCGGAATGATTTTCTCCACCAGGCCGCCCATGGTTTCAATACCGAGCGACAGCGGAATCACATCCAGCAGCAGCATTTCTGAATCCGGCTTGTTACCAGCCAGGATATCGGCCTGAATCGCCGCGCCAATCGCGACCACTTCATCCGGGTTGATGCTGGTCAGCGGGGTACGGCCAAAGAATTCGCCCACCATGTCACGCACATAAGGCGTGCGGGTTGAACCGCCGACCATTACCACTTCCAGCACTTCCTCAGCGCTGACATCCGCATCTTTCAATGCGCGGCGGCAAGACAGCAGGGTCTTTTTCACCAGTGGCTGAATCAGTTCATTCAGAGTCTCGCGGCTCAAGGTACCGCTCCAGCCCAGTACCGATACTTCGGTCTCTGCGCTGTCGGTCAGGGCAATTTTCGCCGCGGTCGCAGCATTCAGCAGACTACGGTAATGTTCTGCGCTCAGCTTACCGGTCTGGCCACTCAGTTGTTGCAGGTGCTCAGCAATCAGGTGGTCAAAGTCATCGCCGCCCAGCGCAGAATCACCGCCAGTCGCCAGCACTTCAAACACCCCTTTCGACAGGCGCAGAATGGAAATATCAAAGGTACCACCACCGAGGTCGTAAACCGCGATCACACCTTCCTGACCCGAGTCCAGGCCGTAGGCAATCGCCGCAGCGGTTGGTTCATTGAGCAGGCGCAGGACATGCAGACCCGCCAGGCTGGCAGCATCTTTGGTGCCGACACGCTGCGCATCATCAAAATACGCCGGGACGGTGATCACCACGCCCGCCAGTTCACCACCCAGGGTGTGCTCGGCGCGCTGGCCTAACGCTTTCAGAATATCAGCAGAAACCTGAATCGGGTTTTTGTCACCGCGTGCGGTTTGCATCACAGGTAAGCCATTGTCACTGGCTTTGAAGTGGTATGGCAGGTTGCGGTAACGCTGCTGGATATCCTGTAATGAACGGCCCAGCAGACGCTTCACCGAAATAATGGTGTTTTGCGGATCTGCCTGCGCTTTATCTCGTGCGTCGTAACCCACAGAAATCTCGTCGCCAGCGTAGTTGACTACGGATGGCAGAATGCTTCTGCCCTGCTGGTCGACCAAGGTAGACGCTGTCCCACTTCGAACCGAAGCAACCAGCGAGTTGGTGGTTCCCAGGTCAATGCCAGCCGCCAGCTTGTGCTGGTGCGGGGCTGAGCTTTGGCCGGGTTCTGCAATCTGAAGTAATGCCATGGATGGGTCCTTTTATTTGAATTAGCCGAGCAGTTTGTCTTCGACTCGTTCTATTTCATTTTTTAATTTGGCAATAAATTTGAGCTTACGAACGGTGTCAGCAGCGACATCCCATTGCATCTTATTCAGCTCCTGTTCTACCTGAGCTAAATGCTGTTTGTACATGCGGCTCACTTTCGCATCGAAATCAAACAGGGCACTTTCCGGGTCCGCGCTGTGTTCAACCGCTTCCAGTTCCTCACGCAGCTCCATCTGTTCCATCAGGAACATCGGATCCTGCAGCGTCTGCTGCTCGCCACGTAACTCTACCCCGTTGAGTGACAACAGGTATTCGGCGCGGTTAATTGGGCTTTTTAACACTTGATGGGCGTCATTAATCTGCGCCGCTTTCTGTACCGCCATCAGACGGTCGCGCTCAGAGGCGGTGGCAAAGTTATCCGGGTGGAAACGTCTTTGCAACTCGCGAAACTGAGAAGAAAGAAGGCTACCATCCAGATCAAACTGAGTTGGTAGCCCAAATAATTCAAAGTAATTCATGTAAAACCGGTCCCTATGGTCGGGCTCTGGCCGTACTCAACGTCCGCCAAAACACCGATATGATGCCCCGGTCAGAACCAGTCAGTAACAGATGATGCGCTCAGGGCTTGGGGGATGCCATCGACATCACACCAGGCCAGTCAACGAACGTCATCATCAGACAATGACTCAACTCACCGGGAGACAACCGTTAAACGTTGAAGCTTTCACCGCAACCACATTCACTTTTCGAATTTGGGTTGTCAAATTCAAAGCCTTCGTTTAACCCTTCTTTCTTGTAATCAAGCTGAGTGCCGTCGAGGTAAACCAGGCTCTTCGCATCGATGATCACTTTCACACCGTGATCTTCGAACACCTCATCTCCCTCGTTGAGTTCGTCAACGAACTCCAACACGTAAGCCATACCAGAGCAGCCCGTCGTTTTTACGCCCAAACGTAATCCAATGCCCTTGCCACGATTGTCAAGGAAGGATCTCACTCGGTTTGCTGCGGTTTCTGTTAGGGTAATGGCCATGTTACAACCTTTGACTGTCAATGAATAAAGGGGGGGAGCAGCACTCTGCTCCCACATAAATTACTGATCGTGTTTTTTCTTGTAATCCGCAACGGCGGCTTTGATCGCGTCTTCTGCCAGAATTGAACAGTGAACTTTCACTGGTGGCAATTCCAGTTCTTCTGCGATTTCAGCGTTCTTGATAGCAGCCGCTTCATCGATAGATTTACCTTTAACCCACTCGGTTACCAGTGAGCTGGACGCGATAGCACTACCGCAACCGTAGGTTTTGAATTTTGCATCTTCGATGATGCCTTCCGGTGATACTTTGATTTGCAGACGCATTACGTCGCCACAAGCCGGAGCACCAACCATGCCGCTGCCGATTGATGGGTCTTCTTTGTCAAATGAACCAACGTTACGTGGGTTCTCGTAGTGATCAATTACTTTTTCGCTGTATGCCATGATAGTTACCTCAAATCCTCTATATCCCTGGAACGATTAGTGGTGAGCCCATTCAACGGTACTCAGGTCCACACCCTCTTTATACATATCCCATAGAGGAGACATGTCGCGTAGTTTGTTGACTGCTACACGAATCAGTTCGACTGCGTAGTCTACTTCTTCTTCCGTCGTAAAACGACCGAATGAGAAACGAATTGAGCTGTGAGCCAGTTCGTCGTTCAGACCCAGCGCACGCAGTACGTACGATGGTTCCAGACTGGCTGATGTACACGCACTGCCTGAAGAGACGGCGATGTCTTTCAGCGCCATCAGCAGTGATTCACCTTCAACAAACGCAAAGCTGATGTTGAGGTTGTGCGGAACACGCTGTTCCAGGTCACCGTTGATGGTCACGGCTTCCATATCTTTCAGGCCATCCAGCATGCGGTTACGCAGTGCCAGAGCGTGATCGTAATCTTTCTGCATGTCTAGCTTAGCGATGTGGAACGCTTCGCCCATACCTACGATCTGGTGAGTAGCCAGAGTACCTGAACGGAAACCACGCTCGTGACCGCCGCCGTGCATTTGCGCTTCGAGACGGATACGCGGCTTACGACGCACGTACAGAGCACCGATACCTTTCGGGCCGTAGATTTTGTGTGCAGACAGAGAAATCAGGTCCGCTTTCACTTCCTGAACATCGATAGGCAGTTTGCCTGCTGACTGGGCTGCGTCAACGTGGAACACGATTTTACGTGCACGGCACAGTTCACCAATCGCGGCGATATCCTGGATAACACCGATTTCGTTGTTCACGTGCATGATAGAAACCAGAACGGTGTCATCACGCATCGCAGCTTCCAGCTTAGCCAGGTCGATCAGACCATTTGACTCAGGCTCAAAGTAAGTCACTTCAAAGCCTTCACGCTCAAGCTGACGAGTGGTATCGAGTACCGCTTTGTGCTCAGTTTTGCAGGTGATGATGTGCTTGCCTTTCTTGCTATAGAAGTGGGCAGCACCTTTAATCGCCAGGTTGTCAGATTCAGTCGCACCAGACGTGAATACGATTTCACGCGGGTCTGCATTCAGAAGATCGGCAATTTGCTCACGTGCGGCATCTACCGCTTCTTCTGCCTGCCAGCCATAACGGTGAGAGCGCGATGCCGGGTTACCGAAGTTACCGTCCATCGTCATGCACTGAACCATCTTTTCAGCAACACGTGGGTCTACAGGTGTTGTTGCTGAATAGTCTAAATAAATAGGCAGTTTCATTTTTTACTCCAATGTAAACATTGCCGCTATGAGCGAACGTTAATACCAACGGGTGCCGCACCGATAGTGACGGTATTTGATTTCTTCTGGGACAACCCTTGGTTAACCGCGAGACCAATATCCTGGCGGTCTGAAATCTCTAAAACTTCGTTATCAATCATCAACTCACCCAGAGTGATGTTGTTGAGGAAGTCGCTGATGCGTGAGCTTAGGTCACGCCACAATGTGTGGGTCAAACAACGGGTTCCACCCTGGCAATCACCTTTGCCGTTACACTTGGTTGCATCCACGGATTCATCAACCGCTGCAATCACAGTACCGATTGAAATCGTGCTGGCATTCGCGCCGAGGCGGTAACCGCCACCAGGTCCGCGTACACTGGCCACCAAGCCTGCTTTACGCAGCTTAGAAAACAGCTGTTCTAAGTAGGAAAGCGAAATACCCTGACGTTCTGAAATGTCCGCCAGTGGCACTGGGTTCTGTTGCGAATGCAGAGCCACATCTAACATGGCTGTTACTGCATATCTTCCTTTAGATGTAAGTCTCATATCACACCGTATCCACATTGTTTCTGTGGTTAGGAGTGTTCCATACCTGACCAATATGGTCAAGTATTTATTTGACTAAATTACTCGGGTATTTACCCCTACCATTGACATGGTCAATAATGTCAGCCGTTACTGATTATCGCGCTGATTTTTCTCAACTGCCGTTAATATACCACGCAATATATTCAGTTCCTGCTCCTCAGGTCGCGCACGGCTAAACAAGCGACGCAACTTGTTCATCACCTGACCCGGTTTGTCCGCAGAGATGAACTGGGTCTCCAGCAACACCTTTTCAAGGTGGCTGTAGAACATTTCCAGCTGGTGATGACGTGGGTATTCCACTTCCGATGCCGGTGCAAACTGCGCCTGCTGCTGGTTAAGATACGCAACGCGGATCTCGTAGCACAGCGTCTGTACTGCCATGGCCAGGTTGAGCGAGCTGTACTCCGGGTTGGCCGGAATCGCGACGTGATAATGGCACTTTTGCAGCTCTTCGTTGGTCAGGCCAGTCCGTTCACGACCAAATACGATCGCAACTTTGTGATGCAGGCCTTCCTGGGCGAATTTTTCGCCACACTCACGCGGGTCGAGCATCGGCCATTCCAGCGTACGCGAGCGCGCACTGGTGCCCACCACCAGGCCGCAGTCATCCACCGCCTGCTCCAGCGTAGTCACAATCTGCGCGTTGAGAGCAATATCACTGGCACCGGCGGCCAGTGCGATGGCCTGAGCATCGACTTCACATTGCGGATCCACCAGTACCATTTGCTTTAGCCCCATGACTTTCATAGCACGAGCTGCGGAACCGATATTGCCAGAATGCGACGTTCCGACTAAAACCACCTTAACATTGTCTAACATTGCGTTATTACACCCCTAAAATTAGCGCGCCCGAATCTTAACATAAACCTGAGTAAAATGGTCAGACCCTTTCCCGCCCCCGACCGTTAAGCGCACAAAAAATAACCACTTCCCTTTTGGTAGAGTTTTGGTATACTGCCGCCCGCTTTTTCGTTCTTTAACATCCGTTGGGAAAACCGTATGCATCCTATGCTAAACATTGCTATTCGCGCAGCGCGAAAAGCAGGCAACCATATTGCCAAATCTCTAGAAAATGCTGAGAAAATCGAATCAACTCAGAAAGGCACGAACGACTTTGTTACTAACGTAGACAAAGAAGCAGAAGCAATCATCATTGCGACTATTCAAAGCTCTTACCCGGAGCACTGCATCGTTGCCGAAGAAGGCGGTCTTATCGAAGGTAAAGATAAAGACGTACAATGGATCATCGACCCACTGGATGGCACCACGAACTTCATGAAAGGTTTACCTCACTTCGCGGTATCTATCGCCGTGCGTTTTAAAGGTAAAACTGAAGTTGCTTGTGTTTATGACCCAATGCAGAACGAACTGTTTACCGCACAACGCGGTTCAGGCGCACAACTGAACAACGCGCGTATCCGCGTCCAACCAGTGAAAGATCTGCAAGGTACTATCCTGGCAACTGGCTTCCCGTTCAAACAGAAACAGCACTCAGAATCGTACCTGAAAATCCTGTCAGCTCTGTTCGTTGAGTGTGCAGACTTCCGTCGTACCGGCTCTGCAGCACTGGATCTTTGTTACCTGGCGGCTAACCGTGTTGACGGTTACTTCGAGCTCGGCCTGAAACCTTGGGACATGGCAGCAGGTGAACTGATCGCCCGTGAAGCTGGCGCAATCCTGACTGACTTTGCCGGCGGTACTGATTACATGAAATCAGGCAACATCGTTGGTTCAAGCCCACGTGGTGTAAAAGCGATTCTTAAGCACATCCGTGAAAACGGCAACAGCGCTATCCTGAAATAAGGCGCTGGTCAGCCCGCGCTGACGGCTGTGAAAACTGGACTACTGTAAAAACTGAATACCGCACGCGGTGGTTCAGGCAAGACAAATAACAAAGCCCCGGCACTGCCGGGGCTTTTTCGTTTCAGGCTAATGCTATCAAATGAATATAACCATTAAGCCTCGCACAATCACTCTCAGCGGTTGAGAACGTTGAGCAGATCCTGCGTTGTGCCCACTTCACCCAACATGGGGAACACCGCGGCAATGCTGTGTGCGTGGTTATCGAGATTAAGGTCGGTCATGGCATCGCTGCACAGAGTGACGTTATAACCGAGCTCAAACGCCTGACGCGCGGTCGATTCAACCCCGATGCTGGTGGCAATACCGATCACCGCCACCTGAGTCACCCCCATAGCCTGCAGCTGCTGATGCAGTTCAGTATTGATCAGCGCGCCCCAATTCTGCTTGGTGATCAGAATCTCATCACTATGCCGTGGCAGTTCATCCACCAGCGTGCTCCAGTTATCCGGCAGCGAACCATGTGACCCCAGGCCGCGGTCCACGCGTCCCGGCGCTGCACCGGCTACATTGACCAATACCACAGGTTGCTGATGCTGATGAAAAGCACTGATCAGCTGCGCTGCGTTCTCCAGGACACCCGGAACGGTCTGCTGCGGTGGCAGCGCAACAATGCCGTGTTGTAAATCAATCACGATCAGCGCAGTCTTGTTATCAATTTGAGTGATAGCCATGATCTCTCCTATTCTGGTTATCTATCCGCCGGGCGATTTTTCGCCCCGGCGCGGCCAATTTGCAGGCCTGAAAAGAAAAAAGCCACTGACAAGTCAGTGGCTTTCGTAATGTTATGGCAGCTCGTCCAGGTCAGCGCCCTCTTTTTCCACTTGGGGTGGCATGAGGTGCTCACGGGTTATGCCCAGTTTCAGCGCCAGGGCTGAAGCCACATAAATCGACGAGTAAGTACCGACTGTGATACCCAGCAGCAGTGCAGTCGCAAAACCGTGGATATTGGCACCGCCCTGTACGAACAGCGCAATCACAACAAACAGCGTAGTACCTGAAGTAATCAGAGTACGGCTCAGAGTCTGGGTAATCGAGATATCCATGACTTCAGGTGGCTCGCCTTTACGCAGTTTACGGAAGTTCTCACGAATACGGTCAAACACCACTATGGTATCGTTGAGTGAGTAACCGACCACGGTCAGCAGCGCCGCAACGATAGTCAGGTCCACTTCAATCTGCATCACAGAGAACACGCCCAGGGTAATGATAACGTCGTGTGCCAGTGCCAGTACTGCACCTGCCGCCAGACGCCATTCAAAACGCATCGATACGTAAATCAGGATACAGATCAGCGAGACCAGAATCGCCAGGCCGCCCGCTTCGGTCAGTTCATCCCCCACGTTCGGGCCGACAAACTCGATACGACGCATTTCAACGTTTTCACCCGTGCCCTGCTTGATGGCATCGATGATCTGGTTACCCAGAGTTTCACCGGCAACGTTGTCACGCGGACGCAGACGAACCATCACCTCACGCGCTGAACCGAAGTTCTGCACCGTGGCATCACCAAAGCCTTTCGCTTCAAGTGAAGTACGGATCTGCTCCAGGTTAGCCGGCTGCTCAAAGCCCACTTCAATCAGCGTTCCGCCGGTGAAGTCGAGGCCCCAGTTAAGCCACTTGGTCGACAGAGTGAAGATCGATGCACCGATCATCAGCAGTGAAAACACAAACGTCACTTTCGACCAGCGCATAAAGCCGATCGTATGGTCTGCTTTCATTAATTGAAACATAATACTTCCCGGCCTCAGATCGACAGTTTCTTGATGCGTTTACCGCCGTACGCCAGGTTGACGATACAACGCGTGCCGATGATGGCTGTAAACATGGAGGTCAGAATACCGATTGACAGTGTCACCGCGAAACCTTTGATCGCACCGGTACCCACAGCAAACAGAATGATGGCTGTGATCAACGTGGTGATGTTGGCATCCGCAATGGTACTGAACGCGTTAGCGTAACCTTGGTGAATCGCCTGCTGCGGATTACGTCCGTCGCGCAGCTCTTCACGAATACGTTCAAAGATCAGTACGTTGGCGTCCACGGCCATACCGACGGTCAGAACGATACCGGCAATACCCGGCAGCGTCATGGTTGCACCCGGAATCATCGACATAATACCGATGATCAGCACCAGGTTAGCCGCCAGCGCCATGTTGGCAATCAGACCAAACTTACGGTAGTAAAGCAGCGTAAACAGCATGACCGCGACCATACCCCAGATACAGGCCTGAATACCCATATCGATGTTCTGCTGACCCATTGACGGACCAATAGTCCGTTCTTCAACGATAGAGATAGGCGCGATCAGCGCACCGGCACGCAGCAGCAGCGCCAGGTTATGCGCTTCAGAGACCGAGTCGATACCTGTGATGCGGAAGTTACGGCCCAGGGCAGACTGAATGGTTGCCTGGTTGATGACTTCTTCATGCTTAGTCAGGATAACTTTGCCTTCCGGCGTCTTCTTACCGCTGTCTTTGTACTCGGCAAACACGGTCGCCATAAGCTTACCGATGTTCTTCTTAGAGAACGCCGCCATCTTGCTGCCGCCTTCACTATCGAGTGAAATGTTCACCTGAGGACGGCCGTATTCATCTGCGCTGGAGCTTGCATCCGTGATGCTTGAACCACCCAGAATGACACGTTTTTTCAGCACAACCGGACGACCTGAACGATCGATTTTCACCTCACTGCCCGGTGGTACACGGCCTGCAGCCGCCGCTGACAGATCAACACTGTCATCGACTTCGCGGAATTCCAGCGTCGCCGTAGCACCGAGGATTTCTTTGGCACGTGCCGTGTCCTGAACACCCGGCAGTTCAACCACGATGCGCGTTGCACCCTGACGCTGAACCAGTGGCTCAGCCACACCCAGTTCGTTCACCCGGTTACGTAAAATAGTGATGTTCTGTTCTACGGCGTAATTACGGATTTCCTGCAGACGCGTTTCCGTAAAGGTTGCCGTCAGAGTGTAATCCCCTTCCGCATCAGAAGAGACAAACGTCATATCGCGATGTAAAGGCGTCAGGACACGACGGGCTTCATCGACCTGTTCAGCACTGCGCAGGATAATTTCCACCGAATCGGACTGAGGACGAATCGCGCGATAACGAATTTTCTCTTCGCGCAGCTCGCTACGGAACGCTTCTTCCTGTTGGCCGACCAGCTTTTCCATCGCAGCGTCCATGTCCACTTCCATCAGAAAGTGCACACCACCACGCAGGTCAAGACCCAGCTTCATTGGCGCCGCACCGATAGACTCCAGCCAACCAGGGGTTGCCGGGGCCAGGTTTAACGCTACGATCTTATCACTGCCCAGCGCTTCGCCAATGACGTCGCGGGCACTAATTTGAGTATCGGTGTCTTTAAATCGAACCAGAATAGATCCATTTTCGAGAGCAATGGATTGATGAGAGAGATGCGCTGCATCGAGCGCTTGAGTGACAGCATCCAGCGTTGACATATCTACAGAGGCGCCACGCGCCCCTGTAACTTGAATAGCCGGATCTTCACCGTAGATATTTGGAAGTGCGTATAATGCGGAGATGGCAATAGCAAAGACTACCATCAGGTACTTCCACAATGGATAACGGTTTAACACAGCGAGGATCCTCTAGCTGTTTTATAGAGATTTCAGCGTACCTTTAGGCAGCACTGCAGTAACGAAGTCTTTTTTGATCACAACTTCATTGTTTGCGTTCAGTTCAATCGATACGTAATCGTTGTCTTCCGCGATCTTAGTGATTTTACCCACCAGGCCACCGCTGGTCAGAACTTCATCACCTTTTGACATGGATGCCATCAGGTTCTTATGCTCTTTTACGCGCTTTGATTGTGGGCGGTAGATCATGAAGTAGAAGATCACCGCGAACATGCCAAGCATGATCAGCATTTCAAAACCACCACCTTGTGGGGAACCTTCACCTGCTGCATGTGCTACAGAAATTAAACTCATTGAGAAACGTCCTCTAAGTTATTGTTGTCTAATTGTGGATTTTATTGGGCTGCGCCAGATTAAATTCAAGCTATTCAGCGTATAAATCTAACCTGGCGCACGAAATCACGCTTTTTCTGTCTGCAGTGGTGGCACTTCGCGGTTACGACGGGCGTAAAACTCAGTGACAAACTGCTCAAAGCGATCTTCTTCAATCGCACTGCGAATGCTCTCCATCAGGCGTTGGTAATAACGCAGGTTATGGATAGTATTCAGACGTGCACCCAGGATTTCGTTACAACGATCCAGGTGGTGCAGGTACGATTTTGAATAATTTTTGCAAGTGTAACAGTCACAGTGCGGATCAAGCGGCGATGTATCCGTTTTATGTGATGCATTACGGATCTTAATCACACCGCCAGTCACAAACAGGTGACCGTTGCGCGCGTTACGGGTTGGCATCACGCAGTCAAACATGTCGATGCCGCGGCGCACGCCTTCCACCAGGTCTTCCGGTTTACCCACGCCCATCAGGTAACGTGGCTTATCTTCCGGCAGTTGCGGACAGGTATGCTCCAGTACGCGGTGCATGTCTTCTTTTGGCTCGCCAACGGCCAGGCCGCCGACCGCATAACCGTCAAACCCGATCTCGGTCAGGCCTTTTACCGACACATCACGCAGATCTTCATACACACCGCCCTGCACAATGCCGAACAGTGAGTTGGTGTTTTCCAGTTTATCGAAGTGATCACGTGAACGCTGAGCCCAGCGCAGTGACATTTCCATCGATTTTTTCGCTTCATCGTGGGTCGCCGGGTATGGCGTACACTCGTCGAAAATCATCACGATGTCCGAACCCAGGTCTTTCTGGATTTCCATCGATTTTTCCGCATCCATAAAGATCTTGTCGCCGTTGACCGGGTTACGGAAATGCACCCCTTCTTCGGTGATCTTACGGATGTCACCCAGGCTGAATACCTGGAAGCCGCCTGAGTCAGTCAGGATCGGACCTTGCCAGTTCATGAAATCGTGCAAATCTCCGTGCATTTTCATCACTTCCTGACCCGGGCGCAGCCACAGGTGGAAAGTGTTGCCCAGCAGAATTTCTGCCCCCGTCGCCGCCACTTCTTCCGGTGTCATGCCTTTAACCGTACCGTAAGTGCCCACGGGCATAAATGCCGGAGTTTGTACTGTGCCACGCTCAAAGGTCAGTTGACCACGACGAGCGGTGCCATTAGTTTTTTTCAGTTCGAACTTTAACTTCACAAAGCCTCCAAATGTCAGAGAAACAGTCTGACGGATTTACATCGCCCGGATAAGAGTCCTGACGACGATAGATTAAATAAGGTTTATTGCGTTTTTGCGCTGTGGCTGATTTATGCCGTACGCTTACCAATAAACATCGCATCACCATAACTAAAGAAGCGATACTGCTGCTGCACGGCATGCTGGTAGGCTGCCATGGTGTGCTCGTAACCGGCAAACGCACTCACCAACATGATGAGGGTCGATTCCGGCAAATGGAAATTGGTGATCAGACAATCCACCAGTTGGTATTCATAACCGGGGTAGATAAAGATCTCGGTATCGCCAAAGAACGGCACCAGCTCAGTACCGTTTTTCAGTGCATCCTGCGCCGCACTCTCCAGTGAACGTACTGACGTGGTACCGACAGCAATGATGCGCCCACCACGTGCTTTGGTCGCAGCAATGGCATCCACCACTTCCTGCGGTACTTCCACATATTCGGCGTGCATGTGGTGATCGTTGATATTCTCAACCCGCACCGGCTGGAAGGTACCTGCACCGACGTGCAGCGTAACGTAAGCCAGTTCAACACCTTTAGCCGCAATTTGTTCAAGCAGCGCCTGGTCAAAGTGCAGACCAGCCGTCGGCGCGGCTACCGCACCCGGCTTCTGGTTGTACACCGTCTGGTAGCGCTCTTTATCGGCATCCTCATCCGGACGGTCGATATAAGGCGGCAGCGGCATATGACCAATCTGGTTAAGAATGTCCAGCACCACAGTGTCGGCAGTGAAACGAATCTCAAACAGCGCATCGTGACGCGCTTCCATCACCGCATGAAACTCGTCGTTTTCGCCCAGATACAGTTCAGTGCCTGGTTTGGGCGGTTTCGAGCAACGTACGTGGGCCAGAATCGAGTGCTCATCGAGCATACGCTCCACCAGCACTTCCAGCTTACCGCCGGAGGCTTTGCGGCCAAACATACGCGCCGGAATCACCCGGGTGTTGTTGAAAACTAATAAATCGCCCGGTTGCACACAGTTGAGCACGTCTTTAAAAGTGCCATCAACCAGCTCACCGGAGTTACCATCTAGCTGCAGCAGACGGCTGGCGGTACGTTCCGCCATCGGATAGCGAGCAATCAGCTCGTCCGGTAGTTCAAAATCAAAATCTGAAACTTGCATGACTTTCTGTTGATTCTCTCGGCTTTCGCCATTATCGGATGGGTGCGACGGTTTAATTCGCGGCGCGGCAGTATACCTCAAGATGAGAGATTCATCGACATTTGCGTGTTCGGGTTTGCAGTTTTTGCCTGCGCTGATTGTGCCGGATAGCAACCTGATTTGAAAAGCGCCCGATTGTAATCAAACATGACACTTGCCTTTCCCGTCCGCTGCAACAGATAACAAAAACCGACTGAACTCTCAGATATTTACCGGCAAAAAAACTATAGTTAGGGAAAAGAGATAATCCATGAACACGTTATCTGCCCGGTGCGGCAAGCAGGCGAGCCAGTTGCTGTGGCAGACTTTGCCAGGTGGCGGAGCGCTCAGCGCCTGCGACCGCAACAAGAACAGGAGTCGGTTATGATCAAGGTTGAAGATATGATGACGCGCAACCCGCATACTCTGGAGCGCACCCACACTCTCGCCGATGCCAAAAACATGATGGAAGCGCTCGATATTCGCCATATTCCGGTGGTGGACATCAACCGCCAGTTGCTGGGCATTGTCACTCAGCGCGATATTCTCGCCGCTCAGGAGTCCAGCCTGCATAAAAGTCCGCTTGAGCAGGAAGAGATTCAGCAAACTCCGCTCTATCAGGTGATGCATACCAGCGTGATGAACGTGGCACCGCAGGCCGGGCTGAAAGAGAGCGCCATCTATATGCAAAAGCACAAAGTCGGCTGTCTGCCGGTAGTCGCGAAAGGCGAACTGGTCGGCATCATTACGGACAGCGACTTTGTCACCATTGCGATTAATTTACTGGAACTGAGCGAAGAGGTCGAGCCAGAAGAGCTGGAGCCGGAAACGGACTTCGACGACAGCGAGCTGTAAAGCCGACCCCATCCCATCGATTGGCTTGCAATAGATTGGATTGGCGATCGATTGTGACTGCGGCGCGAGCAAAGCTTGCAACGAAAAGCATCGTCTCAAAACCATACCGCCTGGCGTATAAAGGCTGATGTAAAAAGCTGACGTAAAAAAGAGCGGCCGGGGCCGCTCATTAGATGGATGGGGACAGTAATGGTGATAAAGCAGTGCCCGTCCGGCACTGCTCTCCGGTCAGAACTGATCTTCTTCGGTTGAACCGGTCAGCGCCGTCACCGACGACTGACCGCCCTGAATGGTGTTGGTCATCTTATCGAAGTAACCGGTCCCCACTTCCTGCTGGTGCGCCACAAAGGTGTAGCCTTTTTCTGCCGCCTGGAACTCGCGGCGCTGCACCATTTCCACGTAATGACGCATACCTTCACCCTGAGCATAAGCATGAGCCAGTTCAAACATGTTGAACCACATATTGTGGATGCCGGCCAGAGTGATGAACTGATATTTGTACCCCATGTCTGCCAGCTCCTGCTGGAAGCGGGCGATGGTGTCCGCATCAAGGTTTTTCTCCCAGTTAAACGATGGCGAACAGTTGTAGGCCAGCAATTGATCCGGGTACTGGGCATGAATCGCTTCGGCAAACTTACGCGCTTCTTCCAGATCCGGCTTGGCGGTTTCACACCACACCAGATCGGCATACGGAGCATAAGCCAGACCTCGCGCAATCGCCTGATCGATACCGGCACGTACGCGGTAGAAACCTTCTGCTGTGCGCTCACCGACAATGAAGTCCGCATCATACGGGTCGCAATCCGAGGTAATCAGATCCGCAGCGTTGGCATCGGTACGGGCAATCACCAGCGTGGTCGTGCCCGCCACATCCGCTGCCAGACGCGCCGCAACCAGTTTCTGCACCGCTTCCTGGGTCGGCACCAGAACTTTACCGCCCATGTGACCACATTTTTTCACTGACGCGAGCTGGTCTTCAAAGTGCACCCCGGCCGCACCGGACTCAATCATCGACTTCATCAGCTCATACGCATTGAGCACGCCGCCGAAACCGGCTTCTGCATCGGCGACAATCGGCAGGAAGTAATCAATCCCGCCCTCATCCTGCGGCGACTTGCCGGATGACCACTGGATTTGGTCAGCACGGCGAAAGGCATTATTAATTCGCTTCACCACGCTCGGCACAGAATCAACCGGATAGAGCGACTGGTCCGGATACATAGTGCTGGCGGTGTTGTTGTCTGCTGCGACCTGCCAGCCGGACAGATAAATCGCTTCAATCCCCGCTTTGGCCTGCTGCACTGCCTGACCACCAGTCAGTGCGCCCAGACAGTTCACATAGCCTTTTTTGGCATGGCCGTTGACCAGTGACCACAGTTTGTCAGCACCACGCTGCGCGATGGTGTTGGCCGGCGTCATGGAACCGCGCAGGCTGACCACCTCTTCCGCACTGTAAGTACGTTTGACGTTTTTCCAGCGTGGATTGGTGGCCCAGTCTTTTTCCAAAGCTTCGATTTGTTGGCGGCGAGTCAGTGTCATAATCATTCCCTCTTGTTATACGCTTGTGGCGCATGGTCATCCTTTTCGCTATCAGTACATCCCGGCCTGATATTGATGAGACGTTCACGTTATTGATTGTTGTTAAAATATGTCATCGGCACGACGCGAATGTGCGCCGGGCGGTATCCTGGCATCAATCCAGATAGTCATACCCGGGTATGGTCAGGAAATTACTCAGTTCATCACTGGTGGTCAGGCTTTCCATCAGCTCGGCCGCCTGCTCAAAACGGCCGGCCTGAAAACGTGCCTCGCCGATTTCCGCTCTGACCACCTCAATCTCCTCGGCGAGGTAAGCGCGGAACAGTTGCTTGGTCACGACCTGGCCGTTATCCAGCGCTTTGCCGTGCTGAATCCACTGCCAGATAGAGGCGCGGGAAATCTCAGCGGTGGCGGCATCTTCCATCAGGCCGTAAATCGGTACACAACCGTTGCCGGAGATCCACGCTTCGATGTACTGCAGAGCCACCCGGATGTTGTGGCGCATGCCCTGCTCTGTGCGCGGCCCTTCGCATGGCTCAAGCAGGTCCGCCGCATGAATCGGTGCATCAGCCATCCGGCTGACATCGAGCTGGTTACTGCGCTCACCCAAAACCTCACTGAACACGTCCATCGCGGTATCGGCCAGGCCCGGATGCGCAACCCAGGTGCCGTCATGGCCATTGGTGGCTTCGAGCATTTTGTCAGTGCGAATTTTATCCAGCACCCGCGCATTCTCCTGCGGGTCTTTGGCCGGAATAAACGCCGCCATGCCGCCCATGGCAAACGCGCCGCGCTTGTGACAGGTGTAAACCAGCAAGCGCGAATAAGCGCTCAGGAACGGTTTATCCATGGTGACGACCTGACGGTCCGGCAGGACACGATCCGGATGCTTTTTCAATGTTTTGATGTAGCTGAAAATGTAATCCCAGCGTCCGCAGTTCAGACCGACAATGTGCTCTTTGAGCGCGAACAGGATTTCGTCCATCTGGAATACCGCCGGCAGAGTTTCAATCAGCACGGTCGCCTTAATCGTGCCGGTATCCAGACCGAAATAGGACTCGGTAAAATGGAAGACTTCACTCCACCATTTGGCTTCCTGATGCGCCTGCAGTTTCGGCAGGTAAAAATACGGACCGCTGCCTTTTTTCAGTAACGCCTGATAGTTGTTGTAAAAATAGAGCGCAAAGTCGAACAGCGCGCCCGGGATCACCATGCCGTCAAACTGAACGTGTTTCTCTTTGAGATGCAGGCCGCGCACCCGGCAGATAAGTACCGCCGGATCGCTCTTAAGCTGGTAGCTCTTGTCGTTGTCCGGATTGGTGTAGCTCATGGTGCCATTCACCGCATCACGCAAATTGATCTGGCCGTCGAGTAACTTGTCCCAGGCCGGCGACATCGAATCTTCAAAATCAGCCATAAACACTTTCACGTTGGCATTTAAGGCATTGATGACCATTTTGCGCTCGGTCGGTCCGGTGATTTCGACCCGGCGATCCTGCAGATCGTGCGGAATCCCGAGGATCTTCCAGCTGCCTTCGCGAATATCTTGCGTCTCAGTAAGAAAATCCGGCAGCGCCCCTGCATCAATCTTGCTCTGACGCTGCTCGCGTTCAGCAAGCAGCCCGTCAACCTGCGGCGCAAAGCAGGCACACAAGTCAGCCAGAAACGCCTGGACTGGTTTTGAGAAGATCTGCGCCTGGGTCTGAGTCACATGGCCGGTCACATTGAGCCGGGTCAGATTGTCGCCTGATTGATGCCCGGCGGTATGCTGAGTTGCGGCGCTATCTTGAGTACAGGCAGAGCCTTGTTCTGGCGTTTGAGCAAGCATGAGTCCTTCCTTAGAATCGTTAACAAGCAACATTTGTAAGTTTTGAACTACAAACGCTTCTTGCGCCTCTTGGCAGTGAGTACCTTCCTTTTCCTCAGCCAGCGGTAAACTGCATTAAATGTTGCGCTGCGGCGGCTGAGGTTTAAGTGCTAAAAACTTAATTAAAATCTACTCCAACAAGGAAGTAACGAAAACCCCCTCAAGCCACCAAAGCTGAAATTCGAAGTTTTATTCCGCTGCCGATTTAGGGGTATCTCACTAGGCAAACCCGTAACTAATTACGTAATAAAATTACAGTGAAATTGAGTCTGTTAAAAAGGGTCAAACAGCAGATACAGATGAGGGAAATATCGCCAGAGGTTGCACAGACGGGGTATCAGCAGAGTGACCCGAGCGGGTTTAAAACCGGTGACTAAGGAGTTTGTGTAAAATTTACTTTGTGAAGTTTTACGATTTTATGAAAGGTTCACTCAGAATGTTCTGTAAAATTTTACAATAAAAAAATCACCAACAGAGTTTAATACTAAAAAATGCGCCTATATCAGCGCATTTTCACTAGTATTCGACCACTCTGCGGCGCTGGCTACGCCAATTCTCGACCTGAGAAGACCTAAAGCAGCTCCGAAACCACCTCCGCCAGACGCTCAAAAGTGTGACTCCGCGAAGAACTCGGGCGCCACACCAGACCAATTTCCCGCGATGCCTGCTGGCCGGGCGGGTCGATCACCACCAGATTCTGGTTATCAAGTAAACCGTGTTTGATCGCCATTTGCGGGATAAAGGTCGTCCCCAGACCATTCGCCACCATCTGCACTAAGGTATGCAAACTGGTGGCAGTAAACGGATTGATCTTCTCTTTATCCGTCAGCTTACAGGCCGAAACTGCGTGCTCGGTCAGACAGTGTTCATTCTCGAGCAGAAAAACCGAGTTGTCCGGCAGGTCATCATATTTGATCGGCACCCGAATCGCGTCCGCCTGTTTACGGCTGATCACCATGCGGAACGGATCCTGGCCGACCACGCGACTTTCCATACTGCCGATATCCATCGGCAGTGCCAGCAGCAGCACATCCAGCTCGCCGTTACGCAAGGCTGTGAGCAGATTGGCGGTGGTGTCTTCGCGCAGCAACAGATGCAGCTGCGGATAGTGCACATTGACTTCCTGCACCAGATCGCCGAGCAAAAACGGGGCGATGGTCGGAATGCAGCCGAGTTTGAGTTGCCCTTCCATTAAGTCGCCCTGACACTGTTTACCCAGTTCCATCAGATCCTGGCCACGCGCCAGCAGCTCGCGCCCTTGTTTCACCACCTCTTCACCCGCCTGGGTAAACACCAGCGGGCTTTTTTTATCTTTCTTTTCATACAATGGGCAGCCAATCAGCTCTTCCAGATTCTGAATCCCTTTACTTAGCGTCGACTGACTGACAAAACACCGCTCGGCGGCATCACTGAAATGACGGGTCTCATGGAGCGTCACCAGGTAATGCAGCTGCTTTAAACTGGGCCATTTATTCATCGTAAGTTTAGTCTTTGTTCTGTTTCTGTTTTTTTCGCCGGCAGATTTTTGGCTCATCGCTTTTTTCGATAAACTTAATCTATTTAATTCGCTTTTTTCTATACTACAATCTGTACTATAGTTTGTCTCGCAATTATACGGACTGGGTTAACTAATCTTGGTAACCCGGAACTAACCATTAATCTTAGGAGCAAAAAAATGGTACTAGTAGGTCGTCAAGCCCCTGATTTTACTGCTGCAGCAGTGCTAGGTAACGGTGAAATCGTTGATAACTTCAACTTCGCAGAATTCACTAAAGGTAAGAAAGCGGTTGTTTTCTTCTACCCACTAGACTTCACTTTCGTTTGCCCATCTGAGCTGATCGCATTCGACAAACGTTTCGAAGACTTCAAAGCTAAAGGCGTAGAAGTAATCGGCGTTTCTATCGATTCTCAGTTCTCTCACAACGCATGGCGTAACACTGCTATTGAGAATGGCGGTATCGGTGAAGTTCAATACCCACTGGTTGCTGACGTTAAGCACGAAATCGTTAAAGCATACGATGTTGAGCACCCAGAAGCTGGCGTTGCTTTCCGTGGTTCTTTCCTGATCGACGAAGACGGCGTTGTACGTCACCAAGTCGTTAACGACCTGCCACTAGGCCGTAACATCGACGAAATGCTGCGCATGGTTGACGCTCTGAACTTCCACCAGACTCACGGTGAAGTATGTCCTGCACAGTGGGAAGAAGGTAAAGCTGGTATGAAAGATTCTCCAGCGGGCGTAGCTGCTTACCTGTCTGAGCACACTGCTGACCTGAACAAAAAATAATTCACCTCTTAAACGCCCGCGCTCAAACCGGGTTTGTGGTTGGATTATAAGTGATACAACTCGCCAATCAGTTTAAGAAGTAAAGTCTGTAAAGCCCCGCTCACCGAGCGGGGCTTTTTATTTGCCTTGTCCTCACTCAATGGCTTGTGCTCAGGCAATGGCGGAAATGCCTCACCATCCGCTTTACCTCTATTTCCTGCCCTCTGCGCTAGCGAACCTTGCTACAATCTGGGCTCTGTTTTCTGACTGGTCGCCAAACAATGCCTTATCATCTCGAAGTCTGTATCGACACCATTGAATCTCTGCCGCACGCTCTGGCTGGCGGTGCCACCCGTATCGAACTGTGCTCGTCACTGGCCCTGGGCGGCCTGACACCAAGTTTCGGTTTAATGCGCCAGGCCGCGCAACGTTCCAGTGTCCCGGTGTACGCTATGATCAGGCCGCGCCAGGGCGATTTCCTCTACGACGCTGACGATATCGCCTGCATGCAATACGATATCGCAGCTGCCCATCAGGCAGGATTGCAGGGCGTCGTGCTGGGACTGCTGACTGAACATGGTCAAGTGGATACACAGCGCTGCCGGAAACTGATCGAACAGGCGCACAGCCTTGGCCTTGGCGTAACCTTTCACCGCGCCTTTGACCAGTGTCAGGACGCGCAGCAGGCGCTGGAGAGCATCATTGAGCTTGGCTGCGAGCGGCTGCTCACATCAGGTCAGGCGCCAACGGCGCTGCAAGGTGCCGACCTTATCGCCGAGCTGGTCAGGCAGAGTAACGGACGGATTGCGATTATGGCGGGTGCCGGGGTGAATGCCGCCAATGCGCCGCTCCTGGCGCAGCACACCGGCGTGACTGAGCTGCACCTGTCGGGCAAAACCACCCGCGCCAGCAAGATGCGTTTTATCGCCGCGCAGAGCAAAATGGGCGCCGCTGCAGTGGATGACTTTGTGGTACCGGTCACCGACCGTCAGACGATTGCCGATACCGCATCAGCTCTCAAATCAGGAGCATAAGCCTGTTGATGCATTAGGTCGGTGCTAATATGCGCTTATCAAAGGAGTGAACGATGACCAAATTAAAACGAAAAGTGTACGAGAAAGAGCTCGAACGGCTGCAGGTTGAACTGGTTAAGCTGCAAGAGTGGGTCAAACATGAAAAGCTCAAAGTCGTGGTCATTTTTGAGGGCCGCGATGCCGCCGGCAAAGGCGGCGTCATCAAGCGTATCACCGAAAAGCTCAATCCGCGGGTGTGCCGGGTTGCCGCTCTGCCCGCACCGACGGAAAAAGAGAAAACCCAGTGGTACTTTCAGCGTTATGTAGCCCATCTGCCGGCGGCTGGTGAAATCGTGCTGTTTGACCGCAGCTGGTATAACCGCGCCGGGGTAGAGAAAGTGATGGGATTTTGCAGCGGCGAAGAGTATGAAGAGTTTCTGCGCTCCTGCCCGGAATTTGAACGAATGTTGCAGCGCTCCGGGATTATTCTGCTCAAATACTGGTTCTCGGTCTCTGATGAAGAGCAGGAAAAGCGCTTTCTCGAGCGGATCAAAACCCCGATTAAACGCTGGAAGTTCAGTCCGATGGATCTGGAGTCCCGTCACCGCTGGGCCGATTACTCCAAAGCGAAAGACAAGATGTTCGCCTACACCGATACCAAGCAGTGCCCGTGGTGGGTGGTGCCTTCCGATGACAAGCGCAGTGCACGCCTTAACTGCATCAGCCATCTGCTCAGCAGCATCGAATATCGCAGCATTGAATATCCGCCCATCCACCTGCCGGAAATCAACAAGGAAGGCTATGTTCGCTCGCCGATAGAAGAACAGACACTGGTGCCGCTCAAGTATTAATCCGCACGATAACAGCATCGCTTGCGTCGGCACTGTTATTTATAGCGATTGATGTACGCACCGCTCTTTATATACGCGCCGTTCTTTGTGTAGGCTCAGGTCTAACGCAGTGCGTCATCGATGCCTTCATCGCCAAGGTGGCGCACATCCTTACCTTTGACGAAATAGATGATGTACTCACAGATGTTCTGGCAGCGGTCGCCGACCCGCTCGATGGAGCGCGCCGACCACATCACCTGCAGAATATGCGGAATGTTTTTCGGGTCTTCCATCATGTAAGTCATCAACTGACGAATCACCGCTTCGTACTCTTTGTCGAGCTTGTCATCCAGCTTATGCACCAGAGCAGCCGCTTCCACGTCCATACGCGCAAACGCATCGAGCACCTGATGCAGCATATCTATTGCCTGACGACACAAGGGTTCGAGCGAGACATGAAACTGACTCTCTTTAGCATCCGGGCTCTCAATCGCCACATAAGCAATTTTGGTCGCCACATCGCCGATTCGTTCCAGATCAGTGATGGTCTTAATGATGGCCATGATCAAGCGCAAATCTTTTGCCGTCGGCTGGCGCTTGGCAATAATGCGCGTGCACGCCTCATCAATCGACACTTCCATCGCATTGACTTTATGGTCATCGCGCACCACTTTGCGCGCCAGATCTTCATCACCTTTATTGAGCGCCTGCATGGCAAATGACAACTGCTGCTCAACCAGGCCTCCCATCGTCAGCACATGCGTGCGGATCGACTCCAGCTCCACGTTAAACTGTCCTGAGATATGACGACCTAATTGCATATTGATTCCTTTATCGATTAACCGTAGCGCCCAGTAATGTAGTCTTCAGTCTGTTTTTTCAATGGTGAAGTAAAAATAGAATCGGTATCTGCGTACTCGATCAATTTTCCCATATGAATAAAAGCGGTATGGTCACTGACCCGGGCAGCCTGTTGCATATTGTGGGTGACGATCACCACGGTGTACTTGGTTTTCAGCTCGTGAATCAGCTCTTCGATCGTCAGGGTGGAAATCGGATCCAGCGCCGAAGTCGGTTCATCAAGCAGCAGAACTTCCGGCTCAATCGCAATCGCACGCGCAATCACCAGGCGCTGCTGCTGACCGCCGGACAGCCCAAAAGCATTCTCATGCAGGCGCCCTTTAACCTCATCCCACAAGGCGGCCGCGCGCAGCGCATGCTCAGCGGCATCATCCAGCGCGCGGCTGTTACGAATCCCCTGCAGGCGTAACCCATACACCACATTCTCGTAAATCGACTTCGGAAACGGATTGGGGCGTTGAAACACCATGCCGACCCGGCGGCGCAGCGTCGGCACATCCACGTCCGGCGAGTAAACATTCTTGCCATGCAGTTTGACTTCGCCCTCGACCCGGCAGCCTTCGACCAGATCATTCATCCGGTTGATGCAGCGCAGCAAGGTCGATTTGCCGCAGCCGGACGGGCCGATAAATGCCGTGACCTGGCCTTTGGGAATCCGCATCGAAATATCGTTCAATGCCCGGGTCTGTTTGTAAAACAGATTGAGGCCTTCGATCGCAATCGCAGTCTGTTTATCGGTTAAGTTGTTGACGTCGAGCGGCGCCTGGTAACCCAGCGCCTGATTGACAGAAAGCATTTAATCTTGTCCTAAAGTTCGGTATTTCTCGCGTAAGTTATTACGAATGCTGATCGCCGTGAGGTTGAGTGCCACAATCACTGTCACCAGCAAAAATGAGGTCGCGTACACCAGCGGGCGCGCCGCTTCAATATTCGAAGTCTGAAAGCCGATGTCGTAAATATGAAAACCGAGGTGCATAAACTTACGTTCCAGATGAACAAACGGGAATTCCCCGTCCACTGGCAGACTTGACGCCAGCTTGACCGCCCCGACCAGCATCAGCGGTGCCACTTCACCCGCCGCACGCGCAATCGCCAGGATCAGTCCTGTAATCATAGCAGGGCTGGCCATCGGCAGAACAATGCGCCAGATGGTTTCAAACTGAGTCGCGCCTAACGCCAGAGAGCCGTGGCGTACCGAGAGCGGAATCCGGGTCAGGCCTTCTTCGGTCGCCACAATCACCACCGGTAGCGTCAGCACGGCCAGAGTCAGGGCTGACCACAACAGGCCAGGCGTCCCGAACGTCGGCGCAGGCAGACGCTCGGCATAAAACAGCTGGTCGATCGAGGCACCTATGGTGTAAACAAAAAAGCCGAGGCCAAACACACCGTACACAATGGACGGAACCCCGGCGAGGTTAATCACCGCAACCCGGATCAGGCGGGTAAAGGTATTGTCTTTGGCGTATTCGTGCAGATAAACCGCGGCCACCACACCGAGCGGCATCACGATGACCGACATGATCAGCACCAGAAAAACCGTGCCGAAAATGGCGGGGAAAACGCCGCCTTCCGAGTTGGACTCACGCGGATCATCGGACAGAAATACCCACACCTGCTTGCCCCACTGCGCAATTTTTTCCCCCAGCGTCATGTCATTCGGAAACCAGTAATCGAGAATCTGACTGAGCGGAATCCGCACCTTGAGACCATGCATATCTTCCATCAGCAGCGCCTGATGACTGAGCTGGGAGCGCAGAAAATCAAGGTGCTGCTCCGCCTCAACCAACTTGGCATCCAGCGCTTGCTTGCGCTCACGATAACGAGCCAGATAGTCGTCAGTTAGCTTGCCGTTCAGTTCATGACGGCGCCGCTCAAGACGCAGGTTTTCGACCTGATTACCAATCTGGCGAATCTGTTGATTAATCACACCATCCATCTCGGCGCGCAGTTCCTCGGCCTGATCCAGCCCCTGGCTGAGTAAGGTCTCGATGTGCGGGCTGATGTTGCCATTAACCTGTTCAAAACCAAGCGGCTTGCCGTAAAACTGGCCGTCACGGGCCCGCTCTATCACCATCCAGCCGGCGGGTTTGGTCGGCTCACTCAGCTTGAGCGCCAACATAGAGACAAAATCGCTGCCATACAGTTCACGGTTAGCAATTTTGATATTGAGCCGTGTCGCGCTGCCCGCTTCGATCACCTCGTCCGGTAGCTCGATATCCATATCCTTCAAATGGCTGACCGGCACCGATTCCGATGCATACAACTGCCCCACCAAATACTGACCATCTTGCGATTGCCACTGGTAAAGTGGCGCCGGCCAGAAATAGGTCAGCCCTTTCCAGCCGATCAGCAGCAGCAACCCCAGTACCGAAATCAGACTCAGGCTGACTGCACCACCGGTTAACCAAATCCATGGCGCGCCGGATTTCATCCAGTGCGAAATTTTCATCTGCAATCCATTAGTTTCCTTGGTAACCTATTAATTTCATTGGTAACTCATTAATTTCATTGGTAACCCATTACAACGAACGATACTTAGCGCGCAGTCGCTGACGTACCCATTCCGCCAGCGAGTTAACCGCAAAAGTAAACATAAACAGCAGTAACGCCGCCAGGAACAAAATACGGAAATGCGAGCTGCCCACTTCTGATTCCGGCAATTCAACCGCAATCGTGGCCGACAAGGTGCGCATGCCTTCGAGAATATTCCAGTCCAGGATTGGCGTATTACCGGTCGCCATCAGCACGATCATGGTTTCTCCCACTGCGCGTCCCAGCCCCATCATCATCGCCGAGAAAATACCCGGACTGGCAGTGAGCAGCACAACATGAATCAGGGTCTGCCACGGTGTCGCACCCAACGCCAGCGAACCATCGGAGAGGTGCTTCGGTACGGAGAAAATCGCATCTTCCGCGATGGTGAAAATGGTCGGGATCACGGCAAAGCCCATGGCAAAACCGACCACCAGCGCATTACGCTGGTCAAAATCGATACCGTGCTGGGCCAGAAAAACCTGAACGTCGCCGCCAAACAGCCAGCGCTCAATGTCTGTGCTGTACGACAAAATCACCACGCTCACCGCCAGCAGCACCGGGATCAGGATCAGCGCATGCCAGCCACCAGCCATTCTGCGCAGCCAGGTTTTCGGCAACGATGACCAGACCAGGCCTATCAGCACCGCCGACAAAGGTAAAAACAGCACCAGCGCGGCAATCGCACTGAGGTTATTCTCCACAATCGGCGCAAACCACAACCCGGCGAGAAAACCGATGATCACCGTCGGCAGCGCTTCCATCAGTTCAATACTCGGCTTGACCACCCGGCGCATTTTCGGGGCCATAAAATAAGCGGTATAGATGGCGCCCAGCACCGCTATCGGCACCGCGAACAGCATGGCATACAAGGCCGCTTTAAAGGTCCCGAACGCAATCGGCACCAGGCTGAATTTGGCCTCGAAATCATCACTGGCTGATGTCGACTGCCACACATACTGCGGCTCAGGGTAGCTTTCGTACCACACTTTCTGCCACAGAGACGAGAATGACACTTCCGGATAGCCGTTATCCACCTCAGCCACGCTGATGGTGCCACGATCATACGTCGCCAGATAGCGTTCATTGGATGACATCGCCGCCAGCTTCGGCACCTGCTGATAGGCGCGGGCGAACACCACCAGTTTGTCGCTGGTGGTGTAGTGACTCTGCACCGTACCGTTCTGATAAAAACTGTAAAAGCCCTTACTGTAAGTATCCGGCAGAATAAAACGCAGCTGCTCGGCCAGTTTAAAATCCCGGATCTGGGTCAGGCGGCGTTCACCATCGCGTAACACGTCAAACCATTGAGTGACCAGTCCGTCCTGATGGGAAACCAGCAGTGAGTAGGCACCGGACAACAGATAGATGGCACTGACAGCATGGTCGGCTTGACCCTGGCTGAGATCAATCACCTCACGCACGCGGTAATTCAGGCCGTCGCGCACTGCCACCGCCAGCTCAGAACCGGTGCGCAAATATAAAGTGCGTCCGTCCGGAGTCAGCTTGATCTCATCAAGCTGGTCAAACGGGGCCGCAAAAGTAAAGTCATGACGAATGGCCGGATTGCCCCGCTCAGCCCAATGCACAGAAACCTGATTATCCGACTGGTAAGTGGCTAAAAAGACCGTGCTGTCGCTGACCGCCAGCGCCAGTTGCTGAATATGAATTGACTCCGGCAACAGTGGCCAGTCCGTACCGAGCGGCAGCGCTTCCAACTTAGGAATAAACAGACGCCCCTGCGCGCTGACGGTATTGGTAAAATGGGGACGGGCGATATAGACCCGGTTAGCCGCGTCCGTCACGGCGAACCAGCGCGTATCGGCCATACCAGCCGCAAACTGCACCGGTTCCAACGGCAATGATCCGCGCCACAATGGCTGGCTGCGCTCATGATTGAGCGACCAGAATTCGGCCTTGCCCTGTGCGCTGAGGACAAACGCGTGCTCACCGTAATCATCCACCGCCAGCATCTTAGGCGCCGGCGTGTTAATCGGCTGACTGGCATAGCCGGTTTCAAGTTTCGCATCAGAAAACAGCGGCAGGACCACCAGAACCAGATAGATAAAGATCAGAATCAGGGCGCCAAGCACACTGACACCACCACCAGTCACTGCAAGACGGACAAGACGATCCTTAATAATTCGTTTTTGATCCCGCTCTTTCAATGAAAACTCGGCCTGTGCCATCAATCCCTCTACCTCTGCCGCTCCGCTACACGAAAATGTCATCAAAATGCGATTGCACGCCCGAATACGAGCAGGCCTTAACCTGTCTGAAGGGGAACGCCTGAAGAGTGTGACTCTCAGCGGTGAAATCCGGCCTGGGTGACAGAGTGCCTGTAAACCTTATGGCGACCGGTTTGCGCAGTGCATTTATTGAAGATACTCAAGTACAAGATTATAGGTCTGTTAAGTGACAATTATATTACAGATCACATTAAACAACTGAAAATAAAACAACTATAGAGAGTACGCACTTTTGCAATAAAAGTGTCATATTTAAAAACTAATTTGCAATGAATACCCCAGGGTTAATAACTAAACAATCATTAAAAAGTCATTTTAACCCGACACAAAATCACCAGAACAAGTCAGTAGGTAAGTCATGAGCGCGGAAAAGTTGTATATCGATAAAGAATTAAGTTGGCTCTCTTTTAACGAGCGGGTGCTGCAGGAAGCCGCCGATAAGACCGTGCCGCTGGTGGAACGTATCCGTTTTCTGGGCATTTTCTCCAACAACCTGGATGAATTCTATAAAGTCCGCTTCTCCGATGTAAAACGACGTATTCTGATCAACCGCGAACGCGGCGGCAATGACTCCAATAAACACCTGCTCAGTCGCATGCAGAGCAAAGCATTCAAACTCAATCAGGATTTCGACAACCTGTATAATGACATCATTCTTGAGATGGCACGGCGGCGTATTTTCCTGGTCAATGAAACCCAGCTCGATGAAGCGCAGCAGCGCTGGATCAGCAAGTATTTCCATAAAGAAGTGCTGCCGCACATTACGCCGCTGCTGATGAAAGATGACATTGATGTGCTGCAGTTTCTCAAAGATGAATACGCCTATATCGCCACCGACATGAAAAAAGGCGACGAATCCCATTATGCGCTGATCGAAATTCCGACCGATCACCTGCCGCGTTTTGTCATGGTGCCGGAACAGAAAGGTAAACGTCGCAAGACCATCATTCTGCTCGACAACATCATCCGTTACTGCCTGGACGATATTTTCCGCGGCTTTTTCGATTACGACTCGCTCAATGGCTACGCCATCAAAATGACCCGCGATGCGGAATACGATCTCAGTCATGAAGTGGAATACAGCCTGCTGGAGCTGATGTCGGAAGGCCTTAACCAGCGCCTGACCGCGATGCCAGTGCGTTTTGTTTACGAGCGCGATATGCCGGAGCAGATGCTCAATTTCCTGTGTGAAAAGCTGCAGATTTCCCATTACGACAGCTTGCTGCCGGGCGGGCGCTATCACAACTTTAAAGACTTTATCGGCTTTCCGAACGTGGGACGCGACTATCTGGAAAACCGTCCGCTGCCGCCAATCAAGTGCGCCGATTTTGAAGGCTACCTGAATGCGTTTGACGCCATCAAAGCGCAGGACATCCTGCTGCACTACCCGTACCACAGCTTCGAACACATTACCGAGTTGGTCCGTCAGGCGTCCTTTGACCCGAAAGTGGTCAGCATTAAGATCAATATCTACCGTGTGGCCAAAGACTCTCGTCTGATGAACTCGCTGATTGATGCGGTCCATAACGGCAAAAATGTCGTGGTGGTAGTCGAACTGCAGGCCCGTTTTGATGAAGAAGCCAACATTGAATGGTCACGGGTGCTGACAGAAGCCGGCGTGCACGTGGTGTTTGGTACACCGGGGATGAAAATCCACGCCAAACTGCTGCTGATCACCCGCCGTGAAGAGAATGAATTTATCCGTTACGCCCATATCGGCACCGGTAACTTCCACGAAAAGACCGCGCGTATCTATACCGACTTTTCTCTGCTGACCGCCGACAAAGATCTCACCAACGAAGTGCGTAACGTGTTCGGCTATATTGAAAATCCGTTCCGCCCGGTGAATTTCAATCATCTGATTGTCTCACCGCGCAATTCACGTAACCAGTTGTACCGTCTGATCGATGAGGAAACCGCGCATGCCCTGGCGGGTAAAAAAGCAGCGATTACCCTGAAAGTCAACAACCTGGTCGACCCCGGCCTGGTCAATAAACTGTATGCCGCCAGCAGTGCCGGCGTGCAGATAAAGATGCTCATTCGCGGCATGTGTTCTCTGGTGCCCGGCTTAGAAGGCATCAGCGATAACATTCGTATCATCAGTATTGTCGATCGCTTCCTGGAGCACCCGCGGGTCCTGATCACACATAATGAAGGCAATCCCAAGGTTTATATCTCTTCTGCTGACTGGATGACACGTAATATTGATCACCGTATCGAAGTGACCGCACCAGTGCGTGACGAGCGGCTGAAACAGCGTATTATAGACATCATCAATCTACAGTTTACGGATACCGTCAAAGCACGGGTGATCGATAAAGAAATGAGTAACCGCTACGTTAACCGCGGTAACCGAAAGAAAGTTCGTTCACAACTGGCTATTTATGACTATCTTAAAAATGTAGAAAAACAAACACGTAAGCATAAGGGATCCGCAGATATCCATGACTCAGCCCAGCAGCACGCCTGACCACGCTAAGACTGAAAACGATCAGCCAGACAACGATCAGCCAGACAATACGACGCCTGGTAACGATACGCCTGCAACCGACAGCGTGAATGACACGCAGCCTGAACACGTGTCAGGTGATAGTTCAATTCGGGATGAGACCAGTACACGCGAAATCGCCGCGATTGACTTAGGATCGAACAGCTTTCACATGGTGGTGGCTAAAGTCGTTGACCAGGATTTACAGCTGATCAGCCGCCACAAACAGCGGGTCCGTCTCGCTTCAGGTCTGGATGAGCAGCACAATCTCGATAACGCATCGATAGAGCGCGGCCTCGAGTGTCTGGCGATGTTTGCCGAGCGTCTGCAGGGCATTGATGCCGACAATGTACGTATCGCCGCGACGCATACCCTGCGTCAGGCCAATAACGCGCACATCTTTCTGCAACGCGCGCAGCAAGTGCTGCCCTACCCAATCGAGATTATTCCCGGTACAGAAGAAGCGCGCCTTATCTACCTCGGAGTGGCGCATACTCAGCCCCAGGCAGAATCGATGCTGGTGGTCGATATCGGCGGCGGCAGTACCGAAATGGTGATAGGCAAGGGCTTTGATGCCGAGCTGGTCAACAGCAAACAGATGGGCTGCGTCTCCTATACCGACCGCTATTTTTCTAACGGCAAACTGTCGAAGAAGAATTTTGCTCAGGCGATGCTGGCAGCCGAACAGAAACTGGAATCGATAGCCAGTAAGTACCGCAAACTAGGCTGGAAGATCGCCTTTGGTTCATCCGGTACCGTCAAAGCGATTCACGAAGTGCTGATCGGCCTCGGATTTGATGATGGCATCATTACCGAGGAGCGGCTGGGTAAACTGATCGACAAACTGTGTGACTGGAACTCGATTGACGATATTCAGCTCTCCGGTCTGACCGAAGATCGTAAGCCGGTATTTGCGGCCGGAGTCGCTATCCTGAGTGCGATTTTCCACGCCCTTAAGATCAAAGAGATGTACTTCTCCGACGGCGCGCTGCGTGAAGGCTTGCTGTATGAGATGGAAGACAGGTTCAAGTATTCGGATATTCGCCTGCGCACCACGGAAAACCTGGCGACTAAACATCTGGTTGATTTGGAACATGCCGCCAAGGTCAAAGGCCAGGCACGCGAATTTCTCGATCAGGTCGCCGCTGAACTGGGGCTGAAAAAGAACAACGAACTGTTCGATTTGCTGGAATGGAGCGCCCTGCTGCATGAAGTCGGTCTGAGTATCAGCTTGCAGGCATTTCACCGTCACTCAGCCTACATACTGCACCACACCAACATGCCCGGCTTTAACAGCGAGCAACAACTGGTGCTGTCGACGCTGGCCCGATTCCAGCGCAAAGCGTTAAAACTCAATGAAATGGCTGATTTTTCCCTGTTCAAGAAAAAACATATTCTTGGCCTTATCCGGGTGCTGCGCCTGGCCATTGTGGTTAATGGTCAGCGCAATGACGACCCGTTACCTGAGCTAAGTCTTAACATCAAAGACGACGAATGGCAGCTCAAATGCGTAGAAAAAGAGTGGCTGGAGAACAACAAGCTGCTGCATGCTGACCTGCTCAGTGAACAGGAGTACTGGCATAATGCCGGCTGGCAACTGAGCTTCTAGCTATCGGCTGACAAAGAGTAAAACATCGCAGGTCAAACAAGACGGACTGCTAACATAAAACAAGCCAGCACTGTGCTGGCTTGTTGCGTTTGCGAGGGCACAAGCGGAGCAATAGGCGTTGATTTATTCGATACCGACCTTGTGCAGCTCCTGATGAACCAGATCCGGTGAGATAGGCAGATATCCATCTTTCGCGACTATGTCCTGCCCCTGCCTGGAGAAGATAAAGCGGATGAATTCACGCTCAACCGGACTCAGCTCGCGGGTCGGATTCTTGTTAATATAAACGTACAGATAGCGCGATAGCGGATAGTCACCGGACAAAATGTTAGCGCGGGTCGGCTCAACATACTGCTCACCTTCTACCGCAATAGGCAGTAACTTGACCCCGGAGACACGGTAACCGACCCCGGAGTAACCTATGGTGTTGATGGTCGAAGCCACCGACTGCACCACCGAAGCCGACCCCGGCTGTTCGTTGACGCTGCGTTTGAAATCACCGCCGCACAGCGCATTTTGCTTAAAATAGCCATACGTACCGGACACCGAGTTACGACCAAACATCTGAATACCACGTTTCGCCCACTCATAAGACAAACCAAGTTGCTCCCAGCGTTCGACCGACTCGGTCGCGCCGCAGCGCAAAGTGGCGGAAAAAATACTGTCGAGCTGAGTGAAATTAAGCCCTTTGATTGGGTTATCACGATGCACGAAGATACCAATCGCATCAATCGCCACCCGCAGCGCCGTCGGTTTATAGCCATAGGTGCGCTCAAACGCTTCGATTTCGCTGCTGCGCATCGGCCGGCTCATCGGACCAAACTGAGCGGTACCTTCGGTCAGCGCCGGTGGCGCAGTGGCTGAGCCGGATGCCTGCACCTGACCAATCACATTGGGGTAAATCGATTTAAACTCTTCCACCCACAAGGTGGTCATTCCGGCTAAGGTATCGGAACCAACCGTAAGCAGGTTACCGGCCACGCCGGGCGTCTTTTCATAGTCACTTAGGTCATAGTCACTTAAGCCATTGTCACTTAAGTCATAGTCACTTACGCCATTATTACTTAAGGCCTGTGCCGACGCCGGGCCATAACAGGCCGCCAGCAGCGCCAACAGAGTTATTTTTTTCCACATGCTTACTTCACCACCAGGCGCTTGGGCAGCACAAACGAGAACTGGCTGCCGACACCAACCTGGCTTTTGATGTCTAAATGAGAGTCATGATGCGACAAGGCATGTTTCACAATCGCCAGCCCTAAACCACTGCCGCCAGTGTCACGCGAGCGCGCTTTGTCAACGCGGTAAAAACGCTCAGTCAGACGATGCAGGTGCTGCGGCTCGATACCGTCGCCTTTATCTTCCACTTCCAGACAGGCGCCCTGCGGGCTTTGATACCAGCGCACATTGATCTCGGCGCCAGGCGGAGTATATTTGACCGCGTTATACACCAGATTTGAGATCGCACTGCGTAGCTGATCTTCATCCGCCAGCACGCGCAGTTTTTTATCCACCTCAAAATGGAGCTGATGCTGATCATCACCGCTCAGGCTGACCGCTTCTTTTTCCAGAATCTCCAGAATCGACGGCACATCAACCACTTCGTCCAGCTCGTGAATCGGCGAGGCTTCAATTTTAGAAAGCGTCAGCAGCTGGCTGACCAGACTGTTCATGCGGTTGAGCTGCTCGGTCATCACACCGTGCGCTTTCGGCCACATCGGGCCGACCAGCATATCCGGGTCTTCGGTCATCTCCAGATACCCCTGCAGCACCGTCATCGGGGTGCGCAGTTCGTGCGAGACGTTGGCAAAGAAGTTACGCCGCATGCCTTCCAGCTGCTTGAGCTGAGTGACATCACGCACCACCATCAGGTGCTCGCCCTCGGTATACGGCACGATCCGCAGTTCGAGCGAACGTTCCACATTGAGCGGCGAACGCATGTCAAGCGGCTCAGTGAAGTCACCTTTTTGCAGGTATTTGATGAAATCCGGAGTACGGATCAGGTTTGAGATCGGCTGTCCGGCATCATCCGGCCAGCGAAAGCCGAGCAGATGCTGCGCCAGGCGGTTACACCACACAATGTTGCCTTCACCTCGAAACACCACCACCGCATCGGGCAACGATTCTGCCCCGTTGCGAAAACGACGGATCAGATTGGTCAGTTCTTTGCGCTTTTTGCGCTGGCGCTGCTGCAGGCGGTAAATGCCGTTAAACAGCGACTCCCAGTTACCGGACCCGGAGGGCGGCGTGAGGCGCTTTTCATCCCACAGCCAGGCAGAAAGTCGCATCTGGTTATGTAAATGCCACACAAGCTGCAAAGCCGTGGCCGCCAACAGCAACCACGGCATGTAGCCGAATATCCACCCGACCACAATCCAGGGCAGGTAAAAAAAAGCCAGCTCCCAGGCCAGCTTTTTCCAAGTTAAACGTTCAACCATAATGTCTTCATGCCGCATCCGATTCGGCGGAATCCAGGACCGGCGTCAGTCCCCTTACGCTTTGGTTGAGAAACGGTAGCCAGCGCCGCGCACCGTCTGGATCAGCTTATCGTGACCCGCTTCTTCCAGTGCTTTACGCAAACGACGGATATGCACATCAACGGTACGGTCTTCCACGTAAACGTTCGTGCCCCAGACGTTGTTCAGCAGCTGCTCGCGGCTGTACACCCGTTCCTGGTGCGTCATAAAGAAATGCAGCATTTTGAATTCGGTCGGCCCCATATCCAATGCATCATCATTGGCCGTCACACGGTGCGAGACCGGATCCAGTTTCAGGCCCTGCACATCAATCACGTCTTCCAGTGCCGTTGGCGTCACACGGCGAATGACCGCTTTGAGACGAGCCACCAGCTCTTTAGGAGAGAAAGGTTTGGTAATGTAGTCATCAGCGCCGACTTCCAGGCCACGGACTTTATCTTCTTCTTCACCACGTGCGGTCAGCATCACAACCGGAATGTTGCGTGTCAGCTCTTCACGTTTCATATGCTTGATGAAGTTAATGCCGCTGCCACCAGGCAGCATCCAATCAAGCAGAACCAGATCAGGGAAGGGTTCAGCCAGTTTATTCACCGCAGTGTCATAGTCTTCGGCTTCCACTGCCTGATAACCTTTTTGTTCAAGCACGAAACACAGCATTTCACGAATCGGCGCTTCGTCTTCAACAACCAGAATCCTTCTAGACATAATTGAATAACCTTTTTATTTAATCAACGCTGTGCATTATGAGAAATGATTATGACACTTTTGTGACCTTTGCAAACAATTTTTAATATAACTTTCTTATCAAATTCATCGTTATATCAACCTGGTTTCGGGTGGCAATTTTTTGAATTCGCCGTGAGACATTGCCAGAGAGATGTCCTATGATGTCACGCTTTCGAACAAGGAAAAGAAATAGATATGTGGTTTAAAAACTGTATGGTCTATCGCGTCAACCGCGATATCAACTTCAATGCCGACCAGCTGGAACAGCAACTGGCAGAGTTTCGCTTCACCCCTTGTGGCAGCCAGGACAAACAGAAATTCGGCTGGGTACATGCGATGGGCAAACATGGCGACATGATGACTCACGTCAGTGAAGACCGCATTCTCATCTGCGCCAAGAAAGAAGAAAAAATGCTCCCGGCCTCGGTGATCAAAGACTCACTCAATGCCAAAGTTGAAGCAATGGAAGCCGAAGAAGGCCGTCCGTTGAAAAAGAAAGAAAAAGACAATATCAAAGACGATATCGTCATCGATCTGCTGCCACGCGCGTTCAGCCGCAGCCAGTACACCTTTGTGCTGATCATGCCCTCGCAAGGTCTGATTCTGGTCGACGCCAGCAGCTACAAAAAAGCCGAAGACGTGCTGGCGCTGCTGCGTAAAACCATGGGCAGCCTGCCTGTGGTTCCGGCTATCCCGGAAGTGGCCGTCGAAACCACCCTGACCCAATGGGTCAAAGACGGCAACCTGCCGCAAGGTTTCAACCTGCTGGATGAAGCCGAGCTGACATCGACTCTCGATGACGGCGCCGTAGTGCGTTGTAAAAAACAGGAGCTGACCAGCGATGAGATTCTCAATCACATCGCTGCCAACAAGGTGGTGACTAAGCTGTCTGTCAACTGGCAGGATCGGCTGAGCTTTATTCTGGCCGAAGACTGCAGCATCAAACGCATCACCTTCAGCGATGAACTGAAAGATGAAAACGAAGACATTCCGCGCGAAGATCAGGCGGCGCGTTTCGATGCCGATTTCTCGCTGATGTGCGGTGAATTTTCCGCCTTCCTGCCGAATCTGTTCGACGCCTTAGGCGGCCTGCCGCAAGCCGACGCTTAAGCCCCTCCCCGAGTCAGGCCGGTCCCTTGTGACCGGCCTGATTTTTTTGAGACAGTCGTTATCCACCTGGCAGCAATCACTCTGTCAGCTCATCCTCTCTTATCACCTGCAATCTCAACTGGTCATGGCTCACATTTTGACGTAAAATTTGCGCCCCTTCCAATGCCATCAGGTGGCATTGGCCTGACTTGAGATCAGATTGAGATAAAGAAGCAATGACTACTGAGAAAACTTTCGTACCTGAACTGCTGTCACCGGCAGGTAGCCTGAAAAACATGCGTTACGCGTTCGCCTACGGTGCAGATGCTGTGTACGCAGGCCAGCCGCGTTACAGCCTGCGGGTACGTAACAACGAATTCAACCACGAGAACCTGCAAATCGGTATCGATGAAGCGCACGCCCAGGGCAAACGCTTTTACGTGGTCTGTAACATCCAGCCGCACAACTCGAAGCTGAAAACCTTCATCCGCGATCTGAAACCTGTGGTTGATATGGGTCCGGACGCACTGATCATGTCTGACCCGGGTCTGATCATGATGGTACGTGAAGCTTTCCCTGACATGGCGATTCACCTGTCCGTACAGGCCAACGCGGTCAACTGGGCAACCGTGAAATTCTGGGCAGCTAACGGCGTTGAGCGCGTTATCGTTTCTCGCGAGCTGTCTCTGGAAGAGATTGAAGAGATTCGTGAGCACTGTCCGGAAACCGAGCTGGAAGTATTCGTCCACGGCGCGCTGTGTATGGCTTACTCAGGTCGTTGCCTGCTGTCTGGCTACATCAACAAACGTGACCCGAACCAGGGCACCTGTACCAACGCCTGTCGTTGGGAATACAAAGTTGAGAAAGGCAAAGAAGACGAAGCGGGTCAAATCGTTGAACAATTCGATCCGAATGCCGCTCAGGCAATTGAAGTACAGGAAGAGCGTCCGGAAACCACCATCGGTCGTGGTAAGCCAATTGATGACGTTGTCCTGCTGTCTGAAAGCCACCGTCCGGAAGAGAAGATGGCCGCTTATGAAGATGAGCACGGCACTTACATCATGAACTCCAAAGACCTGCGTGCGGTACAACACGTTGAGCGCCTGACCAAGATGGGTGTGCACTCACTGAAAATCGAAGGCCGTACCAAATCATTCTACTACTGTGCACGTACTGCTCAGGTTTACCGCAAAGCGATCGATGATGCTGTGGCCGGAAAACCGTTCGATGAGAACCTGATGGGCACACTGGAAAGCCTGGCGCACCGTGGTTACACCGAAGGCTTCCTGCGCCGTCACACACATGACGCGTACCAGAACTACGACTACGGCTACTCTGTCTCTGACGCACAGCAGTTCGTCGGTGAGTTCACCGGTAAACGCCGTGGCGACATGGTGGAAGTGGAAGTGAAGAACAAATTCATTCTGGGCGACAGCCTGGAGCTGATGACGCCAAAAGGTAACGTTGTTTTCACTCTGGAAGCGATGGAAAACCGTAAAGGCGAAGCGATTGACGATGCGAAAGGCAACGGCCACTTCGTTTACATTCCGATGCCGCAGGATATGGATCTGAACTACGCTCTGCTGATGCGGAACCTTAACGCTGGTCAGGATACCCGTAACCCAACAGGCAAATAAGATGGCCTTATTGATCACTGATAAGTGCATTAACTGTGATATGTGCGATCCGGAATGCCCGAACGGCGCCATCTCAATGGGCGAGTCCATCTTTGAGATTGATCCGGATCTGTGTACCGAATGTAAAGGTCACTATGACAAGCCGACCTGTCAGTCGGTGTGTCCGATCACTAAATGCATCATTGTTGATCCGAACCACGTTGAAACAGAAGAAGAGCTGTTAGAGAAATTCGTGATCATTCAGGGTCTGGCCTGATAGGTTACGCCCCTTCACGGCGGCGCAACCCAGACAAAAAACGGTCTCAGCTGAGACCGTTTTTTTATGCGCTTTTTTCCGTCGCCCAACTGTAGTCATCAAGCTGAATCAACGGCGCGCGCGCCGCGTTAAGCACACAGGTAAACGCAAATAACGCCGCCAGCAGATAGCCGGTCTGGAACGCATCGGCCACTACGTCCTGAGGCGTCTCCAGTAAGGTACTGATTGAGCTGCTGGCATCAAAACCGGGGATTTGCGAGTAAATCAGGGTACCAAATACCGCCGTACCGACTGACGCGCCCAGCGAGCGCGACAGCGCCGCCATAGAGGTAATCCGCCCCAGGCTGGCTTTACCAGCCACGGTCTGTATCAGCACCTGGGTCGATGGCATCACAGTGCCCAGCCCGAGGCAGCATAAAAAACCGACCGCACTGACCGCATTCGGCCCCATATCGACCGTAGCTAACGTCAGAAATGCCAGGGTACTGACGCTCATGCCGCACACCGGAATCCATTTTGGTACTCCGCTGCGGGCAATCAGTTTACCGGTGATAAACGAGCCGGTAATAATGCCGGCCGAAAGCGGGATCATCAGCAGGCCGGAGCGGGCCGCGCTGACGCCCAGGCCGATTTGCATAAAAATCGGCAGGAAAAACACCAGGCCAAACAAACAGGAAGCAAACAGAAACGTCGAAATCAAAGGCACATGAATCTCTTTACGCACCAGCAAAGGTAAAGGCAGAAAAGAGTGACGGACCCGCTTTTGTTGCCACACAAAGCTCACCACTAACAACACAAACACACCAAGTAACAGCAGGCTGGTTTCTGATCCCCAGGCAAAGTAATGACCACCGGCCGACAGCCAGTAGATAATCGTTGTCATCAGGGTCGGAAACAGCAATAACCCGAAAACGTCGATACGGCTTCTGGCACTTTTAACCTGACTCGACTGCAGACGCGATAAACGAAACAGCGCCAGCGCGACCAGCGGCAGATTAATCCAGAACAGCCATTGCCAGGAGAGATAAGTCACAATCACCCCGCCCAGCACCGGGCCACCGATACTCGACAGCGCAAACAACGCCGAAAAGTAGCCCTGAAAACGTGCACGCTGACGCGGCGCGACCAGTTCGCCAATCAGCGCCTGTGACAGGCTCATCAGGCCGCCACTGCCCAAACCCTGGATAATCCGCCCCGCGACTAAGCCCGGCATGTTGACCGCCAGAGCGCAGACCAAAGAGCCAAGTGCAAAAATGCTGAGCGCAATCCCGAGCATACGTTTACGACCGTATTGGTCGCCCAGCCAGCCATATATCGGCACAGAAGCCGCACCGGCCAGCATATAGCCAACCGCAATCCAGGAAGAGAGTTGGATGTCACCCAGCTCACTGACCATGGCCGGAGTAGCAGTGGCCAGCAGAGTCTGATCCACCGCGGCCAGAAACATCGGCAGAAACACCGTGGCAAACAAGCTGAGAAACGTTTTTTTATCAATAGGCTGAGACATACTTTGGTGCGACATAGTGTGATTTTATGTAATAGATTGAATACTCATGCATCATACACTGAACCCGGCGCAGAAATGCCAGAGAAGTGTGGTCGGGACAAAAAAAAGGCCACAAAGTGGCCAGCAGGAGTAACAAATCAGGAGGGTGACTTTTAGGCTTAACATCCCAGCAAGACAATCCCTGAATATAAGGTTCTTATGGATAAAGCCCTTTGCCAAACATATTAAACAGCCGAGCCACACCACGGGTAAACAGCATCGGCTCAGTCAGTACCGTCAGACACAGGCAGTCCTGGTCCTGAGCGGTTTGGGGTGAATGATGCACACTGCCATCACGCAGAATGAAATCACCGGCGTCATAATGATCGTCTTCATCTTTGAACCCGCCGTGCAGCACCAGCGTTGATTCCGTGCCCAGATGAGTATGCTGAGGAATACTCACACCGGCACTGATGTACATTAGATTCATGTGCGTGTTGTCATCACTGTGCAGCGCCAGGCTGAACACCTTGCCGCCATAACTGCGCCATTTCGCATCGGCGCTCACAAAGCGCTTCAGCGCCCGTGGAACGGCAATCTGACGGCCGTTGACCGACACAACCGGCGCTTTGGCCCGGGTCAGCTTGGGCCGCGCAGGCGCATCACTGGCAAAAATCTGCTCCAGCATCTGCTGCCAGTGGGCATCGGCAGTGGGCGCCGCGGATGCCTGACTGGATGTCATTTCTAAATTGAGCAGTGCATCTCCGCAATGCTCTTCCAATTGCCGGGTTTGCTGACGGCAGTGTGGACACATCTCTAGATGAGTGGCCACAGACACGCCATGAATGGCATCGATAGAGCCTTGGGCATAGGCTTCAAGTAATGAAAAATCTGGATGGTAGCTCATAGCCGCTCCGCATCGATTGAAGTTCTGAGTTTTTCCACTGCCAGACGCAAGCGTGATTTGACGGTACCGAGCGGAATGTCAAACATGTCGGCCACCTGCTGATGAGGAATTTCCTCAAGGTAAACCGCACGTACCACTTTTTGCTGCGCTTCCGGCAGAGTGTCGAGAAATTTAAGCACCTGCTCTTTGAGCATTTCATGCTCCGGAGCGTAGTGCTCAACCAGGTCAGGCGGGCAGAAATCTCCCGGCCAGATATCGTCGGCAAGGACATGAGGCTCCTTGCCTTTCTGTTTACGCATCAGGTCAAAACACAAATTACGTGCAATGGTGTAGACCCAGGTCGATAACGAACTTTTTGAGCCATCAAAAAGATAGGCTTTATGCCATACGGTGGTCATCGCTTCCTGAACCAGTTCAACGGCGACGTGCTCGTTACCCAGATGCTTGAAAACAAACTGTTTCAGCCGCGGAGAAAAATAATGAAAGATAACTGCGAAAGCTTCCTTATCGCGTTGTTTCACTTTCTCCATACACTTGGTCCAGTCCTGACGGCTGAAGGTTTGTGGATTCACATTAGTCATGAGATGTCCTGTCCTTAACGGCCTGAAATTCAGGCCTTCCTGCACCTATCGCCTGTTGTACGAGCTGAGTATCCATTCAGATCACAGCAAAGCGGTCAGGCACCCTGCTTTCATTATAGTGCCAGCTTTTTCTGTTAGTGCGGATGGCCGTCGGTCACGTTGGAGGGAGTCAGTCGTCGTACGCTTCGATAGCCTGATTCAGGAAGGCCAGCGCGCTGTGGCAGGTTTCCTGCTGGGCCAGTTCATCAAACTGACCGTTAGACAGCGGCAACAGTTCCAACCAGCGCTGACTGACCCAGCTGGCATCATCGAAGAAACGATGATCATACAGACTGCCGATCTGCGGAAACTCCTGATACAACTTTTGCAGATGCTGACTGAGGAAAACTTCCCGCTCTGGCATTTGCTGAGTTGGCCAGTTCGGCAACCATTCCACTTTCGCGCGGCGCAACCCGTCGTGCTCGACCCGGATCTTGCGGATCACGAAGCGTTTCATTCCCACCACGGTAATGCCCAGCAGGCCGTCATCGAGCGTTTCGAAGTCGACAATTTTCACCCATGTACCAAATTCGGAAAGAGGATTTGCTTTTCCTGCGCTTTTGCTATCGAACAAACAGATCCCGAATCCGCTGGCGGTTTTGCTGCATTGCGCCACCATACGTTTGTATCTTGGCTCAAAAATACGCAGTTTCATCTTACCTTCGGGTAAAACAACCGAACTGAGCGGAAATAACATTATCTCTTCCATCTGGATTTCCTGCCTATGTGAAGTTGATCTGCTAACCAAGTGTGTTTGTTGTGCATACGCAATTTGCAAAACCCCAGATCACTGACTACGCGTTTAGGTTATTCAATAAGCTTAATATCCTTCAACCCAAACGTTTGCGTGACAAAAATCACAAATAAAATGCAAATTCTTGTAACACAAAAAAGTTCCGTAAATAAAATACAATAATGTGACCATGATCACCAAAGAAGCTAAATTTTGCACGCCGTATCACTTTTAATTGAGATTTTAGTCGCTATCATTCCCGCCAATTGGAAGAAGCAGTGATTAATTATTCTTCTGAATCAATACATACATAGAGAGTCCCCCTTATGCGCAAATTACTTTTAGCTCTTGGTCTACTGGCAGCATCCGCTGCACCAGCTCTGGCAGCTGACTACTCAGATGGCGATATCCACAAAAACGATTACAAGTGGATGCAGTTCAACATTATGGGTGCGTTCAATGAGAAAGGTGCCGCTGACGAAGATTCAAGCCACGATTACCTGGAAATGGAATTCGGTGGCCGTTCAGGCATTTTCGATCTTTACGGCTATGTTGATATCTTCAACCTGACTTCAGACACAAGCAGCGACAAGTACGGTCGTGATAAAATCTTTATGAAATTTGCACCGCGTGTCTCTCTGGACGCTCTGACTGGTAAAGACCTGTCTTTCGGTCCGGTACAGGAGCTATATCTGGCTTCTCTGATCCAATGGGATGGCGGTAGCGACGGTCTGAACACTCAGAACATCGGTCTGGGTTCAGACGTGATGGTGCCATGGTTTGGTAAAGTAGGCGTAAACCTGTACAAAACTTACGATTCAGGTAAAAAAGACTGGAATGGTTACCACTTTGCCACTAACTGGTTCAAACCTTTCTACTTTTTCGAAAACGGTACGTTCATCGCATACCAAGGTTACATCGATTACCAATTTGGCATGAAGAGCCAATACAACACGTCTAGCACTGGCTTTGACATGTTCAACGGTATTTACTGGCACTCAGACCGCTTCGCAGTGGGTTATGGCCTGAAGCTGTTCAACGATGTATACGGCTTTGAAAACGGCGAAGGTCTGCCATGGGATGCATCTGCAACTGCAGACTCAACCGGTATCGGCCATTACCTGGCAGTAACTTACAAGTTCTAAGTAAATCCTGCTCAAGCTTTGAGAGGGCGCCAATCGGCGCCCTTTTTTATTGCTTTCGCTCTGCGGGGCATTATCCTTAGCGCAAACCCTTAACCGAAGTTGTTTGCATGAATATCGTGATTGTCGGTCCCGGTGCCATTGGCAGCCTGTGGGCGACGCATCTGCACCAGGCCGGACATCAGGTGGCGCTGTGGGGCACTCAAAACGTCACACACTGGTCGCTGCAATGTGATGAGCAGCCCAAGCTCAATTTTGCCTATAATCAGCCTGACACGCTGCACCGCGCTGATTTGTTACTGATCACGGTGAAATCCTGGCAAGTCGCGTCGGCTTTACCTGCCCTGCTTGAGCAAATTGCCGATGAGACCATCCTGCTGTTTATGCATAACGGTATGGGGGCGCTGGATGACCTCAGTGATTGCCTCGCGCCTTATCCTGTGCTGTTGTCGACCACCACGCATGGCGCGCTAAAACCTGCGCCGGACAAGGTGCTGCATACCGGACAAGGGCAAACTCAAATCGGGCCCTTTAATGCGCCGGGTGCCCGCTGCGAGTTTGTCTGTGATGTGCTGCAGCATGCCCTGCCCCAGGTGAGCTGGAACCAACACATTGAGCACGCCCTGTGGCAGAAACTCGCCATTAACTGTGCGATTAACCCGCTGACAGCGATTGAGCAAATCAGTAATGGCGAGCTGGCCGACCCGCGCTATCGCGCCCGACTGGATGCCATCATTGCCGAAGTTGCCGCTGTGATGCGCGCGGAACACATTCCGGTCGATCAACACGCGCTGCGCGCTACCGTCGATCTTGTCATTGCCGCCACGGCACGTAATCGCTCTTCAATGCATCAGGACGTTGTCCATCAGCGCCAAACCGAGATAGACTTTATCAACGGATACGTGGTGCGCAAAGCGCAGCAGCATGGTCTGGCCGTACCGGTTAACCAGCAACTGTATCAACACATTCAATCCTTACAACAAAGTTGGACCCAAGCATGACAAAACGCATTCTGATCCCTATCGCTCCGGGCACGGAAGAGATGGAAGCCGTCACTCTGATTGATATTCTGGTCCGGGCCGGTTATCAGGTTGTGGTAGCCAGCGCGGATTTCGACGGTCACCTCACCATGCGCGCGTCCCGAGGCGTGACACTGACTGCCGACTGCAAACTAGTCGACGTCGCCGATGATGAATTTGATGCCGTGGTGCTGGCCGGCGGTGTCGGCGGCGCAGAAGTGTTCCGTGACAGCACTGTGCTGGTCGAGATCATCAGACAGCAAAAATACGATGGCCGCCTGGTTGCCGCCATTTGCGCCGCGCCGGCGGTGGTCCTGCAGCACCACGACCTTTATCCGGGTGCGCTGATGACCTGTCATCCCAATTTTCAGCAGTGTATTCCCGCCGACTTGTGGCGGAACCGCCGCGTCACCTATGACGTCAACAACAATCTGCTGACCAGCCAGGGGCCGGGGACGGCGCTGGAATTTGCAGTGGAAATCATTGTCCAGCTGTCCGGAAAAGCGCTGGCGCGTGAAGTCGCCGTTCCGCTGGTTGCCCTGCCTCAGCTTAACTATGAAAAACTGGGTATCGAATAACATGCTGGATATTGCCGCGGTTCGCGCCCAGTTTCCGGCGCTCAAGCAAACCATTAATGATCAGGCGCTGATCTACCTCGACAGTGCGGCGACCACGCAAAAGCCGCAAGTGGTGATTGATGCCATCAGCCGTTATTACAGCGCGCAGAATGCCAATGTGCATCGCGGCAGCCACAGCCTGACCGCGCATGCCACCAGCCAGTTTGAAGCCGCGCGTGAACGCATCGCCCGCTTTATCAACGCGCCAAGCAGTAAAAGTATTATCTGGACCCGGGGCGCGACCGAAGCACTTAACCTGATTGCACAGACATACGCCCGTTCAACTCTGCAACCCGGCGATGAAATCCTGGTCAGCGAAACCGAGCATCACGCCAACATCGTACCGTGGCAGATAGTGGCGCAGCAGACCGGCGCTAAGGTGGTCAAAATTCCGATGACCGCCAATGGCGAGTTTGGCCTGGATGCTTTCCACCACTTGCTGTCTGACCAGTGCAAAATTGTCGCGCTGGCCCACATCACCAATGTCACCGGCACCCGCCAGCCGATTGAAGCGGTGATTGACGCCGCCCATCGGGCCGGCGCGGTGGTGGTGGTCGACGGCGCGCAGGGCATCGTGCATGAAGAGGTCGATGTCACCGCGCTGGACGCCGATTTTTATGTCTTCTCCGGTCACAAACTGTATGCGCCGGCCGGTATTGGCGTGCTGTATGGCAAACTGGCGCTGCTGGAAGCGATGCCACCCTGGCACGGCGGTGGAAAAATGGTGGAGAAGGTCTCGTTTGACGGCACCACCTTTGCCGAGCTGCCGGGTAAATTTGAAGCCGGCACGCCGAATGTGGCCGGCGCGATTGCGCTGGCGACGGCCATCGACTGGTACTGCGGGTTTGAGCGCACCGAGGTTGAAGCGCATCTGCATCAGTTGCAGCACACGACCTATCAGGCGCTGCTGCAGCTGGACGATATTCAGGTGCTGGGCTACCAGCCGGACTCAAGTATTCTCAGTATCGTGATGGACGGTGTCCATCATCAGGACTTGGCCACACTGCTCGATCAGCAGGGCATTGCGGTCCGTGCCGGCCATCACTGCGCTCATCCGTTAATGGATGCCTTCGCTGTCAAAGGCACTGTGCGGATCTCGTTCGGGATTTATAACTCGATGCAAGAAGTGCAACGCTTAATCGCAGCGATAGAAAAAGCAGTCGATATGCTGTAGTTGAGAGGAGAAGGGTTTTAGGAACCAGGAATCAGGAATCAGGAATCAGGAATCAGGAATCAGGAATCAGGAATCAGGATCCTAAAATCTTATCCCCAAACAACTTGGAGTTGCAGGTAGGCGGCAAATAAGTGAATCCCCAATCACATAGAGACAGTATGTGTGATTGGGGTGAACGAATGCAGCCAACACCGCTGCAGCTTCAAGTAGGAAGGGGATATGTCGCCAGATGTTTAATCTGCTCAACAATCGCTTTCAGGCCATTGCCGCGCGACGGGCTGAGATGCGCAATCAGGCCCAGTCGGGCAAAGTAATCATCGATATCAAACGCCTGAATCTGGGCGCTGGTTTTACCTTCATAAGCCGCCATCACCAACGCGATCAGGCCACGCACGATGCGCGCATCCGAATCGGCGCAAAAGTGCCACACATCGCCCTGCTGAGCCGCCAGCAGCCAGACCTGGCTTTCACAGCCAGCGACCGTCACTTGCTCGCTTTTTAGCGCATCCGGCATCTGTGGCAGCTTTTTACCCCACTGAATCACCTGACGATAGCGATCTTCCCAGCCTTTCATCTGCTGCATCACTGCCAGTACATCAGTGCTGTGAATGTCGCTGCCAAATGGCGAATCCGGAAAATCAGACCAAGAATAATCAGACATAAAGGCTCCGTTACGCGCGGTGTTTCTGAATCAGTTTTTCGATAATGCGTGACACCGCGACAAAGCCGAAGGTCGCCGTTACCACAGTCGCCGCGCCAAAGCCGCTGGCACAGTCCATACGTTTCGGTCCTTCCGCACTGGATTTGACCGCGCACACACTGCCATCTGCCTGCGGATATTTCAGGTGCTCCGTGGAGAACACACAATCAATACCGAATTTACGCGCCGGATTGGTCTGGAAATTATGGAAACGGCGCAGACGGTCTTTGATCTTTTTCGCCAGCGGATCCTGAATCGTCCTGGTCAGGTCCGCGACTTTAATCTGAGTCGGATCGGTCTGACCGCCAGCCCCGCCAGTCGTGATCACCTTGATTTTATTGCTGCGGCAGTAAGCCAGCAGCGCAGCTTTCGCTTTAACGCTGTCGATTGCATCCAGTACATAGTCGTACTCTTTGCTCAGGTACTCATGCTGGTTATCGGCAGTAATAAAGTCGTCAATCAGGTTCACTTTGCATTCCGGATTGATCAGTCTGACCCGCTCGGCCATCACTTCGATTTTGCTCTGACCGACCGTACCGCTCATGGCGTGGATCTGACGATTAATGTTAGTGACGCACACATCATCCATATCGATCAGGGTCAGTTCACCAATTCCGGAGCGCGCCAGCGCTTCCACCGCCCAAGAGCCCACACCACCAATACCAATCACACACACATGGGCCGCACGCAGAATGTCCACTTCGCTGTTGCCGTACAAACGACGTGTGCCGCCAAAACGCTGGTTATAACTGTCAGAGGCTGGGGTATCGAGTTCGCGCATACTAATCATCCACAACAGGAAATGTCCGGATTACCACATGATCGGCGACATTTACGCGCCGTCTCTTGGCTCCGGACCATCCACAATCAAAGGGTTCAAAAAAGAAAGAGTGCGATTTATACGCACTCTTTAACCAAAAGTCTAGCCGGGCAAGCCCGCCGGTTAACTATTGTAACTTCTCTGGCGGTGTAGCCCAAGGTGCTTGTGTCGGACTGTTTTCCAGCCCCAGTTTCCATACCCGGCCAAAGTGTTTGTAATGGCCGGCTTCGGTCCCGGCACGCGGCCCCATGCCGTGGTACAGATCGAGGTGATTCTGTTTTACCGCACCGCCGGTATCGAGCACAATCAGCAGGCGTAGCTGATGAGCGCCGGACCAGCTGCCATCGGCATTCAGCAGCGGTACTTCGGCCAGAATCGGCGTGCCCATCGGTAACAGCGAGCGATCTGCGGCCACCGAAGCCATCGGCAGCAGCGGGATCCCGGCACTACCCGTCACCGGCGCCGCAGCGCGCGGGGCAAAAAATACATACGACGGATTCTGCTCCAGCAGCTCTTTAACCGTAGCGTCATCGTTGGCCAGCACCCAGTCTTTAATCGCTTTAAGCGACATCTTGTCACGTTCGACCAGGCCACGCTCAATCAGAATCCGGCCGATACTCACGTACGCTTTATTATTCTTACCGGCATAGGCGAAATATTCCAGCGTGTCGTCATCGCCGAAATGGACAAAGCCACTGCCCTGCACTTCCATAATAAACGGATCAATCCGGTTGGCAGCGTAGCCTAATTCCAGCCCCTGACCTTGCAGTGCACCAGCGTAGATCTGCTCACGGGTCGGGCAGTCTGAACTGCAATCCGGTTTGGCATAGACCGGAAAATGAAACTCGTCATCCGGGGTGTGACGCAGCTCGATCACCGGCGAAAAATAACCGGTGAACAACACATTGCCTTTCTTATCACCGCCGCCCATCTGTGCAGCCTGAATTCCAAACTGAGCCAGAGTCTGCGGATCGCCGCTTTGCATCGCCCACTCACTCAGTTGCTCGTACAACGGGCCGTACATCGCCGCCATCGAAGGCGATTTCGTCACCACCGCCTCACTCTGCTTGGCAAACTCGGTAAAATCACGTGGCGAGTTGGAGTGTACGTCAGCGACCTGATTCAGTGGCTGGGCAAATTCGGGATCTAGGTACTGCTGGGCGCGATCAGTCGGCTGGGCACAGCCGACAAGCAGCGCTACCGGCAGCGCCAGAGAAAGATAGGAAAATAAACGTTTTGTCACTGGAGTTAGTCCATTTGCTGAGTTAGGCAAAAGGATGACAAACTCCGCTCACAAGCGCAATTCAGGAATGGTTACTGAAGATGTTTTTTGTCATTTTCTGACAATTGCCCCGCCGGCGCTGACAATTGAAAAGTCGGATTATAGTGCGCTGACGAAGCTAACCTCATTTCCGTGTGATCCTCATTTCGCATCTGAAACAGATAAGCCTGGCCACCGACCCGATAACGCAGCGAGTGCCCGTCATAGTCATAGCGGGTCGTCACCACCCGGCCATCCATTAACACGACATCCGGCCGGATTTCGATGGTTTGCGCCAGATACGGAGCTACATCTTTTTCTTTCCACACGCCGTACAGAGTGCTTTTCGGCGGCTGGGTCAAGGATGCCAACTGACTGAACAGATTGCCGTACAGCAGCAGAACCAGCACAGTGCCTGCCACCGCAATCGTTAGTAAACAACGCTCAACGGTTTTGCGCTGCACAGAGCGCAACGCGGCAAAAAGCGCTGCGAAAGCCTCATTATCTGACATGTTATTCCATTTTGAGTTACATAATGTGGCAGCCGAGGCCACCATTTCACTGACCGGGATAACCGGCCCGACCCGGCTCTGTCACATCAAGATGATATTTTAAGCTGAAAGCAAAAAAATACTTGTTTACAGATGAATAAAAAGTCATTATTCAAACATAAATAAACAATCAACTTGAGTGTCAGGCCGTGAAAATTCGTAGTACCGCCCTTGTAAAGGGGTTCAGACAATCCGCACCCTATGTCAACGCTCACCGTGGCAAAATCATGGTGGTCATGGTGGGTGGTGAAGCGATTGCTGATAAAAACTTCACTAATATCATCAGCGACCTGGCATTGCTGCACAGCCTGGGAGTCAAAATCGTCCTGGTGCATGGTGCCCGTCCTCAGATCAATCAAATCCTCGAAGCGAATAATCACACCACGCCTTACCACAAAGGTATCCGCATCACCGACGAAGAAGCACTCGGCCTGGTTATGCAGGCTGCCGGTCAGTTGCAACTGGCGATCACCGCCCGCCTGTCGATGAGCCTCAACAATACCCCGATGGCCGGCACTCAGCTCAATGTCGCCAGTGGGAACTTTGTCATCTCCCAGCCGCTCGGCGTGGATGACGGCATTGATTACTGCCACAGTGGTCGTATCCGCCGCATCGATATCGACGGGATTAACCGTACCCTAGATCAAGGCTCAATTGTACTGCTGGGTCCGATTGCCAGCTCTGTCACCGGTGAGTGTTTTAACCTGCTCTCAGAAGAAGTGGCGACCCAAGTGGCGATAAGATTAAAAGCGGATAAATTGATCGGCTTCTGCTCGGAGCAGGGCATCATCGATGAGAAAGGCAACTCGATCGCCGAATTGTTCCCGGCCGAGGTTGAAAAACTGGTCCAGCGTCTGGAATCAGAAAGCAATCCGTCCAGCGATGATTCGACCGGAACCCTGCGCTTTTTGCGTGCCGCGGTTTCCGTCTGCCGCGCCGGTGTACCGCGCAGTCATTTGATCAGTTACAAAGAAGATGGCGCTCTGATCCAGGAACTGTTCTCGTTTGACGGTATCGGTACCCAAATCGTCATGGCGAGTGCCGAACAGGTGCGTCAGGCTCAGATTGACGATATCGGCGGCATTTTTGATCTGATTCGCCCGCTGGAAGAACAAGGCATCCTGGTACGTCGTTCGCGTGAGCAGTTAGAACAGGAAATTCATAAGTTTACCATCATCGACAAAGACAGCCTCTTGATTGGCTGCGCCGCGCTCTATCCGTATCAGGAAGAGAGCATGGCCGAAATGGCGTGTGTGGCGATCCATCCTGAGTACCGTGATGGTAACCGTGGTCTGCTGCTGCTCAATCACATGAAACACCAGGCCAAACAGATGGGCATTGAGCGTTTATTTGTCCTCACTACTCACAGCTTACACTGGTTCCGTGAGCAAGGTTTTACCGAAGTCGGGGTTGAGAGCCTGCCGATGGCCAAGCAGAGCCTGTACAACTATCAGCGCCGTTCAAAAATCTTAATTTTAAATCTTAAATAAAATTTTCATCTATATTACTGCCATAAAAGCAGTATATAGTTCGAGCAAAGCTCAATACAAAAAGATGCAATCCGTTGCATCTTTTTGTTTATAAAATCAACACTTTTCAAGCCTGCCATAACTGTGTAAAATTCGCTCAAACGTGACAGGCATCACCTTTTTATTGCGGTGACCTTTTGTATTCAGGTGACCTTTGCTGCACGTTGCACTCCAATCACTTCGATTTGAATACCTGGCTTTGAAGCCTGCAGCTTAAGTGAAGCGGAGTCTCAGGATTATCAGCTAAGCGACAAAGCTTAGTACGCGCATGGATTGCTTTTATCACTCAACCAGTCGTTAAGAGCAACTTAAGATGAAAACCGTTATTTGTAACTCACTGCAAAGCTTTTGGGATATGGCCGATAACGAGTTCCTGGAAGGGCTGGACGTGCATTGCGTTTTCCCGGTAAGCGAGCAACTTCGGACGTTTATCCTTGAATCAAAACAACGCTACAAGATTCGTACTATTACTTTTACCAAAGCGTTTATCTGACGCGGTAAAGGTGCCTGACTGACTCAATGTAGCCATTAAAGACATAGTCACTGACCCAATAGTTAACAGGCAGCCCAAGGGCTGCCTGTTTGTTTTTCCCAGCGCGATACAGCAAAATTCAGGACGCGCTTAAACGCTGCACCAAACCACTGGCACGCTGGGTTTTCAGCTTGATCGCCCGCTTCATCACGCCCATATCACAATACAGTGCCAAACGACGCTTGGCGCGGGTAATACCGGTATAGACCAGCTCACGGGTCAGGATCGGGCTGAATTCCGGCGGTATAATCAGCAGAGTAAAATCAAATTCACTGCCCTGGGATTTATGAATCGTCATCGCATAGGCGGTTTCATGCAGAGGAACCCGGCTTGGCAAGACCGCTTTTACGCTGCCGTCCGGCAGCTCAAAATAGACTTTAAGCCGTTGCTGATCGTCCTGCTCATCGCGCAGGCAGATACCAATATCGCCGTTATATAATCCCAGAGCGTGATCATTGCGGGTCACCATCACCGGGCGGCCACTGTACCAGAGCTCATCCTGAACTTTGATCAGTTTGCGTGCCGCCAGAGCGCGCTCAATCCGCACGTTGAGTCCGGTGACGCCAAAGTCACCCTCGCGCAGCGCGCACAATAAGCGGGTCTGACTGAACAAAGTCAGTACCTCGCGCGCTTTATCGGCCATCGACTCCGCAACGCGATCGGACTCCGCAGCCTGCAGCGGCTGACGCAGGCGCTGCAGATACGGCGTATAACCTGTCACCAGCGACTGCAGCATCTGATGGTAATGCTCACCACTGAGCGCAAAATGGGCAATGTCGGCAAAATCTTGCTGCCACACCCGGTCAATCCACATAGCCTGACCGCTGTTGACGGCTTTGGCCAGCTGGCCTATTCCGGAGCGGGCATCGAAGCGGTAACTCTTTTGCAGCATACATAAACTGTCGCTGACCGCTGCGCGGGCACCTGCGGCAATCTCATCCTGACGCGGGTTAAGCGCCGCCGGCATAAATCCGGTTAAGCGCGCCAGCAGCTGACTTTGTTCGGCACTGTAACCCTGCTGCAGAAAAGAGCAGATATCGCCCAGCACCGCACCGGCCTCGACCGAGGCAAGCTGGTCTTTATCGCCAAGCAGGATCAGACGCGCGTGTGCGGGCAACGCATCGACTAATTTGACCATCATAGGCAAATCGACCATTGAGGCTTCATCAACCACCAGCACATCCAGGTGCAGCCGGTTAGCGGCGTGATGACGGAACTCCGCGCTGTCCGGAATAGCCCCCAGCAGCCGGTGGATGGTGCTCGATTCAGTCGGGATCAGCGCTTTAAGTTCCGGCTCCACCGCTAGATCCGCGACAGCTTTGCCGATCGACTCGGTCAGCCGCGCGGCGGCCTTACCGGTCGGCGCCACCAGCTTGATGGCCGGAATATGGCCCTGCTGCTGCGACTGGCTGATCAGCGCCGCAAGCAGTTTGGTCACCGTGGTGGTTTTACCGGTGCCGGGGCCGCCGGAAATCACCGCAAAACGGCGCGTCAGCGCAATCGCCGCCGCCACTTTCTGCCAGTTGAGGCAGTGAGCCTGCGGCACTAAGCTGTCCAGCACGTTCAAATCCGTCAGGCGCGGCGCCCCCTGCAACTTGGCATCAATCGCGTCCCAATCCAGAGCTCCCTCATCGACCACATCCAACAGGTCACACACCAGACGCTGACGCGCGACCTGATTGAGATCCGGGCTGAGCGCCTGATGCAAAAAGCGATAGTCACGGGCAAACAGATTATCCAGCCGCAGACGCAGATTATCGACCTCCGCAGGCTTTAGGATCATGGGTGTCCCAAAGCTCTGTAAGCGCTGCGCCAGAGTCACTTCATAGTGCCAGTAACGATGCAGATACAGCCGTTCACCGTCGTACATCAGCGGCACCGCTTCGCCCTGCACGCCAAGCAAAGTGCACTGCTTAACCAGCTCGGCCCAGTCACAGGCCAGCCATAACTGATTAAGCGGCAGCGCGGCATCCCCAAACAAGCCGAGCCGGGCGGCGAGATCCAGTGCATTGCCCTGCTCATCACGCAGCGGCAGGCAGATATGACCGCGCCCCAGCTCTGCGCTGACCGCTGCCGCCACCAGCAGCAGTACACTGCGCTGCGCCTCACTCAGTTGACCGGCCGGACACTGCGCGGTTATAAAGCGCGCGAACTGGTAATCGATCTGGCGCAGCCCGCCCTGCTGGCTTAGCTGCTGTAAGGTGGTTTGTACCTCATCAAAGGTCATCATAAATCAAGCTCCATCTGCCCGGCAGAGGTGGTTCGGCTTTGCGGCTCTAATCCACGAATCAAATCATCCAGTTCCTCGAGCATCGCCTGGCTCGGTCTGGCGCTGAAAATACCATGATCCGATTCTCCATCCATGCCACGCAAAAACAAATAATATACCCCGCCGAAATGGCGCTGGTAGTCATAATCGGCAATCCGGCTGCGCAGAAAACGGTGCAGCGCCAGGGCATAGAGCTGGTACTGCAAATCATAGCGGTGCTCGGCCATCGCCTGCTGCAGGCGCGCGCCATGATAGGCGGCCACATCATCACCGAGATGATTGGATTTCCAGTCCAGCACGTAATACTTGCCCTGATGCTCAAACACCAGGTCAATAAAGCCTTTCAGCATGCCCTGTACGGTATAGAAGCCGAGGTCACCGGCCTGAGCCGACAGCGGATCGTGACGCTGCACCACCCGGTTCAACGCGGTTGCGCTCAGCACTGCGATCGGCAGTAAAAATTCCATTTCGGTCAGACGCTGCTCCGGCGATTTCTGATTAAGACGCAGCGCTTTACCGTCCAGCGGCGTGCTGAGCACAGTATCGACCAGCTGCTGCAACACTGGCAGCCACTCGCTGCCGACCTGCTCGCGCTCCATCAAGTCGCTGATAGCCTGGGTATTCAACTCACTGCCGGCAGGCTGGGTAAATTCCACCTCCTCAAACAGCGAGTGCAGAAAGGTGCCCGGCTGGGCGCCGCGCGGAAAGGTGAAAATTGAGCGCTCCGGTTCCGGCAGCCCTTCCTCATCATGTTCATCGGCCGAATCCACATCGAAACCGCCGATTTCCAGCGTGGCATCATGGCTGTGACTGCCCTGTTTGACCAGGCCGGAGTAGCTGGTGATGCGCCATAAACGGTCAATCTCGCGGCTCAGCGTACGCGCGTTCAGCTCAGGCAGACTTTCCTGGCGGGCGACAAACGGCTGCGGCGGCAGCTCAGGCGGCTCACTCGCAGCGACACAGGCCAGCGCATCGACCTGCTGCTGCACGCTGCTGCGCAGCAAATCCAGCCCACCCTGCTCACCATTTTGCAGCAGGTAACCCATCGCGCTTTGGTGTACCCCGGTCGGCTCTTTGCTTGAACGGCCATTGCGCAGTGGTGCCAGGCCGATGAAACAGCCGTACACCGCACGGGTCAGCGCCACATAAATCAGGCGCAGATCTTCTGCCAGGCGCTCTTTGTCAGCCTGCTGCAACGAAGCGTCCTGGGCAGTGATATCCAGCAAAGTCTCACCGCTCGCCGCATCATAATATTTCCCTTCACTCGCTTCGCGGTAACTGAGCACAAACGGCAGAAACACCAGCTCATACTCCAGGCCTTTCGATTTATGAATGGTGACGATCTGAACCAGATTCCGCTCCGACTCAAGGCGCTGAATCGCCTCATCACTGCCGCCCAGCCCCTGCTCGGCATCGACAATCGACTGCGCCAGCCAGCGCAGCAGACCGTGGTCGCTGTCAATCTCCTGCGTCGCCTGCTGCAACAATTCACTGAGATGCATAAAATCTGTCAGTAAGCGCTCGCCATCACTTTCTTCCAGCCAACGTTCAGCGATATGACGCAGACTGAGCACACTACGCAGCATCGGCAACACGCCGCGATCGATCCATAACTGGCGATATTGCTTAAACTCATTGACCGCGTTTTCCCACTCATTCTCATCGTTATTGAGCGCATCCAACTGCTCGGCATTAAGCGCAAACAAGGGCGAAGCCAGCGCGGCACGCATCGCGCGATCATTTTCCGGTGTCAGCACCGCCTGCAGCAAACGCTGCAGATCCGCCGCCACCGCACTGCTGAACACACTATCGCGGTTGGAAAGGTAGACACTGGCAATGCCCTGTCTGGCCAGTGCCTCTTTGATCATCCGCCCTTCATTACCGGTGCGCACCAGCACCGCGATATGACCAGCTTCAATCTGCGCACCGTCACTGAACTTTGCGGCGCCCTGCTGGGCCGCGCTGAGAATATGCTGGATCTGGCTGGCGGTGGCATTGGCCATGGCATCAAAATAACTGCCTTTGGTGACCGGCGCTTCGGCCTCAAGATGCCAGTAATTGAGCGCCGGCTGCGCCTGACCATCAAGTAACCAGCCACGCTGCGCGGCTTTCGGGCTCGGCTGCACCGGCAGAAACGGAATATCGTCGTCGTAAATAAACGGGCTGTCCGGGCGTTCAAACACCTGGTTAACGGCGGCCACCATATCCGCGCTCGAGCGCCAGTTAGTACCGAGCGTATAGTGAGCACTTACCTGATTACGGGCACGGATATAGGTAAAGATATCCGCGCCGCGAAAAGCATATATCGCCTGTTTCGGGTCACCGATCATAAACAGCCCGCACTGCGGGTAATCAAGATAGATGCGGCTGAAAATACTGTATTGCAGCGGATCGGTATCCTGGAATTCATCGATCATCGCTACCGGATACAGCGTGCGGATGCGGGCCGCCAGCGTCCCTTGCTCATCGCCGTCCAGCGAGGCCGATAACTGCGTCAGCAGATCATCAAACGACAACCACTGTTTGCTCGCTTTGGCCTTCGCCAGCATGGTACGACAATGGGTAATCGCATGCGCCAGCAGCGGCGCTTCCAGCGTCACCGGCTGGGCGAGGAAACGTTCGATAGCCGCAAACAGCTCGTGCTGCGGCACTGCGCCGGAGGGCGTTTTCTCAGCCAGTACATTCTGGGCAAAGCGCTTTAAGTGCTCCGGCACGTCATAACCGCTGGTCGGCTGCGCCGCCCAGTGCGACACGGTTTCAATCCATTGGGGCAGGGATTTTTTGGTATAGCTGCGTTTGTTGATGCCGGAACTGGCAATGCAGTCATGTATATCGTCCTGCGCCGCACGCCACTGCGCTTTCAGCGCTTCGATGCGTTGCAGATTGTCCTGATGCAGGGCCGCGAGATCGCCGTCCATCACCGGTGTGGTCAGTTTAAGCGGCGAGCCGGTCAGATAGCCGCCGATTTTCTCCAGCAAGGCCGCCGGTGATGCCCACAGGCGGCGCACTTCGGCTGCCAGATGCAGCGGCAGCGGATAGAACTGGCGCCGCCAGTAATCGGCCACCACCTGAGCTTTGAGATGGCTTTCATCGGTGACAAATTCATTATTAAAACGGCTGCCCGACTCAAACGCATTCTGGGTCAGCATACGCTGGCAGAAACCATGGATGGTATACACCGCGGCTTCATCCATCTGCCGCTCCGCATTGAGCAGCAGACTGGCCGCCTGGCGGTGGTCGCTCACTTCCTCAAGCAGGGGGGCAATCACAGGATCGCTGCTCACCCCGCGGCTGAATGCCAGACGCGCATCGTGAATCCGGGCCCGGATCCGATCTCGCAGCTCGGCCGTGGCCGCTTCGGTAAAAGTCACCACCAGGATCTGGTCAACCGTCAGCGGCACCGCATGCCGGGTTGCTTCGTCCAGTCCGTCAAATCCGGCCTCATGGCCGTGCCCCAGCAACAAACGCAGATAGAGACCGGCGATGGTAAAGGTTTTACCAGTCCCGGCAGATGCTTCAATCAAACGGGCGCCATGCAAGGGAAAACGCATGGTTTCCAGCGGTGTTGCCGTGATGTGGGAAGTGACACTCATGGTCTGGTGCATCCTCAGTTGATGATTGACCACCCATTTCCGCTGCCGGGTAAACAGAGGATTATGTGATCCAAATTATAAAAATGTATGTATTTATGTAAATTTTTGTTTTAGCGCAAGGTAATGAGATCTGACTCACGATACGCACCAAGTTGGCACACTATACTGCACCCCATTGATGCAAGCCCGCCAAACACCATCCGGTGAGCTCGCACTCCACCGCATTCTGTTTCAAACGACTACTGTTTCAAACGACTACTGCTTTAAACAAACGAATAATGGTCCCTCTGACCTGTGGCCGTACAGCGAACGCCCTACACTATAATGATTTTCTGGCGGCCACCCACTCTTGCCCATTACTCTCTCTCCGCACTGTCTGTCAGTTGCAGCCTTGGCGCCTGAAACACCAGGCTTGCCAGCATACGTACCTGCTGCGCCAGTTCCTCATTCCATTGCGGCCATAAGCGCGCAATGTAAGCATCGTTACCTTCACCATGACTCATAAAGCCGTCATTAAAGGTATCTGCCATCTTCTTCAGTGCTTTCTCTTCGTCATCCACCCACTTGCCGCGGCTGAAGCCGGCTTCAATACCCGCCTGCACCGTTTTAGGGAAATAAGGCAGCGGCTCGGTCATACCCTGATAGAACAAGCGCACCAATTCATTAAGCTGCGCCGTCGCAAGGCTCTGACTCTGCTCAGCCGATTCACCGAGCGGCGGCAGCACCTGGTGCACCACGCCCTCTTTACGGTCATAACCGATCAAATGGGTGGTCACCCTGTGCCCCATGGCGGCAGCGGCCAGATGATCAATCCAGGCAGCGAGAATGTCCTGCGAGCGAATCGAGCCGCTGCGATAACGCACCAGCCCCGACTGAAAACAGCGGGTCAGCCAGCCGGTTAACTGCACCGGGCGCGATTCGCCCAGTCCATCCAGCGTGAGGTTGACCTCGCGGTCATCAAGCGGCGCCTGACACAGGTCATGGATTTTTTCCACCAGCTCTTCCGCCTGAACCCGGTTGGTTTCAAATTCCAGCTCACCAAAGGCGCCGACCGGCAGTTTACCCTGGGCGCGCTGCTGCTGATTAAACTCAGCCAGCACTGCCTGACGTTTCTCTTCATCCGCCGCACCGAGCAGGTTTTCCAGCAGCGCATCTCGCAGCTGATAGCTGGCCAGCCCGCCGAGGGCAAACGGCTCATCATCTTCCATCACCGGCAGCGGCGGCTCAAACACCACTTTAAGACGGCGGTTGAAAAAATAGCGCACCGGCAAACGCCAGAAACGCTGCAGCTCAACCAGATCCAGCTCGAGCGGATAAACCACATCGAGCAGGTAATCCTCCAGCGCACGCTGAAACTGACCGCCCGGCAGGCCCTGGCGCAGTGCAGCCGGTAACCATTCACGGGCGTAGCTGCCGACATCAGACAAAAACGCCTGCGGGCTGAATGGCACCATGGCATGGCTGAAATGGATTTGATCCACCAGACGCTGGCCCGATTCGTCACACGGCAATGCGCTGTCAGTCGCCAGGCAGTAATTCTGCTGACAATACTCCAGCAGCTCACTGACCAGTACTGACGGCACGCGCACGGTATTATCCTGGATCGAACGGCCGACGTAACTGATGTACAAGGTCTGCTGGGCCGACAACATCGCCTCCAGGAACAGGTAACGGTCATCATCACGCCGTGAGCGATCGCCGGGACGGGTACGGCCATTCATCAAATCGAAACCTTCCGGCGGCATCGAACGCGGGTAGACGCCGTCATTCATGCCGAGCAGACACACCACGCCAAACGGAATCGAACGCATCGGCATCAGGGTACAGAAATTGACCTGGCCGGCCAAAAAGCGCTGACTGACCCGGGTGCCGGACAGTTTATCGTGCAGGTACTGGCTGATGACAGCCGGCGCGATATCCTGCTGGTAACCGGCATCACTGAGCTGCTCTTTCAGCGCCGCCAAGGTATCGCGAATCGATTTAAGCGCCATCTCCCCTTCCAGCTCGACACTGAAACAATCATCCAGTAGCGCGGAGAGCCGTTCACGCCAGGCATCGATCGACTGGGTCTTGGCCAACTCGCTGCGGTAATGGCTGATGGTGTCGATAAAGTGCGCCAGCTTACCGGCCAGCTCGGCACTCATGCCCTGCACTTCATTGTAAGGAGCCAGCATCTGCGCACCATTATCAAACAGACCGGCCGAGGCCGGCATCGCATAGCCCAGCAACATACGGGCAATACCGAACTGCCAGGTATTCTGGCCGGTGGGCGGCAGCTCAAACTCACTCGCGGTGCTGTCATTCAGCCCCCAGCGGATACCGGACTCTTCCACCCAGCGCTTGGCAATCTCGAATTCACTGGTATCGAGGGCAAAACGCGCCATCATGGCCGGTGTTTCGAGCAGCTCCAGCAGCTCAGAAGCGAGACAGCGCGACTGAGGCAGATTGACCAGTTGCATGAAGGCGTTGAGGATCGGGCTTTCCTGATCGGCGGTACGATCCGAAATGGAATACGGGATAAAACGCTCGCCCGGCGCGTTACCGAACACCGCCTGAATGTAAGGACTGTAAGCGTTGATATCTGCCACCATTACAATCACGTCGCGTGGTTTGAGGTCCGGATCGCGGTCAAACATCGCCAGCAGCTCGTCGTGCAGCACTTCCACTTCCCGCATCGGACTGTGGCAGGCGTGCAGAGTCAGCGAGCGATCGCCGCTTGCCACCTGCGCTTTATGCGCGCTGCTTTCCAGCAAACGGTCATCCTGATGCTCTGCGAGATGGAGAATATCGGCCTGCAGCTGATGGAGCAGGCTATCGCGCTCAACCTCAATAAACAGTTCGTGCTCTTCATTCTCGCTCTGTGCCAGCAGATAAAGGTTATCGCGCCCGAGTTTACCGAGCGACGCGAGCAGGCTGTTACCCACCGCCTGCGCGGTGTGCAGTTCATCCTCCTGCGGATAGTCATCCAGGCTGCCTTTGAGCGGTGAGACCTCCGCACTGACTTCGACCCGGTCACCATCAAGCGCCAGCTGCTTGCGACGCTGGTTTTCGACCCGGGCGAGATATTTACGATCGCGAATGTCACCCCAGTAGTGCTGGCAAGGGTTGGTAAACATCAGATGGACATCGATGTGCTCCCCGAGTGCTTTCAGTGCGTCCATATAGCGCGGCGGCAACGCCGAAATACCAAAGATAAACAGCCGCTTAGGCAGTTTATTCAGCCACTCCTGACTGAGGCCAGGCGCGGCCAGCGCATCAATAAAACTCTGATACAGATTGGCACGGTGATAATGCGACTGGCCCTGCTCCAGGGTGTAATCGTAGAGCGCTTTCCACAGCAGCGGCTGCCACGGGTGTTCACCGTCGATTTCGGCCACATCCAGCCCCGCTTCCCAGCTGGCAATCCAGTCGGGACGGTACACTAGGTAGCCATCGAAGATATCGGCGATTTTTTCCGCCAGCTGATACAGCTTGGACTGATCGCTGTCATCCTGCAGATAGCGGCGCAGCGGCACGAATTCGTCCTGGTCGAGCATGCCCGGCAACAGCTCCATCAGCTTCCAGGTCATCGCCTCTTTGTTAAAAGCACTGCGTTTGGGCACGTCCGGCAACACATGGGTAAACATCTCCCAGATGAAGGTGGCCGGCAGCGGAAAATCAATATTGGCGGCCACGCCCAGCTCCTGCGCCAAAGCCATTTTCAGCCACTGCGACATCCCCGGGCTCTGCACCAGAATCTGTTCTTTGGCAAAGGGATTGGCCAGCGGATCATTTTTAATCAGATGCACCAGCAGGATTTTCAGCGTATCAACTTTATTGGAGTGGTAAACGGTAAACACAAGGCACTCACGCAGCTCTAACCATAATAATATTCAGATTATCATAAGCATGCCCGGCTGTACGGGATAGAGTGCGCAAAGGGTTAAGCAATACGCAATTTGCCGTGCTGGTAACCGGTCAGATATACTGAACCTATTCTGATTGATGTTAAACACAACTAAACCTATGGCTGCCAATATTTCGCTCAAGCAATTGCGGGTCTTTACCACCGTCACCCAATATAAAACCCTGACTGCCGCCAGCGAGATGCTGTTCCTGTCCAAAGCTGCGGTTAGCATGGCGTTATCGGAGCTGGAAAAACAGCTCGGCCACGCGCTGTTTGACCGGGTCAATAACCGCCTGATCCTCAACCAGGAAGGGCAAAAACTGCTGCCGCTGGCCGATGAACTGCTCAGCCGCGCCAGAGATCTCGACCAACTGTTTAACGACAACCAGACCCTGTCCGGCCAGTTACGTATCGGTGCCAGTGATACGATTGGCAATCAGGTCGCGCCCTATCTGCTCAGTGCCTTCCGGGATAAATTTGACCATCATTCACAAAGCCTGTTTATTGGCAATTCGGCACTGATTTGCGAGAAACTGGTCGACTATGAGCTGGATATTGCACTGATTGAGGGGAAAACCCTGCACCCGCAACTGATGTCGACCCAGTTCAGCCAGGATGAAATGTGCATCGTCTGCGCGCCGCATCATCCGCTGGCTGCACAGGACAAAGTATTGCTGCGTGATTTCGAGCAGAGTGAGTGGGTACTGCGTGAAGCGGGCTCAGGCTCACGTGAGTTTTTCCTGCGCGCGATTGCGCCGCGTATCGAACAGTGGCATGAAGCGTTTGAACTCAATACCACCGAAGCGCTGATCAACAGCGTTTCGGCCGGACTGGGCTTTGGCTGCCTGTCGCGCCTTGCCGCCAAAAGCGCCATTAATGATGGCCGCATCAAGGTGCTCAATGTCCCGCTCGACATGAAACGCCGCTTCTGGGTCCTGGTACATAAAGAGAAATACCAGAGCCCGCTGCTGCAACGTTTCATCGAATTCTGCCATCACTGGCAAGGCTGATTCAGACTGTTCATCCGCACTTAAGCACACGCCACAGTTTTCGCACTGTGGCTGGACTTCTGATTGCAAAAACTGTATAAAAAGCCAGTAATTTATTAGCAAAATGTAGAGGATGAACCATGGCTGTCATCGTTAAGTACGTGGTGGAACGCAACGGAGAAGAGAAAATGACTTTTACCTCGAAAGCCGAAGCTGACGCATATGACAAAATGCTGGACATGGCGGACGAGCTGTTCGAACTGCTGGGTAAAAGTGAACTGGTAGAAGACGAAAGCAAACAGGAAGAGCTGGCCATGTATCTGGCCCAGAACAAAGAAGAAGTTCTGTATGCCCTGGGTGCCAAACGTAAACCGACACCAAAGAAACCTAAAGCCGTCAAAGACGATCAAGCTGTCGACGACGCCGCTTAATCCAATCCCAAACCGCTGTTGTTGTTTTCCGGCTTAAGTCGTTGCTTTTCGGCTTTAGCGGGTAAACCGGTAGCGGTTTTTTTATTTTTATCATGCAATTAACACGCAAAACCAGCATAACTACCGGCTAATTCCATCTAAAGAGATATGTCTCTCATCAGACAAAAAGTATCGTTCTACGGACGGATCCCCGCTTTGCACTTTCCTCACCGGGTGACTCTCTTTATGATGAGCTTAATCGTTTTGAGCGAATCATTTTTAAACAGACAGCAGCGCTCAACCTGCTGTAAACCGGATTACTAATTATAAAGTTTATGGAGACCAACATGGCAAACTTTGCACTTGGCTTTGGCAGCGCGACCAAAAACCGCGACGGTAAAATCATTGAAGCTTTCTTCCCTGCCCCAATTCTGAACCCAAGCGACAAGCTGATTGCCGATGTAGCAGCGGTTGCAGGCTACAGCGCAGGTAACCAGGCCATCGAAATCAGCGCAGAGCAGAGTGCCCAACTGGCACAAGCTTTCGCCGCCAACGAGCAGGCAGCAAATGCATCATTTGCAGAAAAAGCCGCCGCTTCAGCGCAGCCACTGGTACTGGTTGTACTGGCAGCAGACGAGCAACCACAGAGCGTGGCAGAAGGTTTCCTGAAACTGCAACTGATCTCAAACCGCCTGGTTCAGCCACACGGCATCATCCTGGATGGTATCTTCGGTCTGCTGCACAACATCGCATGGACGAACGAAGGTCCTATCGACCTGCCTGAACTGGCTGATCGTCAAATCGAAGCGCGCCTGGCTGGGCGTGCTCTGAGCGTCGATTGTGTAGACAAATTCCCTAAAATGGTGGATTACGTGGTGCCAACTGGTATCCGTATCGCTGACACGTCTCGTGTCCGTCTTGGCGCGCACGTCGGCGAAGGCACCACAGTGATGCACGAAGGCTTCATCAACTTCAACGCTGGCACCACCGGTGTGAGCATGGTTGAAGGCCGTATCTCTGCTGGCGTACTGGTCGGTAACGGCTCGGATATCGGCGGCGGCGCGTCTATCATGGGTACCCTGTCTGGCGGCGGTAAAGTGGTGGTTTCTATCGGTGAAAACTCGCTGCTGGGCGCCAACTCTGGTCTGGGCTTCCCGCTGGGTGACCGTTGTACGGTTGAATCGGGTCTGTATGTAACGGCAGGCACGAAAGTGCGCATGCTGGATAACCAGGGCAACGAAGTTGAAATCGTCAAAGCACGTGATCTGGCTGGCGTTTCTGACCTGCTGTTCCGTCGCAACTCTCAAACCGGTCAGGTTGAGTGTCTGGCGAACAAATCTGCGGTTGAGCTGAACAGCGAGCTGCACAGCAACAACTAAGGATCACTCCTTGATGATTAATAAGGCTGGCCATAGGGCCGGCCTTTTGTTTGTCCGCTCTTGCGGCTTACGTTGTTCTGCCCTTCCTTTGGTTTACCCTTCATTTACGCAGCTTGCTGAAAATTGGCGTTTTTCTCTCAATCGGTTATCATTAACCATGTTCCGATATAAAGTGGAACACACAACTGTTGCTTCGTATAACCCCACTGATAAGGTGTGGGGGTCTCTACCAGAATCCGTAAAATTCTGATTACGAAGAGTTAAGCGCATGATCGCTTTTCTCTTTGTATGGCCCGACACCACTGCCCAAGGCGAAAAGCGATTAATCTCTGTTCACTCATGCTGACCATACAGTCCGGTATTGGCGGCAGAACAGGCCAACTTTTTGATTAAGAGCCGATATATGAAAGAATTTATTCAGCAACTGCCAAAAGTAGAACTTCACCTCCACATCGAAGGTTCACTGGAACCTGAACTGATGTTCAAACTCGCTCAGCGTAACCACATCGACATCCCGTTTGCTTCCCCCGAAGAAGTGCGCGCCGCCTATCAGTTTTCTAACCTGCAGTCTTTTCTCGATATCTATTATCAGGGCGCCAATGTGCTGATCCATGAGCAGGACTTTTTCGATCTGACCTGGGAATACCTGCTGCGTTGTCAGCAGGATAACGTGATGCACACCGAGATCTTTTTCGATCCCCAGACGCACACCGCGCGCGGCATTGCGTTTGAAACCGTACTGAACGGCATCGTCGCCGCTCTCAATAAAGCAGAGCAGGAGCTCGGCATTACCAGCCAGATCATCATGTGTTTCCTGCGTCACCTGAGTGAAGACGAAGCGCTACAGACCCTGGAACTGGCCCTGCCGTATAAAGATAAAATTGTCGGTGTTGGTCTGGATTCCTCCGAACAAGGTCACCCGCCGGAGAAATTCAGCCGCGTGTTTGCCAAAGCGCGTGCGGCCGGCTTTATTGCCGTCGCCCACGCCGGCGAGGAGGGCCCAGCGCTCAATATCCGCAACGCGATTGATCTGCTCGGTGTACAACGGGTTGATCACGGCGTGCGCTGCGTTGAAGATGCCGCCCTGGTGGAAGAGCTGAAACAGACCCGCATGCCGCTGACCGTATGTCCGCTCTCCAATCTGAAACTGAAAGTATTCCAGCACATGACTGAGCACAACATCGTCGAACTGCTGCGCCAGGGGCTGTGCGTCACCATTAACTCAGACGACCCGGCCTACTTTGGCGGCTACATGACCGACAACTTCCTGGCGGTCTCTGATGCGCACAGCATGACCCATCAGGAGCTGGCCCAGTTCACCCGCAATGCGATTGAAGCCAGCTTTATCTCTGCAACAGAAAAAGCGCGCATGAACGCGCAGGTCGATAGCGTAGTGGCGCGCTTTAGCGCCTGAGTCATACTCCGGGCTATATTCTGAGTTATGACCTCCCGCATTATAAAGCTGCGCATTTCGCGCAGCTTTGTCTTTACCTCAAGCACCCAACTGTGCACGCTTTACCCCGGATGACCATCAGCGCGCGACATGAGCAGCATAGGCGCAAAACGCAGCATAAACAGCCCGAACGCCGCAATCCACAGCAAGGCACTGAGGTTCACCCACCACAACACATACGCCGGCAGCAGCGCAACGCCTAAGCTACGCAGCACAGCGGCCAGCAGCAGCGCGCCAAACGCCAGGCTCATATCCGGCCCCTGATAAATGGCCCGTCCGGTATGGCCCATCGACACCCGGGCAACCATAGCCAGAATCAAGCCGGCCAGCGCACCGATAGCCAGCAAATGCAGCATATTATGAGCAAACCAAGGCTGGTCAATTGCGCCGCGTAACAGCAGACTAAGCGGTATACACAGATAAGCCGCATGCAGCGACCACACCAACGGCTCACTTAGCGTGCGCCAGGGCTGCCAACGCCACCAGCGCAGTAACTGAGCCGCGCCGGCTACAAGCATCAGCGGACGCGCAACACTCTCAGCCGTTAACGGAAAAAAGCTCAAAATAAACAGCGCCAGCAACGGCGCGTTGGCGAACCATTCCAGCCACACGAGGGACGGTTTGCTTTCGAACTGAAAGCGGCGCGCAGTAAAAAACGGGATCACCCGCCCGCCCATCACTGCCAGCAGCAAGGTAAACCACCATAACATCGCCTGCCACACTGCCGCAGCAGCAAACGGCGCCACACCTTTTATCGTGGCATAACTGGCAAAGTTAGCGCCGATCGCAACGGCCAGTAACGGGATAAAAAACAGATTGCGCCAGCCGCGGGCACGCACCAGGCGAATCCCGACCTCATAGGCAGTCAAAGCCAGAAACAGCGCTTCAATACTGGCCGCAAGCCACAGCGGCAGCGGCGTCCAGAGCAGAAGACGCACCAACAGCCACAGCCCGACAATCAGCGCCAGGCGCCAACCTTTCGTGGCGGGAATCGAGGTCCAGTTCTGCACTGCAGTGAGCAGAAAGCCGGCCACGATCGCCATCGCAAAGCCAAACAGCATTTCATGCACATGCCACCATAGAGCCGGCACCACCAGCCATTGCGGCTGACCATGTTGAAACATGACAACCCAGGCTCCGACCGCAATCAAAGCATAGGCACACCCCAGCAAAAACAATGGCCGAAAACCCGAGCGTAAAATCGCCGGGATTCGCTCCTCGGCCTGTCTGTCGACAATATTCAGCATAGTGGCTCCTTCGCCTGCAATTCATTAGCTTCCGCTGCAATGAATTGCACGATTTGAGCCAAGATATTAATGATTAATAATCAATAAATTAAAAAATATCAGGTCAAATTAACCCAATAAAAAAGGAGTCATAATGACTCCTTTCGTTGTTTTTAACCTAGTTAACCACCCAAGGGTTAACTTATCAGAGGTTAATCAGGATTCGCGCCGACTGATCACCACACAAGCAATCTGTTTTTGCTTGCCGAACCCGAGGATCTGTGACAAGGCTTTTTTACCAACCGGCACATAGCCGGACGCCACTGCATGATCTTCCGACTCGGCATGCGGATCGTGGAAAAAGAAAAACTTCTCACTCATCCCGCTCAACACGATCCAGTGCGGCTCTTTCTTGCCGTCAAAACGATAGGTACTGATCAGCAGCAACACACAAGCGCCCTGATTTACCCACTCCTCAAGCTGAGCCTGGGTTGGCGGTGCGTCAATGGTTTCAACATCTTCTTCCAGCAACTGGCGGCAAAAATCCTGATGAACCAGCTCAATCACTTCTTTTTTATTCGCATCACGCACACTGTCGATAAACGGTGTGCTGCGTGACTGACTCCATAACTCAACGTGAAAGCCGCGCCGCGCCGCCGCCAGAGCCAGCCCTTGTCCGCTGCAGCCGCCGTGCCCGGCCGCCATGAAAATCGTGGTCGCCTCACGCCACAACTGCATCTCTTTCACCCGGCTTGGTTCAAAGCTGTCATCCAGGCAGGAGAAACTCATTAACAGACAAGCCGCGCCGCAGGTAAAAGGGGTGGTCTGAACGTATAACGGCATCGGTAGCAGAACTTTCGGGCCATGGGGCGTCAAACGCTTTTGCATGCGACGTCCATCACATAAATCGTCATAGTAATGGATCAATAGCTTCAAAGTTTTATAGCTCATTTTTTCATATAATTTAATGGCTGCTATATTGTCTTCACGAACTTCTAGCCGTAATGTAGTAGAGCCTTGATCAAGAGCGGCACGCTCGCATTGCTCAACTAAAGTCTGAGCAATCCTCCGTCCTCTGAAATCAGGTTTAACGGCAATCGAATACAACCTTGATAGCTGTGTACCTTGATGAAACAACAACAATGCATATCCAGCCAGTTCCTCACCGGCATCAGCCACCAACAAGATCGCCTGGTCGGAGTGTAAAAAGCGCTTCATTTGACGCGGAGAAATTTTATCGCCTTCAAACAGCTGTTGTTCTAATGCATTGAGCGCAGAGAGATCAGAGTCTTTCGCATGACGAAAGTCCATACGATGTCCTTACTGGGTTGACAGGATAGTAGTTGGCAAGATTGCGATATAATCATACACCTATTGCTATAGGAAAAAACGAAAGATGGCAAACCTTTTAATCGTGACCGATCAGGCCAGTGACTGGCAACAGTACTTCCCTTCCGAACAAGTGATCAGTGTCGATCAATACCTGGATGCGGACTGGAAAAACAACCACCGCAGCCTGCAGGTCGTCAACCTGTGTCGCGATTATGACTACATGAGCGCCGGCTATTACTGCTCGCTGATGGCGGAAGCGCGCGGTCACCGCGTGATTCCGCGCGTGATGGCGATTAATGATATTAATCAGCCATTTTTGCTCTCATCCGGACTGCTTAAACTCAATAAGCTGTGCAAAAACACCGAGACTATCGCGTGTAAGATTTATTTCGGCCGCACACCGGAGCCCGGCCTGGACAAACTGGCCCGTCACCTGTTTGAGCAGTTTATGGTCCCGGTAATAGAACTGGAAATGACCAAGGGTCAGGGCCAGTGGCAAATTAGCAAAATCGCCCCGTTCCCGTTCCAGGACCTCAATGATCCGGAGCAGGATTTCTTCATCGAATCGCTCGAGCTGTTCTCGACCAAGGTGTGGCGCAAACCCAAACAAGAGAAAAAATACCGCTACGACATCGCTATGCTGGTCGATGAAGAAGAGAAAATGCCGCCATCAGATGCCTCGGCCCTGAAACGTTTTCGCCGCGCCGCCAACCGTTTAGGCATGAACCTGGAAAACATTTCACCGGATGACTTGTCACGTCTGGGCGAATTTGACGGCCTGTTTATCCGCGCCACCACCAACATCAGTAACTACACTTATCGCTTTGCCAAAACCGCAGAAAAAATGGGCCTGGTGGTGATGGACGACTCAGAGTCGATCATGAAATGTACCAACAAGGTATTTCTGACCGAACTGCTGCAACGCAATAATGTGCCGGCACCGAAAAGCGTGATCCTGCAAAGCTTTGACCCGGACTGGCAGGCCCATCTGCAGCAGCATCTTGAGTTTCCTATGGTGCTGAAGATCCCTGACGGCGCGTTTTCACGTGGCGTGGTTAAAGTGCGTAATGAACAGGAGCTGGAGAAGGAAGCCGCGGCGCTGTTTGAAAAGAGCGCGCTGATTCTGGCACAGGCCTTTATGCCAACCGACTACGACTGGCGCATTGGCGTGATGAACCGCCAACCGATATTTGCCTGTAAGTACATGATGAGCCGTGGTCACTGGCAGATTTATCAGCACCACAACAGCGGCCGCGTTTCATCGGGTGGTTTCGAAACTCTCGATCTGAAACAAGTACCGAAAACGGTGGTCGACGTGGCGGTCAAAGCGGCTAACTTAATTGGTGGCGGTTTGTATGGTGTTGACTTAAAAGAAATTGACGGCCAAGTTTATGTTATTGAAGTCAACGATAACCCAAGTATTGATCACCACGTTGAAGACGCCTTCCTGGGCGATCTGCTCTATGACCGGGTGATGACTGAGTTTTTACGCCGCATTCAGATGCGTGGTTTCTAAGCTTGGCAGGCCGCTTGCGGCCTGCTGAACTTTCCAACGAAAAGGACCGATATGGATTTTCTCATCGATCACTGGCACTTTACTGAATCACAAGTTATTCGACCAACCCAGACACCGGACAGCATAGAAGCGGATCACTGGTATCACTGCCAGCGTGATGCGCCGGGCGTACGGGAGTGGCTGATCGACAACGCCATTCCGGCGTCTATCATTGACAGCCTGCTGGCCGAAGACACCCGCCCACTGTTTGAACAGTATGATGAGCAGAACTTTCTGCTCATTCTGCGCGGCGTAAACCTGAATGAAAATGCCGACCCGGCCGATATGCTCAGTGTGCGCATTCTGTGTTACAACGGCGCGCTGATTTCAAGCCGCAAGATCCCGTCTAAAACCATCAATGCGATTCGCACCGCGCTGAGCGAAGGGCGTGGCCCAAAAACTCTGGCCGAACTGGTGCTGGGTGTGATTGATGGCCTCAGTCGCAACATAGATAACTATCTGGATCTGGTGGAAGAAAAGATCACCGATTTTGATGACGAGCTTGAGCTGACCGAAGAACTGATGACCACGCACAAAGCACTGTTGAAAATCAAACGCTTTATTAAACCACAGCAATACGCGATTGACGATTATCAGAACTCGAGTGTACCACTGGCCGGCCATAAACAGTTGCGATTGCGCCATAGTGTCAACACCATCACCCGCATCAACGAAACGCTGGACTTTTATCTGAGTGAACTGGAAATCATCAAAGGTGAACTGCGTCAGTACCATGCGGAAAAAATGAACCAGAACACTTATCTGTTCTCTGTGATTGCGGCCATTTTCCTGCCAACCAGTTTCCTTACCGGCCTGCTCGGTGTTAACGTAGGGGGGATTCCCGGTACAGAATCACCGATTGCGTTTGGCCTGTTCTGTGCCGGACTGGTACTGATCTTCGGACTGGAATTGTGGATATTGCGCCGTCTGCAGTTCTTCGGCGGCAAGTAACCAGAGCTGCGATGCGCCAGCAGATAAGCGGCGTTCGCTCAGTTAGTGTATGTCTCTAAGCAGCAGGAACAGTTTATGTACATTTTCGGCTACGGCAGCCTGATGAATTCAGCCTCACGGCAACTGACCGGTAACACCGGGCAGGCTTTACCCGCTATCGTGCACGGCTTAGTGCGCCATTGGGGCAAAATTGACGACAGCTATGTTATTTCTCCTCTGGTGGTCAATCCTGGCCAGGGAGAGGTTAATGGCGTGCTGCTTGAGATTGATGATGCCGCTTTGGTGGAATTTGATCGCCGCGAACGTGGCTATCAACGCATTGCCCTCAGCGCCGAGCAAATTGAAACTGATCACGCCTTTGATCGCACTCAGCCCATCTGGGTCTATATCAAGGATGATCATCAGCCGCCATGTGCCAACAGCCCGATTGTCCAGACTTATGTCGATACCGTGCTGGCGGGTTGCCTGGAAGTATCGGAAAACTTCGCGCGCCATTTTGTCGAACACACACTTGGCTGGCATCATCCGCTGGAAAACGATCGCCATGCACCGAAATACGGTAACCTGGCCGGCGTCAAGCAAGATCACCATCCGCTGATCGATGCCCTGCTGGCTGACGTTCGCTAAACACCCGGCACAGAATTCATCATTGACAGAAAGGCCCTCTGCTTGCAGAGGGCCTGTTATCATCTCTTTGTTCACCCCAATCACATAGATACACTATGTGATTGGGGCGAACAAATGCAGCCAACACCGCTACAACTTCAAATAGGAAGGGGATAGCTATGCCAGTTGGAACTGATACACAGTCGTGAACTTATATTCCTGCTCCGGTAACAAGATACAGCTCTGCTGAGCCCATTCTGGATGGTTGGGTGAATCCGGCAGAAACTGAGTTTCCAGCGCCACGCCCTGATAGCTCCGGTACTCACTGCCATTACGGCCCGGCGTACCTTGCAGCCAGTTGCCGCTGTATAGCTGCAGCGCCGGCTTTGCGGTAAACACCTGCATAACCACCTGTTCATCATCTGACACCAGAGTGGCGGCACACTGCCCGCCGCGACATGCATCGTTGAGCCAGTAACTGTGGTCATAGCCTTGCGACGCTTGCTGCTGCTCATCTTTAAGCAGATCCTGACCCAGGGTTTTCGCCTGCTGAAAATCAAACCCGCTGCCCTGCACCGGCGCTAATTGACCCAGCGGAATCGCGCTATCATCAATCGGCAGATACTCCGACGCCGCAATTGACAATCTATGCCCCAGCACATCGCAGCCGGACTCGGCACCCATCAGATTAAAGTAAGCATGGTTGGTGAGGTTGACCGGAGTTGGCTTATCGGTGGTCGCCTGATAGGTGATACTCACCTGGTTATCATCACCCAGCTCATAACGCACGGACGCGCTGACATGACCGGGAAATCCCTGTTCACCATCTTGCGATTCAATGGTAAAACAGGCGAAGTTGTCGCCCTGACTGTCCAGCGTCCAGCGACGATGACTCCAGCCCGGAGCGCCACCATGCAGACAGTTATCACCCTGACTGGCCACCACCTGAATCTCTTCGCCCTGATAGCAGTAGCGCGCATTAGCGATCCGGTTAGCGTAACGCCCGACCGATGCGCCCATAAACGCACCCTGCACTGCAAAGTCAGCCATGGTGTCTACACCGAGCAGCACTTCACGGCTTTCTTGCGCCAGCGGCAAGCGACAACTGAGCCAGGTCGCACCAACATCCATCAGCACAATGCTCATCCCATGACGATTGGTCAGCTCCACCAGCTGCGCCGGACGACCATCACCAAACGCCTGCTGCGTCATCGATTCAAACAACGAACTCTTCACCACATCCTCTCTTTTGGTTACGGAAGCGGCAAAACACCAAACGTGCAGGCTTCCTTTCCGGTCAATAACGCCAGTCTAGCAACTAACCCATTGAGTTGACTGTGAGTTAGCCCGCACTAGTGAAAACGTTTTCACTATCATGATACGACAAAACTATACCCAAACTAGACTTCATAGAAGCGGCACTACACATTACTGATATTCTCAATATTTAAATACAAATTGACCGCCAGGTTATCGACGTAGTCACAAAATCAATGTTTCGCTCAACATATTGTGGCAGCAGAACGACACTGTTCTAATCTTGATTAAGAAGTAGCTGATTTGGATTGGTGTCCGTATTGAACAAGATCTACGCCAAACTTACCTCTGATCCTCTATGGCAGAGCATAGCCCTCACATTATTGATTACCGTTTTTATGTTCGTGCAGAGCTGGCCACGTATCGTTACCTGGGATTTGGGTGATAATGACAACTATATGCGTCTGCATCAGATTCAGACCTTCATCGAATCCCCTTCCTGGTACCTGTATCCACTCAAAGATTTCAACCCTCAGGATGGACAAATAATTCATTGGTCAAGATTGCCGGATCTGCCTATCCTGCTCGTATACTATAGCGCTATCGCTTTCGTTGACCATGACACAGCTCTTCAGATAGCGATTTCTATCGTTCCATTAGTGTATTTGGTACTACTTGTTTTGGTTATGAATATTTTTATAAAGAAAACTTTTGGTCAGGAATACATAATACTAAGTACCATTTATACAATTTTCTCTATAGCTGCCACAAAATTTAAACCCGGATATATAGATCATCACAACATACAACTACTTCTATTTGCTTTTTTTCTATTACTTATCTACTACTTTAGAGAAAAATATAGTTTAATTTGTGGCCTATGTGTTTCAATTTCACTAGCCATTGGATTAGAGGCTTTACCTTTTTACATTCTAGTTCTTGCCATAACCGTACTAAAAGAATTAAATTCAAAAGAAAAAATAAGTTCAATTGGTAATATATCACTTTATATTTTCTTAAGTGGCGTTACGATTTTTGTGATATTCAATCCAATCAAGGATTTATTAAACCCTAAATATGATGTAATTTCTCTACAGTTATTAAGCTACTTCTTCTTTGTCGGTACAGGATTAAAAATAGCATCTAACAGTGAAAAAACCATCACTAAACTGTTGATTTTAATCATATCTTCTCTAATACCATTGCTATTGTTCCCGAAAGCGCTCATACCTCTTTATATCGGTTACCCTGATATATTAAATGAATTTTGGCTTGATCATGTTTCTGAGGCAAAATCATTCCTAAAATTCATGAATGAGACTACATTAAATTCTATATTATTTTATGGTTCTATTTTTATATCAACCGCTCTATCTCTAATTTTTTTAAAAAAATTAACGAAAATCGACACTATCTTAATAAGCCTAGTTATTAGTATTTTCCCTGTGATGTTCTGGCAGATGAGAACTATATTTTTTTGTTCCATTCTACTTATTCCCGTAGTCACTCTAACCGGAGTTGAAATATTTCGATCAATAAAAATACCTGTATTGAGAATAATTGCACCTATAATGATAATCCCTGTAATAATGGCGATATTAATAATACCAATAGATAAACAGTTAAGTAGCACGATAGAAAAAACAAATAAACGTAATGAAGAAAAATTGTCACTTCCAAAAAAGCTAAACGAACTAAACATTACCAACAAAAACATACTAACATCTATAGATTATGGCGCAAAAATAATCTCCCTAACCAATAATAACATCTACTCCGCGCCTTATCATCGAAATATCGATGGGAACTTATTTTTAATTGAAACAATGCAGTCAGATATAAGTAAAGAAACCTATAATAAAATTAAAAAACACAAAGTGGAAATAATATTAATAGATGTCAATGATGAACAAACAAAAATAATTTCCAGAAAAAGCTCTGATTCAAGCCTAATTAATAATTTAATCAAAGGTAAAAATCCGAATTGGACTAAAAAGATTTATAGTGACGATAATGGGATCATGATATATAGTATAAACTAAATAGAGTCGGAATTATGGATAATTTAAAAATAGCAGTTCTTCTACCTTGTTACAATGAAGAGGGTGCTATCGGAAGAACAGTTAAAGACTTTAAAAAATCACTTCCATCAGCTGAAATTTATGTTTATGACAATAACTCGAGTGACAATACTATCTCTGAAGCCTTAGAGGCTGGTGCTATTGTTAGAAGAGAACCACGTCAAGGTAAAGGAGAAGTTGTAAGAAGAATGTTTTCTGATATCGAAGCTGATATTTACCTGATGTGTGATGGTGATTCAACATACGATGCAAGCATTTCCCCTTTATTAATAGATAAACTAATAGAAGAGCACTTGGATATGGTCGTCGGTATAAGATCCAGAACAAACGATGCTTATCCGTTAGGTCATATTATCGGAAACAAATCATTTTCTAGAATAGTTAATATATTTTTCAATGCCTCACTACTGGACATATTCTCTGGATATAGAGTTTTCAGTCGACGATTTGTAAAAACTATCCCTGTATTGAGTGATGGATTTCAAATTGAAACTGAACTCACCGTACATGCTTTGCACCACAAATTCCCTATACAGGAAGTTCCCACGACCTACCAAGAAAGACCAAATGGTACAAGAAGTAAATTACGAACATTCAAAGACGGATTTAAAATTCTTAACTTTGTTTTATTTTTAATCAGAGATATAAGACCACTATTTTTCTTTTCTATGCTATCTGTTCTTTTGTCCGTATTATCTCTTTTTCTAGGTATCCCAGTAGTTATTGAATTTTTGGAGTCAGGATTAGTGAATAAGGTACCAACAGCAATATTATCAAGTAGCATTGGTATCATTGCTATAATTTGTTTATTTACCGGCCTAATTTTAGACAACGTTAGACGAGGTAGAGTTGAAAGCATATTACTTTACTATAAATCCGTATTAGATAGGAGTTATTATGAGAATTGAAAACAATGAAGATAAAGACTGGATAGAATATATAAATGGTTTTAGTGATAACTATAACGACCGAGTATATTCCAATTCAACTGGACTTGTGATGAACAAAGGGCACCAATCCTGTGAAGAAAAATTCGCTCCGTCAGATCACTTTGACAATGTGTTAGAAATAGGTTCAGGTACAGGAGAGCACTTTAAATTCGTTCGACATTCTTTTAGAGAGTATACTTTTACCGATTGTGATCATAATAACTTAGAGAAAATAAATAATAATTTAAGTAATGACATAAGATTTAATAAATTAAAATTCGAAGTAATGGATGCCAGAAAGCTTGATTTTAAAGATGAGTCTTTTGATAGAATCATCGCAACTCATTTATTAGAGCATTTAACCCATCCTCATTTAGTAATCAAAGAATGGAAACGTGTTTTACGTAAAGGAGGAACTTTATCCATACTAATACCTACGGATCCCGGTGTATTATGGAAAATGGGACGATATTTTACCACCAGAAGAAATGCAATTAAAAAAGGAATAAACTATGATTATATAATGGCAAGAGAACATATTAATTCCTGTAATAACCTTATATCACTTTTAAACTATTACTTTCCAAATAGTGAATCACATTTTTGGCCATTAAAAGTGCTTCCATCTATTGACCTCAATCTATTCTACATATTCCATTCAATAAAGTGAAGATACGGTGATTTATGTTTGAATCAAGATTGAACAATAACTTTAATGAACGTAACATAGAACATAGGTTTATCCTTTGTATTTTAGTTGGATTATTTGTCAGTATTTATTTTTTATAAAAATAGTATAAACTTTATTTATGGAGAGTTATCGAAAGGGAAGATATTAGGCATAGACTTTCTCCATTTCTGGACAGCAGCGAGTTTATCAGTAGATGGACTAGTCTATGATATTTTGAGAAAACATAAAAATAGCATACATAAAATCAAAAATATAATTAACCAAATAATATTACCCCTCTTTATTATCATTCGATGACAGAAACATATTTTTATTACATAAAAATTACACTGAAACAATTTATTTTTAATTTAACTTCTATATTTATTTACAATTTATCTATTGAATAGGGTAGATTTTAAAAATATATTTATTAAATATTCCCACTTTAACTTTAGTTATAAAATCAGCCATGTTAGAAATTTTTAAAATTTTCTTTGCCTTAGGATGGGTGAGTTTCGGTGGCCCGGCAGCACATATCGGCTACTTTCGTCACACCTTTGTCGAACAACGCGCATGGCTGAGTGATGAAGAATACGCTCAGTTGGTTGCGCTCAGTCAGTTTTTACCAGGCCCGGGGTCCAGCCAGGTGGGTTTCGCGCTCGGTTACCAGCGTGGTGGCTTGGGCGGCGCATGTGCTGCGTTTATCGGCTTTACTCTGCCTTCCGTGCTTTTGATGCTGGCCGTTGCCCTGCTGAGCAGCCAGTTTCTTCAGCAGCCACTATTTCAGCATGTCGTGCATGGATTGAAACTGCTGGCGGTCATGGTGGTAGCAGATGCGACCTGGGGCATGTTCAAAAATTTTTGCCAGCAGAAGCTCACCTTGTCCCTCTGCTTACTCACCGCGATTGTTCTGCTCCTCATCCCCTCATTGAGCAGCCAAATGTTGGTGCTGATCATCGGTGCCTTAATTGGGGCCTTTTATCTGAAACATCCGACAAGCCCAGGTAAAACCAGCAGATTCTCGCTTTCGTGGCCGCCTTTAGTCGCTTTTCTTGCTCTGTTTTTTGCTTTACCTCTGCTCGCGCCACTATCATCCTATTGGCAAACAATGGATCAGTTTTATCAGGCCGGCAGTCTGGTGTTTGGCGGCGGCCATGTCGTGCTGCCTCTGCTGCAAAACGCTCTGGCAGATAACCTCTCTACCGACACCTTTCTGACCGGCTACGCTGCCGCGCAGGCCGTTCCGGGCCCCATGTTTACCTTAGCAACCTTCCTGGGTTTTGTTCTCCATCCTGAAACCCCTGTGGTCGGTGCTCTGCTGGCCACTGTGGCGATTTTCCTGCCGGGTTTCCTGCTGCTGTTGGCAGTGATTAAGAACTGGCAAGCATTGTCGAACGTTCCTGCCATCGCCGGGGCGTTGCAAGGGGTTAATGCCTGTGTGGTGGGTCTGCTGCTGGCGGCGCTTTATCAGCCGGTATTTACCAGCGCTGTCGCAGATGCTTATGATCTTGCCTTTCTGCTGTTCGGTTTTATCCTGTTAAAAGTCGCTCGCGCCCCTATCCTGGTACTCGTGCTGTACTTTGCCGTTGCAGGCATTCTGCTGGGATTCATTTATCCCCTTCCTACTTGAAGCTGCAGCGGTGTTGGCTCAACTCTAAGTTGTTTGGGTATCGGTCAATAATGAGTGCAAAATATCGGCGCACTATTGGTCGTTTCCTTACTCGATCACCTAAACTTAACTGTTAGGAGAAAGGGGATCTATGAGGAGGCGTACCGATGGAAACACACAGCAAAACCAGCGAACACAGTTACTTTCCGACTGCTGGTACTTTGAATAATCAGTTGGCCGATATCCACCAAAGGTTACGGGTGGCTGAGCCGGAAATCGACCGGATTTCGTTTGCGCTGTATGACGCCGATAGCGATCATTTAAAAACGTATGCTGACAGTACTTTTCACGGCTTCGAGCTGATGCACTATGAGTTTCCGCTGGATGCACTGCCCTCACTTAAACAGTGTTCGCTGTCCGGTGAAAGCCGCTACATCAACGACATTCCACAAACGCTCACACCTCGTTATCCACACACGAAATGGCTGATTGAACAGGGCTTCCAGTCTTCAATGGCGGTTCCCGCTTATCACGGCGAACATTTCATCGGTTTTATCTTTCTTAACTCTTGCCAGAAAGACTATTTTAATGAAGTACGTAAAGCCTCGCTCAAACCCTATATCGAGATTATTCGCTTTATTGTTTCGTCCGAATACGATTTAGTCCACGCACTGCTGCAATCAGCAAACGATATGAACGCCAGTTCACCGGAACACTTTCAGGAATCGCACGAACACAAAGAACGCATCAGCCGCTTTGCGAAAGTGATTGCCCTGGAGGTCGCCCCTATTTATGACCTCGATGACGAGATGATCGAAACCATCAGCCAGTTCTCTAAATGCCACGATATCGGCAAATTATCGGTTCCGGCCAGCGTATTGAATAAATCCAACTCACTGGTGGATGAAGAGCGTGAACAGCTCAACGATCATGTCGAAAAAGGAGTCGAGATCATCAACCATATCATTGAGGATATGGGAGCGCCCAACCATCCTTGTGTATCAGTATTAAAAGAGATTGTGGCCTATCATCACGAATTTTTAGATGGCAGTGGCTATCCCTACGGGCTGACCCAGGATGACATCCCGATATCGGCTCGCATTATTTCAGTGGCCAATATTTTCGATGCGCTGACCAGTCACCACCCCTATAAACAGGCCTGGTCCGTTCCTTTTGCCTTGCTGGAGCTGGAAAAAATGGTGGTGGTTGGCAAGCTGGACAAGCATTGTGTGAATGCACTCCGCAGCCATCAGGACTACCTGAAAAAGGTGATCGAAGCCTATCCGGAACCTGATCCAATCGATAAGCTTTAGCAACGGCTATAAACAATAAGCGCAATCCCAAGGTTGCGCTTATTGTTTATAGGTAAAAATGCTGTTGATAGGTAAAAATCGGTTAAGTTACTGTACCTTGACTCGTGTGCTGTCGCTCGAGTTCGCCCGCACCTCAAGTAACGCACGCTCCAGATTTTCATTCGCCACCTTGTAGTAGGACGGCTTTTTATCAATCGCCTGTTGCAGGAACGGAATCGCATCTTCCGGCTTGCCCTGCAACATCAGGAAATAACCCACGTTGTTAAGCGCTTCCGGCGCATCCATAAAACGCATAAAGACATTCAGCGCCCGTTGGGCATCCCCTTCCGCCAGATAAATCAGCGCCAGATTGTTCTGCGCTCTTTGGTTATTGCTGTCCTGTTCAAGTGCAGCCTGGGTATAACGTTTAGCCGGAGCATACTCTCCGCTCATGTAATAGGAGTAGCCCATGTTCATCAGCGCCTTACTCGATTTAGGCTCGATTTGTAGCGCGTGACGATAGAAGCCTTTCGCCACATCATGATTGGCTTTAACATCATATAAAATGCCCAATCCCATATAGGCCAACGCCGGTGATTGATCATCGCTGCTCAGCTTATCAAGCTGTTCCACGGAAACGTTGGAAGTATCCAGTTTATTGCGACTTGCCAAACGTAGCTGGTCAGCATTGATGGCACGTAAAAAATAGCTTTCACCCTGCTTGGTATCGCCTTGTTTGGTGTAATTGGATCCCAACTGTTCCAGTACCTGAATGTTGTTTGGGTTGGCTTCCAGAGCTAACAAGTAAGCTTGCTCGGCCAAATCCAGATTACCACGCGATTGGTGTATGCGCCCCACCGTGTAGAGTGTTTTGTCGCGGTATTGCGTATCAGGGAAATCCAGCGAACGCAGGTACTCATACAAGGCCAAATCGGTATTGTTGTTTTTCAGCGCATAATCGCCACGTTTGATCGCTTCAGTTTCAGTCATCGGCGCCGCGTCAGAGCTTAACGTTTCTACCGGACGACCATCATAAAGAGCGTTCTCGAAAGGCTTGGGAGTGTTGTTATTACTCGCACATCCACTCAAAAGAGCCACGCTTAAGGCAGTTAATACTAGTTTATTCATATTTCCTCACCGACCATTAATCTGACTAAATCCATCAATTGCAGCAAGTACTGCTGGACCTAGCACCACAATAAAAAATGCAGGCCAAATACACAGAATCATAGGAAACACCATTTTAGTCGGTATCTTGGCGGCGATCTCTTCCACTTCCTGATTACGCTTGTCGCGATAATCTTCCGTATAATCACGCAGCGTCTGCGCCAGGCTGCCACCAATCCGCGATGCATGGGACAGCATGCCAACCAATCCACTGAGCTCAGTTACACCGGTGCGTTCCACCATGTCGCGAAACGCATGCGGCATTTCATAGCCTGCTTTAATTTTCAGACATACCGTATCCAATTCTTCTGCTAAATCGGGATGTGACAAAGCCAACTCGCGAGCTATCCTAACCAGAGCCATGTTAAGACCCAGCCCGGATTCGGTACATACCACGAGTAAATCCAATGCATCAGGAACACCACGCTTAATTCGCGTTTGGCGCTTTTTCATCAGGTGATTTAACACCATATTGGGGATAAACATCCCGATCCCGGCACCAAAAGCAACAAAGACAATCAACCCGGCGTCAGTCCCGGAAAATAGATAATAGAAACCGGCTAATGTCAGTCCTATGAAGGTGGAAACAATTTTAATCACATAAAAATAAGAAATCGCACTTTCATCATGAAACCCAGCCCGAATCAATTTACTGCGGATATCATCGCGCTCTTTGGAGCTTTGCGGAGTTAAAATCGGAGAGAGAGAGTCAAGTTTATTTTTTAGTTTAGACTTTTTCTCTTCCCCTTCACTAGGAATCGCGATCGAATCCAGCCTTTTTTTCATCGGCGTCCGACCGCCAACCGCGACAAAAAACGCTGCACTGACAACAAAAACAGTCGATAATAAGATCATCAACAGAATGACGTTCTCACGGCTAAAACTGAACTCTTGAATAAAAGCAACCATACTATTCATTAGACTACACCTCGAAGTTAATGATTTTTTTTATCCACAGAGCGCCCAGAATCATCCCTACTAGTCCCAGTAGAGCCATCTTTATACCTCGCGGATCATTAAACAATGGCTCAACAAAATCAGGACTAATTAAACTTAGAACCCCAAACATCACAAAGGGAACCAGCATCAAAATCCAAGCCGACATTTTACTCTCTGCTGATAATGTCTTGATTTTCCTTGATAATTTAAATCTAGCACGTAAAACCTGCGACACTTTATCCAGGTTCTCAGTAAGGTTACCACCTGTCTCTTTCTGGAGCAGAACTGCGCTGGAAAAAGCAAACATGGATACCGTCGGATTACGCTCTACCATTTGCATGATCGCTAACCGAATATCATAGCCATAATTCAACAGGTTAAAGGTGTTTTTAAATTCACTGCCAATTGGGGCTTCCAACTCATTACCGACTTCATTAAACGCCTGAGTAATTGGGTTACCTGCCAATAACATTCGTTTCATGATGTCCAGCGCTTCAGGAAACTGCTCCTCGAATTTAGCCAGGCGCGCAGCAATCTTTTTCTGGATAAACACATATAAAAACAGCCAGACTAATAAACTGACAGCAAAAGCAATAACAAAGCTGACGCCAAAGAACATCAGTAACAACAGAACACAGACCTCAACTAACAATGTGGTCATGACCGTCTGACTTAGCGACCAGTTTAACCCCGCCAATTCAAGGTTTTTTTTCATCACCGAGAAGGACGAAATACTGACCAACTTTCTGTCCAGCGGAGATAAGCTTTTCAGATACTGTTCGTTGAGCAGTGAGCGGTTTTGTGGATCCAGGCTATCCTGACTCTCCTTGAGGCGTTTGGATATCACACTGTGTTTGGCTTTTTTACCGGCAGTAGGCAGCAAAAAAGCCTGAGAAATAAACACGACCGCGATAAATAAAAAGCCGAGGAAATAAAGATATTGCTCTTGCATAGAGACCTCCTAATGGTGCGTCTCATTAAATATTTCGTGCGGAAGCGTCAAACCTCGTTTGCTCAATGCGTCGTAACATTGCGGGATGACCCCGGTGGCGGTATAAAAGCCGACCACGTTGCCATCTTCATCAATGCCCTGACGCTGAAACTTAAAGATTTCCGACATCGTAATCACGTCACCTTCCATGCCGTTAATTTCAGTCACGCTTACCATACGGCGTTTACCATCTTCCTGACGCTCCATCTGTACCACCAGATGAATCGCAGAAGCGATCTGGGCTCGTAAGTTTTTGGTCGGAATATTCCAGCCCGCCATAGAAAACATGTTTTCTACCCGACTCAGGGCATCGCGCGGAGTATTAGCGTGAATCGTGGCCAGAGAGCCATCGTGGCCAGTATTCATCGCCGCCAGCATATCGACCGCTTCACTGCCACGCACCTCACCAAGTACGATGCGGTCCGGCCGCATCCGCAAAGAGTTTTTGACTAAATCGCGCTGGGTAATTTCGCCTTTACCTTCCAGGTTTGCAGGTCGGGTTTCCAGACGCACCACATGAGGTTGTTGCAATTGCAATTCTGCTGAGTCTTCGATAGTGACAATGCGATCTTCTTTGGGGATAAAACCAGAGAAAATATTCAGTGTGGTGGTTTTACCTGAGCCGGTACCACCTGAGATCAGAATATTCAGTTCCCCTTGCACTGCCGCTTCAACAAAGCGGGCCATGGGTTCTGAAATTGAATTGAAGTTAAGCAAATTGTCCATGGTCAGTTTATCAACCGCAAAACGACGGATGGAGAGCGAAGGGCCATCTAATGCCAGCGGAGGAATAATGGCGTTAACCCGTGAGCCATCTTCAAGACGGGCATCCACCATAGGGGATGATTCATCAATGCGTCGCCCGACACGACTCACGATGCGATCAATAATATTACGCAGATGACGATCATCTAAAAAAGTGTATGGCGTCCGCTCCAGTTTACCGCGCCGTTCCACGTAAACACTTTTAGGGCCATTGACCAGAATATCCGACACGCTGGTATCACACAGTAAAGGCTCCAGTGGCCCTAAGCCAAACACTTCATCTTCAATCTGTTTGATTATCCGTTTGCGGCCCTCTGCGCTCAGCGCATGGGTCTGATCTTCCGACATTAACTGGACTACTGCGTCATGCAGGTCTTTCTTCGCCCGGCCTTTTTCAAGGCTGGACAACAATGCCAAATCCATGGTTTCCAGCAAACGCTGATGGTAATAGTGCTTGGTCGCCAACTCCTGCTCAAGCTGGCGGCGCGCTTCGTCTATTTCCCGGTTTTTAGCTTCGGCTTCGCGCAGTTTTCTTTCAATCGGATTCAAACCTTGCACGGATTCACTGCTATTGGCCGTTTTCTGAGTATCACTTTCAACCTGAACTATGCTTTCAGAGCTAAGGACCTTGTCCTGATACTCTGAATTAATATTTTTCCGTTTGAAGAACATAATTCCTCCTAATCCCTAGGAAAATAGACGTTTAAGCCAGCCTTTTTTCTGCTTATCCGGCGGAGCAAGCTCGTGGGATAATTCACTGATCGATTTGGTGATCGAGCTGCTTTTTTTTGATTCAACAAAAGGCTTACCCAAATTGGCACTCTCTATCGCCACCTTAAAATCGTTCGGGACAACATGCACAGTCATGCCAGAAACGGTTTTTTCAATATCTTTTAGTTTTATTTGCTGACGTTTTTCAAAGCGATTCACGATCAGTTCAACCTGATCGCGTGCCACGCCATATTCAATGGTTAACGCCTTATATATGCGTGCGGTATTTTTTATCCCGACCAGGTTCTGTTGGGTAATTAAAAATACTTTGCTTGCCTGAGATAAGACCGGTGCAAACATCCGGTTGACACCGGTGGACATATCCACGAAAACATAAGCATAATAATCAAGCAGGGTCGGCAGTAACTTGCCTAACTGCATCGCCTTATCAAAATTTTCGCTATAGTTTTCCTGCTTGAACGTCAGTACATGCAGGCCGGAAGAGTGCTTGGTCACCAGACCAAACAGTGACATCTCATCCAGGTCGCTGACATTTGCAATCGCATCATTGATGCTGTACACCGGATTAACATTGAGATAATCAGCCACCACCCCAAAATGGATATCCAAATCAAGTAATAACACTTTATCTTTACATTGCACCGCCGTTTCCACCGCCGTATTGAGCGCTAAAGTGGTTGCACCGGAGCCACCTTTCGTATTCACGAAAGCAAACAACTGCCCGCTTTTCCGGGCGGCGATTTTTTCCTCCGCGCTGTTTTTCAGCAAAGGCATCAAATCGGCTAATCCGGCCTGGTCTGAGATAAAATCCGCGGCACCAATCCGGAGTGCGATTTTCAGGGCGCCATTATCGTTCTCATCACCAAACACCACTAACGACGTGTGTACGTCATCCGAGCTGGGATTTTCATAACCCTGGAGTTCAACAATTTTCTGCGCCCAATTAGGCCCGGTTTCAACAAAAATCAGGTCCGGTGCCGAGAAATTTTTGAAGCTGTCCGAAATAACACCATGCAGAGAGAATGTCTCAAAACTCACGTTATTACAGAGCGACAACTCTTGCTGCATATGAAGCTTAAATCTGTCACTCGAATAAAGAATCCAGATGGAAAGATTGGTTTTCAATCGAATATTAAGATTGTCACTTCTAGATAACTTCACTGTTTCACCCATCTTAATATCCCCTATATACAGGTTGTCTTCTCATTAGAGCCATCAACTCTTACATTACCTAATGACTCGGCCGGTAATATGGTCTCAAATTCTGGTACCGACAAAGTTCCGTTATCGCCCAGAAAATTGAGTAACCCTGAGAAGCCATAATTAAAATCAACAATCCTAACCCGGACAAAGTGAATATCTCTTTGATTATCAAACGGAGTTTCCACTTTAATTCCTGAATTATCCAAATAGTCGATTTCAATATTATCGTCATCAAACTGATCGGTCGCAAACATACCTGTCGGAATCTGCTCGGTAAAAGCTAACGATTTTATATTCACGTCGGTTCCGACCGGACAAACAACAGCTATTCTGGCGGTTCTGCGGCTGATATCATTCATCGCCTGTAACTGAAAGGCAAAAATACCGATTTCAATCACCGCAAACATAATCAACAAAAATACCGAGGCCAGAATAGAGAACTCAACCAGAGTGATACCCTGTTGCCTGCTGCGGCCAGTAAAATTACGCCGTATCGTGTGCTGCCTCGAACAAAGTTTCATGGTCTAACCCTCATCAATGACGATGACCTTAGAGTCACATCTGACATCACATTACCCAACAAAGCATCGAGCAAAGGTGTATAAGGATAATTTGCCGTAACAACAACGTACTTATCTGTGTCATCGTCCGGGTTATAAGTGACGTCAACGGTCATATCTTCGAATAGTGGGTCGCCAACCCCGAGATTATTGCCGTAGATAACCACATTACGAATTTGTTGAGGATCGGCAATTTGATACGAATTTGCCGTGCCATAGACTTCAGTGACGGCGAATCGCGCACCATTTTGCACCGCTTTACTGAGCGTATTATAGCGAATAAAAGCGTTACCAAATTCGCCAACTGCCGCGAGAAATAACAGCAGTAGCGGTAACACAATCACAAATTCGACCGATGCTACACCAGATAAATTTTTTCTCGCCATAGCCATGATTACGAATCCTCATTAAATGGATCGTCATACAACACAATACGGTAAGTACCGATAGTAGAATTTTCACCGTTATTGCGGCTGTTCTGCACTTTGCAGTCACGCATATATTCTGCATATACCGCGTTTTCTAATGCACCTTGTCCCTGGCCGCTATTTCTGGGTGGCTTGCGCAGTAAGAAATAACAACCAATCGTCACTACCCGGTAGTCACTGGCGCCGGTTTCCCCACCTGTACACTCTATGATCGGCACTTCTAACACACGTCTGCCGGTACCGGTATAATCGGCGTAGTTATAACTCAACCCTTCACCATCCAGACTGTCAGCATCTCCGGCATTAAAGGTGCCTTCTTTGATTGCATCCAGGTTGTCCGCCAATTCATCAGCAGGGGTCTCCGTTGTGTCCGTCTCAGGACCATAACTACCGCGCACGGAATTACTGCCGGAGCCATTTGCAATATCATCTTCGGTCAAAAAGCGCGTATCGAGCCCCTGCCAAACCGGGCCGACGGTATTACCCGGTTTTGATGTCACATCCTCACCAGGAAATGCACACCCTTCGTACGACCCGGCCATCTGCTCGCGCAGCGTACCTTCATCCAGATTCAGGAGCTGAAAGTTCCCCGGCCCCATTTCTGACGTGTTCGAATACAGTTTAAGCTGATAGACATTATTGTCATTGTAACCACCGGTTTCACTCAAAGGGTCTGGCGCGCACATCGCCATCGGCACCACATTACATGATCCACCACCGGCACTGGGACCGGATACCGCACTGGCTGCAACCGCTTTGACATCAGTAAACAGGCGCATAAAATAGCTTTCCAGCGCCAAGTTACTCACCGCTACGCGAACGTAACAGTCGCCATCAACAACGCAGTCAGCACCGGTAAAGTCAGAGCTGCTGTTAAAGGTCACAGCAATATCAGCGCCTATCGAATCCACCTCCGCATTACCGGCTGAGGAAGTCAGTCTGACCAGGGTCTCATTGGCCACCGTCGTTGCATTGGCTTTCGCCTCTTCAATTGAAGTCCCTTTGTATTCGTCCATGCTGAAAGCAGCAGAGAGGGCCGCCGCATCAACCCCGTTTTGCAGTTTAGTCCGGTTCATATAAGCGTGATTGATATCAATCGCCAGCGCAGCAACGCCCAGCATGGTTATCATGGCAATGGTTACAATGACGATCACAATACCCTGCTGCTTTTTCATGCCATAACGCGAGTGGATACGATAACGAGAGTGTGAGATTTTCATAATCACCTCGGCCTATTGGAAGCCTTTAATTACCTGGCTGTTAGAGCCCTGTAACACTTCCACTTTTTTACCTGTGTAAATACTGTACACATCCTCCATACGCTCACCATTGCCATCGGGCACAACGCCAAGATTTTCCTGGGTGGCGTTAGGATTAAAGGTTTGCTCACTACGAATCTGAGCAACGTGGCTGCCCAGTCGATGTACACCAGCATGATTTTGGTTGGCGCAGCCAGTCAAACCCAGCATCGCGACAATGCTGACTAACATAAATGCTTTCATCATCCTATCTCCTATAACCCGTGACCAAATGAGCCTTCCGAACCACCGCGGCCTGAATTGACGGCAGCATCATTGCCAGAGACACGCATTGGTTTCACTCCAGTCGGACTGGCCAGATAAGCCCCTTGACCAAGCAGGTAGTAGTTGAGGTCGTTTGGCTCAACAAACGCGTCGGTTGGCAAGGTCACCTTGGATCGGTCAATCGGTTTAGCCAGCCTTGGAGTGACCAGAATGACCAGCTCGGTTTCACCGGAAATATATTCCTGGCTGTTAAAGATCTGTCCCAGCAGAGGAATATCCCCCAGCCCTGGCATTTTCGAGATCGAATCACGCACGTTTTCACTCAACAGCCCGGCAATCCCAATCGTCTGACCATCAGCGAGTTCCAGAGTTGAAGAAGCACTACGCCGGGTAATAGGCGGTATAAAGTACGCCGCATTGGTTCCGCTGGGTGAAATCGTTAAAGTGGAAGAGCTGGCAATTTCACTCACATCAATCGCCATGTTGAGATTGATTTTTTTATCGCTCAGCACAGTGGGGATAAATTTCAGTCCGACACCAAACGGCTTGTAGTCAATAGTAATGCCATCATCATCTGCGACCGGAATCGGGAACTCACCACCAGCTAAAAACTCCGCCTTGGTTCCGCTTAATGCGGTTAGATTAGGTTCGGCCAACACTTTGGCCACACCATTTTCCTTGGCGATATCCAGCGCTAAAGTAAACAAGGTGTCACCATCAATAAAAGTGGACAATAATCCGGTCCCTTCGATTGTTGGGGAATTAAACACCGGACTGATTACACCGGGAACAACATCATCAATGTAGGCACCGGCTGATGTACCGCCCCAGGAAAATTTGCCGTTGTTTTGAAAAAAGTGGAAGTTAGAATCAAAACGACGAACCAGGCTGCGCTGCACTTCAGCGACAGTGACTTCCAGCATCACCTGTTGTGCGCCACCGATACTCATCAGGTTAACGACGCCGGTTTTTTCCGCCTCTTTATTGCGCGAGTCGGTCTCTTTGTCTGCTGACTCGCCTGCGGCATAGGTTTCTGCCAAACGTAACGCCACATTCATTTTATCCTGCGAGCTGACCTGACCACTGATAATCAAACGGTTCTGCGAACTGTGCACAGCGATATCTTCATCCGGCAGGAACTGGTACAGTTTTGCTTTGAGGCTATTCACATCGTGAGTCACTTCAATATTGAATGACTCAATCAGGCGTCCACTTCGGTCCCAGGCCATCAGGTTAGTTGCGCCCAGTTTTTTACCTATCAAAAACAGCTCATTGGATTTGAGCATCACTATATCCAGCACTTCCGGATCGCCGAGAGATACCCGGCTCGCGTTACCCTGCAGCAAAACCTGGGTCGATTTGTGATGTGGTACCGTAACCACTTTGCCGCTTTGAGTCGCCGCACTCCACGCACTGCATGTAAAGAATACAGCCAGCACTACCAGTATTTGTTTCATAACCCACCTCAATTCCTTACACGCACATTGGATGTATCTGTCCCTTTAATAATGGTGACGCTTGGTGGCGGAACGTATTTGACCACTTTAGGTTCGACAGCATGCGGGTTGCGCAGAGCAAGCTGTATATCTCCTTTACTTTTGGCACTTAAGAGTTTTTCAGCATCTCTGGGATCGACTTCCAGGGTGACCGCTCGTACGATTACCGGCTTGTTGTCGTTGGTACGCGCCGTCTGGTCTACAGCAAGTACCTTGATATCTTTGAGTACCGTCGTCGTATTAGCGGAATTTTTTCCATAGGACACGGTATTAAGCACATCCACTTTATTACCAGGTAACAGAAAGCCCGCCACGCCAATTACATCGTTGACCCGAATGGTGATAGCACGTTTGTCTTCGGGAATCAGGGCAGCTAAAGTCGCGCCCTCTCCGGGAATACTCAGTCGCTGCATCACCAATATTTCATCAGGGAAAAGATCAACCGAAGCAATTTTTCCCAGCACATCCGTGGTCTTAGAAAACTGACTCTCTGCCGTCCAGGATTTTTCCAGTAACTTGGTCGTTAAGTGTTGCTCTTCGATAATGGTTCCGGATGGTATCTGCATCGCGGCAACGACAACTGGTTGCCGCTCTACCACCTCAACTTCGGTGGTCGGTTTGGTTTGCGTATCCATCCACTGCTTGGCAAAAAACACCGCTGCCAACCCAAATACAACAGAGAGCAGTATCAACAAAATAATCTGACCGCGACTCATCGTGCACCTCCTCCTTTACCATCGGCGGTGAAGTAGAGCTGCCAGGCTCGCTCCAGAATTTCCGGAGTAATGATTTGGGCCGCTTCTTCAAACACGATGATATCTCGACTGATTCCTGTTAAATCTTTCGGCAAACAGGGGTAAAAACCCACTTTGTGCAACCCGTGCAGCTGGTACAACATGTCATAACACGAAGGATGAATGGTTAACCCTCGACTGGCAGCCATTTCTTCCCACAATGCGTGGTACTCGTTCTGCTCCAGTGGGTGAAACTCAATTTTGTAACCCAGACGACGCAAAAAAGCAGGGTCGCTGATTTTTTCCGGATCCAGGTTGGTGGAAAACGCTAAGGTCAATATAAAAGGAATAGTTATCTGCTGACCATTCGGCAAGGCCAGGTAATCAAAAAAGTATTCCATCGGCACAATCCAGCGGTTCAATATCGTATCGACCGGTACAGGCTGTCGCCCCAGGTCATCAATCACCAGAATGCCGTTATTGGCCATCATCTGCAGCGGTGCCATCCATACCCGGTTGTGCTCAGAGTGATTGACCTCCAGCATATCCATAGTCAGCTCACCACCGACCTGAATACTGGGCCGCTCAGACAATACCCAGCGTCTGTCATACTGGGCTTTATAAGACAAACTTTGCTCCTGACCTTGTGGAGCGACCGCTTTGTGATGCTGTTTGGAAAAGACTTTAATGATGTTGCCGGCCGCATAAACCGCATAAGGAATATAAACCGAGGTATTAAGCGAATTGAGCAGGCGGGTGGCAACATAGGTTTTACCTGTCCCCGCATCGCCGTACAGTAGCAGTGCGCGTCCGGAATTGATCGCAGGGCCTAATGTGGCGATCATCCGCTCAGCGCCATAAACATCACGCATGGCATAGGTCACATCAGCACGAGTGATGTAGTTAGCGCGTACATCCTGCGCTTCAACCATGGCCTGATAGTCATCGAGAGAGACCGGTGCCGGGCCAAGATAAGCATCTTTCTTAAATGCCAGATCGGCCTGGTACATCCCCGCTTCAGATAAACCATATCTCACGTGTCCGCTTTGCTGCTGAGTGTAATAATTGGACGATTCGGCCTGGAATACTTCGACCAAAGACTTTTTACGCAGTCCGGCCAGAAGGTCCTCGACCATATGACTACCGATCGCCATCAGTTGGGTCAGTTGCAATACATCTGATTTTGGGTAGGCGGATAACTGCTTAAGCATCAGATTTTCTAAAATCACATAAGGGATTTTTAATTCATCGACTGATGTAGGAACTGCGGGAGGCAATGCTTGAGGAGTTAACTCGATCCTATGCTTTGTTGTTGGAGAAGGTACGCTCATGCCAAAATCCTTAGCCTAATTTAGACTTTAGGTCATCAATTGTTTCATGGGTAAAATTAAGCCAAACTAAAATACTGAAACATTGCTAGGCTAATAATAAAAACAGGTGCAAGAGGCATATAACTAATTTTATTATCAGAAATTAGCCCATATTGTTCTCGTTTTTTAGTGTGTAAGGAAACCGTGTCAATCCTATTTAAAGTTAAATACATAAATCCAACCAAAATACACGACAATATTACAAATTGAGCATACTCGGCCAAGGAGCCCATCCCTACACTCAAGCCTATCGCAGCCAGCAGTTTTACGTCTCCAGCAGCCATAACCCTACTAACGTAAATCAAAACTCCAATCCCAAAGCACATTAGAAATCCAAATAAACTATCAAGAAAAACTGCAGTCCAGTTATCATTAAATTGAAAAATAAAGGTTTCGAGTAATATAATCAGTAGCAGAGTAACGACTAGAGAATTGGGAATCCGATGCTCTTTAGCATCGGAAACTCCAATAACAATCAAAAGACTCCAACCAACAATCGATAAAACCATATTTTAATGCTCTTATTTTTGATAAAAAGGTTGCTAATATCTTCAGTTTGCTTAACCACCATTGTTTATAGTTGTTGCCAAACCATTGATCACGTTTTCAACCGCATCTCCTAAATTAAGAAATGCAGCTACCAAGGCAGCAGCAATCAAAGCACCAGCCACTGCATACTCCACAATGGTCAACCCTTCTTCATCTTGCCAAAAGTTTTTAATCGCTTGAGTGAACTTATTCATGATTTGGTCTCCTTCCTGACACATTGAATGTTCATATTCAATTTAGATAGTTCTATCAGTAGCGGTTAGGACTTTTTGGTCAGAGTTTGGTACTTTCTTTAACATTAAGTAACAAAATACTCACTAATTATTGATTTAAAAATCATTTAAAGATGCGAAATATTTGGCACAAATAGCGTTCAATACCCTTTAGTAGTAACAAGACGCACTGTTATATTGATATTTTTCGCTTTATTACTCGGTAAACAGGCCATAAACAGTCACCAGCAACATTCTCATTAGTGAAACAAACACAATAAAGTTACAGTGCATATTCAACCATTGATCACTTGGAAATGTGCGCTAAACCAATTATTTGACCTAAGACCTTGGGAGGTTTATTTGCACTTTTTTGGCTTAATTCTAGGCTTACAATTAAGCCTCTTGCTTTCTCGGGTGGCAACTAGTGTGGTTTTAGAATCTGTGGCTTTCGAAGCTATAACTTTAGAAGAAGCTATGACTTTAGAACCTTAGTGTGAAAATCTGTGGTGTGAGAATTCGGTATGGCAGGAAAATATCAGGGTCACTGGTTAGGTAGTCCGCTGACGACGCTCCCACGGCGTGTTCAGGACGTGTGTAAGCACTATTTCGATGTGGTTGAGCACGGCAGTGATGTCTCGGTCCTTAGTGAACCTGATGTCTCCTATGCGCTGTTTTTTTATCAGAAGGATCGCTGCCAGGGGTTACTGCTGACTTCACTCAAGATCTGTATGAATTTAAACAAGTACTTGATCATTATTCACGATGGCTCATACAAAAACAGTATCGGCCACCAAGAACCCGTTCTGGCCCTGCTTGATATCAGTGAGGATGAACCCTCGATGGCTATCTCTGGTATTTGCGAGAAGCTTAACAATAACGTTGACCAGCAGACCATTGAGCAACAAGTTCTGCATTCACCCATATCTCCACATAGTCTAAGTAAAGAGATGTTAGATATTCTGCGTTATATTGATTTGAATATTACTAAAGAAATCCGTGAAGAAGATATTGCCGAATACTGCCACTATTCTATCTCGTACTTTTCAAAACGCTTTCACAAAGTGATTGGCGTCAGCTTTCGCGACTACATCTGCGATAAACGTATCGCCATGGCCAAGAGATTATTGGTGGATGAGAAAAATGCCAAAATCGCTTTTATCGCTTATCAATGCGGCTACCGGGATGTGTCTTACTTCTCGCGTATCTTTAAAAAGAAAACCGGCATCAGCCCCGGCGCTTTTCGCCAGCTTCATTCGCGCTGAACGCCCTGTCAGGCACTTACCACTGGTAACACTTTGGGTATAAGTTCGTGTAATTAAGGCTTTATTTGCACAGTGCTTACTGCTACAGTTAACAAAAATTTAACATAACAATAACCATACCCAATTACTTGGAGTTGCAGGTAGGCGGCAAATGAGTGAATCCCCATGAGCATAGAAACACTATGTGATTGGGGTGAACGAATGCAGTCAACACCGCTGTAGCTTCAAGTAGGAAGGGTGTATAAGTTTTGCCAAACCAATGCTGACTTTACTGACGATCTGAGCTCTCTGCAGACAGGCGGACAGGCGAGCAGCCAGGAGTTAGAGAATGATCCAACCTAACACATTGAGCAAATCAAACTGTGCTCTCCACACACCCGACGAGATGATTTTAAAATGGGCGCAACAGCGTCCGGACGAAATCTATCTCAAACAGATGATTAACCGTCAGTTTGTCACCTTTACTTTTGCGCAAGTGGCCGATCAGGCGCTGAGACTGGTCTCGGCTTTACAATCACTCGGTGCCGAGCCCGGCGATAAAATCGCCCTGGTCTCGAAAAACTGTGCTGAGTGGTTTATCTGCGATCTGGCCATGATGCTGGGTGACTTTGTCAGTGTCCCCATCTTCCCGACCGCAGGTGCCGAAACGATCGAATACTGCATCACCCACAGTGAAAGTAAGATTCTGATCGCCGGGAAACTGGATGATGGCAAAGCAACCGAACAGGTGCTGACTCATCTGCCTGACTTAATCACCATTTCACTGCCCTATGACTCAGCGCCAAAATGTCAGCATCGCTATACCAAGCTGATTGCCGAGCATACGCCCAGTGAATTTCGTCCTCAGCACAGCGAGGACAAACTGATGTCTCTGGTTTACACCTCCGGTACATCCGGGGTTCCCAAAGGCGCCATGCTGACCTACGGCGGGTTCTGCTGGTCGGTACAACAACTGATTAACCATATCGGCATTGAACCCAATGACCGCCTGTTCTCATATCTGCCGCTGGCTCATATTACCGAACGGGTTTATATCTTTGGTTCCTCCGTGATGGGCGGCGTACCTACGGCGTTTCCGGAATCGCTCGATACTTTCATTGATGATGTCAAAATGCAGCGCCCGACACTGTTTATCTCCGTGCCGCGTCTGTGGACCTTGTTCCAGCAGCGGATTCAGGACAAGCTGCCACAGGCAAAATTAAACCTGCTGCTTAAGATCCCGCTGGTCAATTCGCTGATCAAGAAGAAGATAGCCAAAGGACTGGGCTTAGACCAGGCGCGCGTGCTGGGCTGCGGTTCTGCGCCGGTGTCGCCAGCGTTACTGGCCTGGTATCACCAGTTGGGTCTCAACATTACTGAAGCCTGGGGCATGACGGAATCCTTTGCCTACAGCACACTCAACTATCCGTTCCGGGCTGATAAAATCGGTACCGTTGGTAACGCCGGGCCGGGGGTAAAAATAAAAATTGCCGATGACGGCGAAATCATGGTGCAGAGCCAGGGGCTGTTCGCCGGCTATTATAAGAACGACATTGCCAGTAAAGAGTCGTTCAACAATCAGGGCTGGCTGCATACCGGAGATATCGGCACACTCGACAGTGAGGGTTTTCTCTCGATTCAGGGACGTAAAAAAGATACCTTCAAGACCGCCAAAGGTAAGTTTGTCTCACCGGTGCCGATCGAGAAGAAGCTGTTTGAATATAGTCGGGTAGAAATGATGTGCCTGATCGGACTCGGACTGCCGGCGCCGATCCTGCTCGTCGTGCCGCATGACTTTCCGAACTTTAACCGCCAGCGTTATGAGCGCAGCACTGAGAAAGTCATCGCCAAGATGAATGCACAGCTCGAATCCCATGAACAGATCAAGGGCGTGCTGATGATTAAAGAGCCGTGGAGCATTGAGAACGGCATTCTCACCCCAACCCTGAAAATAAAGCGCCACGTGCTGGAGCAAAAGTATCACCAAGTGGGCCAGAACTGGCCAAAAGGGCAACTTGTCGTTTGGGAAGACTAGCCCTGTGACACAACAGCAAAAGGGAGCAATCAAAGCTCCCTTATTTTTCAATCTGAATAAGCCAGCTTTATAGTCCGCATTACAGATAGTCTCTGTAATCGTGGCGGTGAGGCGGCTTTTCCTGCCAGCCAATATCCTTACGCAGGTGTTCATTTAACGGTAATGATTGTTGCGGCTGTTGCTTGTCCCCGCTTAGCTTGCGCCATAATCCTGAAATTACACGCTTTAAGCTGAATGTTTGCCGCAAGTTTTTTGTGCTGGTTGTCATGCTTACTTCCTGTACCCACTGCTTTGTTAGTCGTATTATGGAAATATTCCCGTCCGGAAACGAACGATCATTCACCACTCGTCATATAAGCAGGAGTTATGGACAACCGGTTACGTCATCTTTCCGGGCTGCGCTTTTTTGAAGCGGCGGCCCGCCACCAAAGTTACAGTGAAGCTGCGCGAGAGCTGTTTGTCTCTCAGGCTGCCGTCAGTCAGAAACTGCGTCAGTTAGAGCAGCAACTGGGCTGTAAGCTGTTTATGCGCCAGGGGCGGGAAATGTTGCTGACCGAAAAAGGCCAGCAGTTGTATCTGCAAGTCAGTCAGGGCTTTGAACGCATTATTACCGGACTGAACCAGATTCAGAATGAACCACTGGAAGGCATACTGTGCGTACGTACCCCGCCCTCTTTCGCCTCACGCTGGCTGATGCCACGCTTGTGGCGCTTTACCATGGAACATCCCTATATTCCGATTCGCCTTATCACCGATTGTGACAGCCCGAACATCCGCCACAGCGCAATTGATGTGGCTATCTGGCAGGGGAATGAAGATGTCACCGAGTCCGGCTTGAAGCAGGAATTTCTCCATGAAGAGCCAGTCTATCCGTTCTGTTCAATGCAGCTGGCAGAATCTCTGCAACTGGTCCATCCGGATCAACTGTTGCAATGCTGGCTGATCCACTTCGATTCACAAAGCTTTCCCTGGTCCGAGTGGTTTGCAACGGCCGGAGTCACGGTCAGCAAAGAGACCATGCAATGGATGGAAGTCAGTACCTTTGATATGGCGCTTAATGCGGTGATCGCCGGACACGGTGCGTGCCTGGCTACCGATAACCTGGCCGCTGACTATGTGCAACGTGGCGTACTGGTTAAACCGTTCGAGATCGGCCTGACTCCCGGCGTGCGTTACAGCTTGATCAGCGATCCCTCCTCTTCCCGCGCAGCGCGAATTGAAGCATTCAGCGACTGGCTACGACGGGAATTAGCTCAGACATCATTGGCTTAACGCCAGAACGGCTTGTTCACTTCCGCCATCACCTGTTCATACTCCAGCCCCAAATCTTTCCACAGGTGGGGCGGAAGTTCTGCCAGATGGCGGCGAGTGCGGTAGTTGCGATGCCAACGTCGTAACTGACTTAAGAATGCGTTAAGCCAACCGGATAATTCACTCTGTTCTGTCACTCTGGTTTCTAGATTCACAGCCTTCATAAGTCCTCCTTGAACCCTGCTCGGTTGTGACTAATAATCGTCATTAACCGCTATTTCCACAAACGATAGATTTTGCCATTCAGTTAAGGAAAACTAATGTGAGTGAACGTATACCGCCATTACAGGGGCTGTTCTATTTTTATACCGCGGCAGAAAGCGGCAGTTTCAAACTGGCGGCAGAGAAGCTGTTTGTCACTCCCGCGGCAGTCAGCCAGCAGATTCGTCTGCTTGAAGAGTGGCTCGGTGCAGAACTGTTTATCCGCCAGCATCGTAAAATTCAGCTCACTCACGAAGGCAACGTGCTCTATCAGCAGGCGCAAAAAGGCTTTGCCCATCTGCAGGAAGGCATTCGCCTTATCAATCAGGATCCCTCCCCTCAACAGTTATCTATTTCGACTCTGCCTTCTTTCGCCCAGCACTGGCTGGTACCGAGGATCGGTGATTTTCGTACTCATAACCCTGATATTTCGCTGCTGATAGAACCCACCAGCCAACTGGTCAATTTTCAGGACTCCAGTGTCGATGTCTGTATCCGCTACGGCAGCGGCGACTATAAAAACGTGCGATCGGAGTGGTTGATGGATGAAGTGCTGTACCCGGTTTGTCACCCGATTTATCAGCAGCAACATCAGATTTATCAACTGGAAGATCTGGTACGCGCCGATTTGATCGAGGACATCTGGCCAGATATGGACTGGGGGCTGTGGCTGAAAAATGTCGGTCTGCCAAGCAACCAGCCGACGCTGCAGTACAACGGTTCCCAGTTTGTGCTGGAAGGCGCGTTAGCGGTGCAGGGTGTGGCGCTGGTCAAACATGCGACCGTGTGTCGCTATATCGAAGAAGGCAAACTGGTACAGATTGGTAATGTGGCGCTCAAACCCAGATTCCAGTTCTATCTGTGCGCGCCCAATGGTTACTTTAAACGTCCGAAGATCCAGGCTTTTCACCGCTGGTTACAAGCACAAATCAACCAGTTTCAGCAGCGTTACCCTTATCTGGGGGAAGTGCGTGACACCCGGTTTGATCTGTAACTTCACCGCAGAACAAAGCCGAAAGTCCGTAAGTCCGCTAATAAAAAAGAAAAAAGAAAAAGAAAAAGAAAAAGCCCCGTTAGCTTGCACTAACGGGGCTTTGTTATTACTTAGCTTAAAGCGCTTAACTTAAAGAATTACTTCTTCGCGTTACGCTCTTTAACTTCAGCGATAACTTTTTCAGCAACGTTTGCTGGACATGCTGCGTAGCGTTCGAATTCCATAGAGAATTGACCACGACCAGAAGTCATAGTACGCAGAGTACCGATGTAGCCGAACATCTCTGAAAGAGGAACGTCTGCTTTGATACGTACGCCAGTTGCGCCAGCTTGTTGGTCTTTGATCATACCACGACGACGGTTAAGGTCACCGATTACATCACCAACGTGGTCATCTGGAGTGAACACGTCAACTTTCATGATTGGCTCAAGAAGTTGCGCGCCCGCTTTAGGCATAGACTGACGGAATGCGCCTTTCGCTGCGATTTCAAATGCGATTGCAGATGAGTCAACTGCGTGGAAACCACCGTCGAACAGTTCTACTTCAACGTCCAGAGTAGGGAAGCCAGCCAGCACACCGTGCTGCATCATGCCTTCAAAACCTTTCTCAACTGCTGGCCAGAATTCCTTAGGAACGTTACCACCAACGACAGTTGATTTGAAAGTGAAGCCAGAGTTTGGCTCACCTGGTTTGATACGGTAATCGATCTTACCGAACTGACCAGAACCACCAGACTGTTTCTTGTGCGTGTAGCTATCTTCAATTGCTTTAGTGATAGTTTCACGGTAAGCAACCTGAGGAGCACCCACTTCCAGCTCAACGCCGTAAGTACGTTTCAGGATGTCTACTTTGATGTCCAGGTGCAGTTCGCCCATACCTTTCAGGATGGTTTCGCCTGAATCTTCATCAGTCTCAACCTGGAATGATGGATCTTCTGCAACCATCTTACCGATCGCGATACCCATTTTCTCAGTAGAACCTTTATCTTTCGGAGAAACCGCGATAGAGATTACTGGAGTTGGGAAGATCATTGGCTCAAGAGTACATTCGTGTTTTGGATCACACAGTGTGTGACCAGTTTGAACGTTCTTCATACCAACAACTGCGATGATGTCACCCGCTTGTGCTTGAGTGATTTCAGTACGGTCGTTCGCTTGCATCTCAACCATACGGCCGATACGCTCAGTTTTGCCTGTTGCTGAGTTAAGAACGGTGTCGCCTTTCTTCATCACGCCTGAGTAAACGCGGATGAAAGTCAGAGCACCGAAGCGGTCATCCATGATCTTGAATGCCAGCGCTTTCAGCGGTTCTGCAGCGTCTACGATCGCTTTTTCACCAGTTGGTTCACCAGTTTCTGGATCAGTCAGATCTTGTGGATCAACTTCAGTTGGGTTTGGCAGGTAATCAACAACCGCATCCAGAACCAGCTGCATACCTTTGTTCTTAAACGCAGAACCACAGAAAGTTGGGAAGAATGCCAGGTCACGAGTACCTTTACGGATACAACGTTTGATGTCTTCGATAGAAGGCTCTTCGCCGTCCATGTAAGCCATCATCAGATCGTCATCTTGCTCAACAGCAGATTCGATCATCATTTCACGGTATTCTTCTACCTGATCAACCATGTCTGCTGGAACTTCTTTGATTTCGTAGTTTTCTGGCAGACCTGTTTCGTCCCATACGTATGCTTGACGGTTCAGTACGTCTACCACACCCACGAAGTCATCTTCACGGCCGATAGGCAGAGTCATAACCAGCGGAGTTGCCGCCAGTACGTTCTTCACTTGGTCTACAACGCGGAAGAAGTCTGCACCCATACGGTCCAGTTTGTTAACGAAGATCAGACGAGATACTTCTGATTCGTTCGCGTAACGCCAGTTGGTTTCTGACTGAGGTTCAACACCGCCAGAACCACAGAATACACCGATACCGCCATCAAGAACTTTCAGAGAACGGTATACTTCTACTGTAAAGTCAACGTGTCCAGGAGTATCGATAACGTTTAGACGGTGGTTTTTCCACTCACAAGTTACCGCAGCTGATTGGATAGTAATACCGCGCTCTGCTTCCTGCTCCATGAAGTCTGTAGTAGATTCACCATCGTGAACCTCACCAGTTCTATGGATTTTACCAGTAAGCTTAAGAATACGCTCAGTGGTAGTGGTTTTACCCGCGTCAACGTGCGCGAAAATACCAATGTTTCTGTATTTCGATAAATCTGCCATTGTCTTACTCTGTTAATAAGGTATAAAGTGCGCGCAGAGTATATCACAATCCATCAAGACTGATACCCCTGCGTCCATTTGCTGAAAAAAAATATTTATACCCTTACTACTTGAAGCTGCAGCGGTGTTGGCTGCCTTCATTCCTCCCAATCACATCGTGTCTCTATGCTCATGGGGATTCACTCCTTTGCCGCCTACCGGCCACTCCAAGTTGTTTGGGTATAGACCCGGTTATTGCTGCTGAAATGTTCGGTCTATGCTGATGAAATATAGGTGATAGCACGCCATCACGCGAGGGGACCTGATAAATATTCTGACCTCCCCCGTCCGGACCAAACCCGGCCCCTCTTTAACTCATGTTCTGATTACAGTTCATCAAACGCACTGATCGCTTCCGACAATTTGCGTACCCCGTGAATCTGCATGCCCTCGATACCGCCTTTGGGCATATTGGCTATCGGTACGATGGCTTTCTTAAAGCCGTGCTTAAAGGCTTCATTGAGGCGTTCCTGCCCGCTCGGTACCGGACGAATTTCCCCCGCCAGACCGACTTCACCAAACACCACCACATCTTTCGGCAGCGGCTTGTCACGGAAACTCGACAGCAGCGCCATCAGCAAAGCAAGGTCGGCACTGGTTTCTGTCACCTTAACGCCGCCGACCACATTGACGAACACGTCCTGATCCGCCATCTGCAAACCACCGTGTTTATGCAGCACGGCTAATAATAGAGAGAGACGGTTCTGCTCCAGACCGACCGCAACCCGGCGCGGGTTGGCCAACTGGGAGTAATCCACCAGCGCCTGAATCTCCACCAGCAGCGGGCGCGTGCCTTCCCACACCACCATCACCGAACTGCCTGAGGTTGCTTCTTCACCACGTGACAGGAAGATTGCCGACGGGTTACTCACCTCTCGCAGTCCCTGGCCAGTCATGGCAAACACCCCGAGCTCATTCACCGCACCGAAACGGTTTTTATGGCTGCGCAGGGTGCGGAAGCGGCTGTCAGTGCCACCATCGAGCAGGACTGAACAGTCAATGATGTGCTCCAGAACTTTAGGCCCGGCCAACGTACCGTCTTTGGTCACATGGCCGACAATAAATACCGCCACGTTATTTTGCTTCGCATAGCGGGTCAGCGCCGTCGCCGCTTCTCGCACCTGAGCCACACTGCCCGGTGAGGACTGTACGTCAGCCACGTGCATCACCTGAATCGAGTCAATCACCATAATGCGCGGCTGCTCGCGCTCAGCAATCTGGCAAATCCGATCGACATTCGTTTCCGACAGCATCTTAAGATGCTCTTTGGGTAAACCGAGTCGTGAAGCGCGCAAAGCAACCTGCTGCAACGACTCTTCGCCGGTGACATATAAGGTCGTCATCTGGGCAGAAAGCAGACACATGGTTTGCAGCAGCAGGGTCGATTTACCCGCGCCCGGGCTACCACCAATCAAGATTGCCGCGCCCGGGACGATGCCGCCGCCAAGTACGCGGTCGAGCTCTTTAAAACCACTGGTAAAACGCGGCACTTCCTGCAGATTGATTTCCGCCAGCGTCTGCACCGCGGCTTCCGTCGCGCTGCCGGCATAACCACTCAGGCGTTCATTGCGTGCTGCCTGCGGTGAAGCCGCCAGACGAACTTCTGAAATGGTATTCCAGGCGCCACAGGCGTTACATTGCCCTTGCCAGCGCGGAAAATCAGCCCCACAGTCATTACAGACGTAGGCACGTTTAGCTTTAGCCATGAAAACTTAAACCTCAAATCTGAAAAATGTTTAAAAGCTGTGAAGCGACAGCTTTTATAAATTCATGAATCACTGCAACATACTGCTAAAGAACCGGCCCACCGGGCCGATGTATCAAGTATGAGAATGACACTCTAACAGAAAACTATGCAGCCACCTGAAATACTCTCGTTCACGGAACAATTGATTCCGGCCTATCACTCACCTGATTTTGAGTCGTTGCTCAATCAACTAACCGAAGGTCATCCGCCTTCGGTCAAACTGTTGGTTAAGATGGAACTCAAACGCCTGATGACACCGTGCACTAAAAGCATTGATCTGCGTGGCCGGGTTCAGGGCGAGTGCCGTGAGTATCAGTTGGACGGACTCAAACACTGGCTGGATGATGTTGCCTTTAACACTTATCACAAAGGGGTGAAAAGATTCGGCAGCTACACCGAAGGTGTCTGGGACCTTTTATATAACACCCGCAACAACTTCCGGGTGATGAAACAGCGTGGCACGCTCAATCAGGGCAAGATCACCGAACCGAACAGCCCGTTTGAAGTTGAACCGGTCAAACTCGGCTACGATCTCAAACGCCAGGAAAACCGGCTGAAAATATCGTCGCAGGTAAAAATCATTCTGCGTAACAGCAAGCACACCGTGCACGGCCTGAGTATTGATCTCTCCTCTTCCGGCGCCAAGTTTAAAGTCCCGTCCGCTTTTGATTACAAACTGGGCGACACTATTTCAGTCACGTTTACCGAACTGAGCGAGACCTCCGAGGTACCCGGCCTGGATCAGGCCATCGAATACCGTATTCTGGCAATTGACGACTCGTATGACAATGATGCCATCAAGTTTTTGCGTACTCTTAAGCTCACCGAGACCAATGTCATCGAACGCATCATCATTGAATCACTGCGTGACAACAGCCAGAAAGCCAAGCATGACAACCAGGACAAAATCATCCGCGCCCGCACACGCGGCTATGAGCACAGCTATCTGAAACATACGTCCAACCTGCCGGTGTTTTTCAGCGGCAGTGAACTCCAGATGGTGCTGATGACCGAAAACAACCAGTCGATCTGGCAGTACTGGCAGGATGAGCGTAATCAGCAGGCACTGAGTAATCTGTTCAATAGCGCACGTATGGAGCAGCTGACCAAAGACGGCCTGCGCGGCAGCAGCAATGTGCTGTATGCCTTCAAACATGATCATCAGGGTAAGACGCTGTTCTTTTCGATGATGATGCCGGAAGCCACACGCGCTCAGCGCCATCTGTTCTGGCACATCGGTGCGCGGCGCAGCAGCTGGAAAGCGTTTCGTCTTTCAGTGTTTGAACTGTCAGATCAGGAACGCCAGGAACTTGCCAGCCACTCACGTGAACTGACCGATCGCTCCAGTGCCCTGACCCACTGCGCTATACTGCAGGAAATCACAGACAACACCAGCGCCAAAGATTATCTGCTGGTCGAGAAGCCGGCCCTGGCGAGCAGTGAGCTGGCCCCGTTCCGCCATCCGCGCAAGGTTTCCCACACCCCGATTAACATTTATTACGATGCGCGATCACGGCGCCGGGAGCCGCGCTATCGTTTCAAGACTCCGCTGCAACTGCACATCGAAGGTAACGTATTGGCTGAAGGCTTCACCATCGATATGTCCAAGCGTGGTCTGAGCATAGTGCTGGATAAAGCGGTTGACCTCAAAGCCGGCGATAGCGCACAGATCAACTTCCGCGAACTGCGTTTGTATGACAAAAGCCTGCCGCTTGATGCCCTGCCGTACACGGTGATCCGGGTCGGCCCGGAAGGACGTAAACTGCAGTTGATGGTTGAGGAAACCACACAGACGTTAAAGAGCATTGCGTTTTTCAACAGCATCATCGAGAACAATCAGGATAAAATGCTGCGTAAAGATGAAGTGCTGCCGAGTGCCCATCTGCTCGAAGGGCTGCATAACATTCTGCTGGATAAAATTGTCAGCGCGCCGGTATTCGTGGAAAAAGTCGGCGCTAACCTGCGGCCGAAAGTCATCGGGGTTAACTATCCCTTGCCGCCGCATCTGGCGCTGCTGGCCAAACTGGGCCACGATAACCAAATCACGCTTGAACCTATCTACAAAGGCCACACCAATACACTGCTCGCTACGCCAATGCGGCGCATTGACGGTGCGGAGCCGCAGTATCACGAAGTCTATATTGCCGCGGCCAAATTCGGTGCCCGTATTCAGTCGGTCGAATCACGCCTCATCACCGATTTCGTCAACATTAAAGATCGTATCCAGTTTATTCAACATGCTCTGGAACTGGGCGAGCTGTTTGTGCTGCGCATCAGTGCAGCGCCGGTATTCGATCCGTTTACCACCCTGATGCGCAGCGATCTGGCCGAACTGGCGCAGATCAGCATGCCACATGCCAAAGCGCTGGAGAAAGAACTCGGCGCCATGGCCGGATTTGGCGAAATCATCGATATCACAGAAGAAGTACTGATTCGGCTTGAACTGACCCAGTAACAGTGCCCAGGCCGAGAGCGTAAACTGAAACAGACCAATAGAAACTAATATAATCTAATACAAACTAATATAATCTAATAGAAACTAATAGAAAACGAGGCTCCATAGCCTCGTTTTTTTGTGCGCAGCTGTATCTGTGCTGCTTATGGTCAACGACTCAGCGTCGCAAAACCTTCACTTACGGCTTAGCCTGCCAGCTCAGTTTCTGCTGCCTGACCAGACCGGCCGACAGAATACACAGCACGCCGCCCAGCGCCGAGAAACGTACGGAAGTCTGCGCCTGTGCTTCCACCTTAGGTTTCGCGTGATACGCTACGCCCAAACCCGCCACGCCCATCATGACCAGATCGTTGGCGCCGTCCCCGACCGCTACGGTATTGTGCATTTCAATGTCGAACTGCTGGGCCAGATCCGCCAGAATTTCCGCTTTGGTCTGCGCTGAAACCACATCGCCCAGCACTTTACCGGTCAGCTTACCATCGACAATCTCCAGTGTATTCGACTGCGTGTGATCGAGTGACAGCATCTGCTGGAGGTGATCGGAGAAATAGGTAAAGCCGCCGGAAGCGATCGCGGTCTTCCAGCCGAACGCATGCAGAGTGCCAATCAGAGCCGGCAGTTCCGGCATCAGCGGCAGCTCTTTGCGCACCGCTTCAAGGATAGAGGCATCGGCGCCTTTCAGCTTGCCAACGCGCTGGCGCAGACTCTGTTCAAAGTCCAGTTCGCCCTGCATGGCACGTTCAGTCACTTCTGCCACTTCTTCGCCGACTCCGGCCAGTTTGGCAATCTCATCGATACATTCAATCTGAATCGCGGTCGAGTCCATATCCAGTACAATCAATCCTGGCTTGGATAAATCCGGCACTTCGCTGATCCGTGCATAATCGAGCTCTAATCCCTTGAGAATCGTCTCATGCTCAGCGGTCAGTTCACCTGACATCAGCGCCACTTCGTAATGCCCGACTTTCCAGCATTCGACAATGGCATTGAAATGGCCGGTAAAGAAATCCATGTCTTCAAATTGCTGCGCAGTCAGCGTCGGTGCGTAGACAATCCAGTTCGCTTTTGCTTTCTCCAGTCGGTTAGCTAAACGCGTTTCAGGCAGACGGTTAAGTAAAGTTGTATGTTTTTTGATAGATAAAGTTGTTAAAGCGTCCATGTCCACTTTCCATTGTTGGTATTCCCTGACGTTACCCTATTGCAATTTCAAAAGGCAAGTCTCAATATGAGCCGGAGTTTATTTTTCTTTAGGTTAACGGTATGGATGGTTCATTATTTTCCTTTCGTATGGTGATGCGGGTGCTGGCTGTCATCCTGTTAGCCGTGATGTTTTTCATCACCATTCAGAACAGCGTGGTGATCAGCAAGGGTAATGAACGCATTCAGGCCAACCAGTTAGAAACCCTGACAAAAGTGCTGATTACCCAGGCGTCGCAATCGGCCAGCAGCATGATTGCCGATCAGGATCAGGAACGCTTGCTGGCGCTGACTAACCAGTTAGCCTCAGAACGTCTGGTCTTTGATGCCACCATTTATGATGCAGAAGGGGTCAAACTGGCCGCGAGTGATTCGGCCCTGAGTGTGCGTGAAGTGCTGGGGCTCGATACGCCGCTGCAAACCGCGAGCATCGGCCGTCAGCAACTGGTTGAACCTGTGATGCACGATGGCAGCCTGATCGGCTTTGTGCGCATCACCTTTGAAACCGGTAAAGTGACTGCCATTTCTGACCACCACTACCGTAAAAGTGACCGCTACATGTACCTGATGCTGCTGATGAGCTTTATCAGTGGCGTATTGCTGACCTTGCTGCTGCGGCGTCAGCCGAAAGATAAAGGCGAGAACCTGTTGCTGAAAAATGCCGGGGAAATATAAACCCCGGCACTGTTAGTGAATGACCAAACCATCCGCTTAATGACCAAACCACCGCCCAGCCTGAGCTCTCGAATGCCTAAGGTGTGGCGGCTTTTTCCGCATCCGCGACCAGCACTGAATCGAGCGCTATCTCTATCATCTCATTGAAGGTGGTCTGACGCTCTTCTGAAGTGGTCTGTTCGCCGGTTTTAATGTGGTCCGAGACGGTACAAATCGCCATCGCTTTGGCGCCATACTCGGCCGCAACGCCGTACAGACCGGCGGCTTCCATCTCCACACCGACGATACCGTACTTTTCCATCACCTCAAACATCGATGGATCCGGGGTATAAAACAGCTCAGCCGAAAACAGGTTGCCGATTTTAACTTCAATGCCACGTGCCAGAGCCGCCTTCTCGGCCGCTTTGACCATACTGTAATCAGCGATGGCGGCAAAGTCGTGATCTTTAAAACGTATCCGGTTCACTTTTGAGTCGGTACAGGCACCAAGGCCAATCACCACATCGCGCACCTTGATGTCATCGCTGACCGCACCACAGCTGCCAACCCGGATGATTTTCTTTACCCCGAAATCTTTAATCAGCTCAGTGACGTAAATCGAGCAGGACGGAATGCCCATACCATGCCCCATCACTGAGACTCGGCGGCCTTTATAGGTGCCGGTGAAGCCGAGCATATTACGGACATCACACACTGCCCGGACATCCTGTAAAAAGTACTGAGCAATGTATTTGGCCCGCAACGGATCGCCCGGCATCAAGACGACATCAGCAAAATCGCCCAGTTCAGCATTGATATGTGGAGTTGCCATATGTGTTTTCCTTTCGCGCTTATACCCAACGTCACTGTTATCCAGTAACACTGACCTTATCCAAGTCTAAGCGCTGAATCGGGTTTACGCCGCAGCGCAACCCGATCTTTACCTGGCAATGACACAGCGCCAGGTCAGGAATTAAAGGAAATTACTGCCGTAGTCCATCGCCGACACGCCAAAGTAGTCAGCCAGGCTCTGGCCGATATCGGCAAAGGTTTCACGCTGGCCCAGAGAGCCCGGCGCCACTTTTTTGCCGTACACCAGCACAGGAATATGCTCACGGGTATGATCGCTGCCCGGCCAGGTCGGGTCACAGCCGTGATCCGCGGTCAGGATCAGGACATCATCGTCCTGCATCAGATCCAGTACCTGTGGCAGACGCTGATCGAAATATTCCAGCGCAGCGGCATAACCGGCCACATCACGGCGGTGGCCATAGGCCGAATCAAAGTCAACGAAGTTAGTGAACACAATCGTGTTGTCACCGGCCGCCGCAATTTGCTCCAGTGTGGCATCAAACAGCGCCGGAATACCGGTCGCTTTGACTTTATCGGTAATACCGCAGTTGGCATAAATGTCAGCAATCTTACCAATCGACACCACCTTGCCCTGCTTCTCTTCGACCAGCTTTTGCAGCACAGTCGCCGATGGTGGCTCGACCGACAAATCACGCCGGTTACCGGTGCGCTCAAACTGGCCCTTGCCCGGCCCGATAAACGGACGCGCAATCACCCGGCCTATGTTGTAATCCGCCAGCTCTTCACGGGCGATCTGACACAGTTCCAGTAAGCGCTGCAGACCAAAGGTCTCTTCGTGACAGGCAATCTGGAATACCGAATCGGCCGAGGTATAGAAAATCGGCAGACCGCTCTGCATGTGCTCTTCACCCAGATCATCGAGCACCTGAGTCCCGGAAGCGTGACAGTTGCCAAGGAAACCGTCCAGACCCGCGCGGGCCAGAATACGATCCGTCAGTTCCTGCGGAAAACTGTTCTGTTTGTCGGTGAAATAGCCCCACTCAAACAGCACCGGCACCCCCGCGATTTCCCAGTGGCCTGACGGCGTGTCCTTACCGGAGGAAAGTTCAGCCGCATGGCCGTAAGCGCCGATAATATCAGCCCGCTGATCCAGCCCGGGCGCAAAGCGACCGGTCGCTTCCTGGTGTGCCATCGCCAGGCCCAGTTTAGACAGATTAGGCAAAGTCAGTTCGCCACGACGCTGGGCGTTATCCGCCGCGCCTGCGGCACACTGATCGGCAATGTGGCCCAGGGTATCCGAACCGACATCACCAAATTTGTCGGCATCCGGCGCCGCGCCGATACCAAATGAGTCCAGGACTAAAATGAATGCTCTTTTCATTGCTTGCTCCAGCATTAAATATCTTGTTCACGGATCTGACGGTACACATCCGGTGTCGCCACATAGTCGCCACCGATGGTAATCGCCTGTTGCAGCGCCTGTGCCGCCTGCTGCCACTGCGCTTCACTGCGCGCATGGATAACGGCCAGCGGTTTGCTGCTATCTGCGCTTTCACCCAGACGGATAAACTGATCAAAACCGACCGCATAATCGATGTTGTCGCTCGCCACGCGGCGACCGCCGCCCATGCCGACCACAGCCATGCCAATCGCCCGGGTATCCATCGCAGACACTACGCCGCTCTGCGTGGCATACACCGGCTTCACGATCTCCGCTTTATCCAGATAACGATCATAGTGCTCGACAAAATCGTCCGGGCCGCCCAAACCTGCCACCATCTGACCAAAACAGCGCGCCGCCGCACCGCTGTCCAGTGCCTGCTGCAGTTTCTGCTCGGCCTCAGCACTGTCTTTAGCCAGATTACCCAGCACCAGCATTTCGGCACACAGCGCCATGGTCACGTTGTACAGACGCGGATTACGGTATTCACCACTCAGGAAGCGCACGGCCTCGCGCACTTCCAGCGCGTTGCCGGCCGAAGAGGCCAGCACCTGATTCATATCGGTCAGAATCGCGGTGGTTTTCGTACCGGCACCATTGGCAACCGCCACTATCGATTTGGCCAGCTCTTCTGAGGCTTGATAGGTCGGCATAAAGGCGCCGGATCCGACTTTGACATCCATGACCAGCGACTGCAGACCAGCGGCGAGTTTTTTCGACAGAATCGACGCGGTAATCAGAGAAATGTTATCCACCGTGGCGGTGATATCCCGCGTGGCATAGACGCGTTTGTCCGCCGGCGCCAGATCACCGGTCTGGCCGATAATCGCCACGCCCGCCTGTTTAGTCACCGCACCGAAGACCTCATTGCTCGGCGTGATGTTGTAGCCAGGAATGGATTCGAGCTTATCCAGCGTACCGCCGGTGTGTCCCAGGCCACGCCCGGAGATCATCGGCACATAACCGCCACACGCCGCGACCATCGGCCCCAGCATAAGGGAAGTAACGTCACCCACGCCCCCGGTGGAATGTTTATCGACAATCGGGCCAGCGAAGTTCATCGCGCTCCAGTCAATCACCATGCCGGAATCACGCATGGCACAAGTCAGCGCAATGCGCTCATCCATGCTCATTTCACGAAAGAAAATGGCCATTGCAAAGGCGGCAATCTGACCTTCCGACACCGTGTCGTCAGCCACCCCCTGGATAAAAAACTCAATCTCTTCGGCGCTGAGCGGTTCGCCGTCGCGCTTTTTACGAATGATTTCCTGCGGCAAAAATGGCACGGCACGCCCGCTACTGGCCGCGGATTTATCACTGAATGAAGACGACTTATCACTAAATGAAGACATAGCTATCCCCCCAAGCTCTGTTACAGAGCCATGGTTAAGAGAAAAAATACGTGGTGAATCGAAAATACTGATTAGTAGAAAACACTGATTATTCGAAAACACGGCGAGTAAAAGGTGATGCGTGACGCACCACCTGTTTACTCAGAGATGAAGCTGAGTCGATCAGTACGCCGCCGGATCAGCTTTGTCATTGCTCACTTCCAGCGTGTTAAGCAGATTGGTCAGCAGGCTTGAGGCGCCAAAGCGGTAGTGACGGCTGTCGACCCAGTTATCACCCAGGATCTCATCGGCCATCGCCAGGTAGAGCGCAGCATCTTCTGCCGTGCGCACGCCACCGGCCGGCTTAAAGCCAACACTTTGTGCCACGCCCATGTCACGGATCACTTCCAGCATCATGCGCGCATATTCCGGGGTCGCGTTTTGCGCCACTTTACCGGTCGAGGTTTTAATGAAGTCCGCGCCCGCTTCAATACAGATTTGCGAAGCCTGTTTAATCAGCGCTTCCTGTTTCAGCTCACCGGTCTCGATGATCACTTTCAGCAGCACCTTATCACCACACGCCGCTTTACACTGTTTAACCAGTTCAAAACCAACCTGATCATTACCGGCCATCAGTGCGCGGTACGGGAACACCACATCCACTTCATCTGCGCCATAAGCGACAGCCGCTTTGGTTTCCGCTACAGCAATCTCGATATCGTCATTGCCGTGCGGGAAGTTAGTCACCGTCGCAATACGCACGTCAGATGTACCTTGTTCACGCAGGGTCTTCTTAGCAATAGGAATAAAGCGAGGGTAGATACAGATGGCGGCGGTATTACCGACCGGGCTTTTCGCATCGTGACAAAGCTGGATCACTTTGGCATCCGTATCGTCATCATTCAGCGTGGTTAAATCCATCAGTTTCAGTGCACGTAGTGCTGCTGCTTTTAAATCGCTCATTTCTATCTCCGATCAATAGTGTCAATTAGCTCACCACCCGAATGGTCATCTGACATCATTCCGGGCAGCAATAAAATGAACGGACTTGGTTCCCTGAAGACTCGGCAGCCGGACATCAGCCAGCCTGCCAATTGCTATCCTTGTCACCGCACAGTACCCGTTTACGCTCGGTTTCGGGCTCAGCAGGTGTATATAGGTACTGTTGAGACGGGCATGACAACTCCTGTCACCATGCTTACCGACCTACACAGTATAGATATTCACAGCAAAACTGTAGCGCCCTGCCCGGAGCAAACGGTTTGTATCTCAAAATAACAGACTGAGGAAATCAGCCTCTGTCGGGCCGGCGCGCCATAAAGCCAATCACGCAGGTCGGGTGGGTCCGTTCTGTCCACCCGACTTTTCTCCCGCCCTGAGAGAAAAAATAAAAAAACCCCGCAGCAATCTCTTGCTACGGGGTGATGTTTAAACGGCGTCTATATATAGATTCTCGACTGACTTAGAAAGACAGGAAGAAGCCAGCAATGGTTGCTGCCATCAGGTTAGATAGCGTACCAGCAGCCACAGCTTTCATACCGAAACGAGCGATGTCGTGACGACGGTTAGGTGCAATACCACCCAGGCCGCCCAGCAGAATCGCAATCGATGACAGGTTCGCAAAACCACACAGAGCGAACGAGATGATTGCTGCGGTCTTCTCAGACATCACGGCGCCAGTTGTTGCCAGTACCTGCGCATTTTCGCCCACGTAAGGCACGAAGTTCAGGTAAGCAACGAATTCGTTCACCACGATCTTCTGACCAATGAAAGAGCCCGCCAGAGTCGCTTCAGACCAAGGCACACCGATAACGAATGCCAGTGGAGAGAAAACCCAGCCCAACAGCAGTTCCAGAGTCAGTTGTGGCATACCGAACCAGCCACCAACGCCACCCAGAATGCCGTTGATCAGCGCGATCAGACCGATAAACGCCAACAGCATCGCACCGATATTCAGAGCCAGTTGCAGACCCATTGATGCACCACCAGCAGCGGCATCAATGACGTTAGCGGGTTTGTCGTCGCCGCCGTCGATGTCTACGTTACCCAGTTCTTCTTCCGGAGCGTCAGTTTCAGGTTTGATGATTTTTGCAAACAGCAGACCACCCGGTGCCGCCATGAAAGAGGCCGCAACCAGATACTCCAGTGGCACACCCATCGCTGCGTAACCGGCCATGACACCGCCCGCTACCGAAGCCAGACCACCACACATCACTGCGAACAGCTCAGACTGTGTCATTTTTGGTACAAACGGACGGACTACCAGTGGTGCTTCAGTTTGACCAACGAAAATGTTGGCTGCAGCAGACATAGATTCCGCACGAGAAGTGCCCAGCGCTTTTTGCAGGCCACCACCCAGAATCTTAATAACCCACTGCATGATACCCAGGTAGTACAGAACTGAGATCAGGGCTGAGAAGAAAATGACGGTAGGAAGTACCTGGAAAGCAAAGATAAAACCGATACCGTCAACAGAGAAGTTAACCAGGCTGCCAAACAGGAAGCCGATACCGTCTTTACCATAATCGATTACGCTCTGAACACCAGCAGTGAAGCTTGCCAGCAGATCACGACCCCAAGGGACGTAAAGAACGAAACCACCCAGTGCGAATTGGATAGCGAATGCGCCACCCACGGTTCTAAAGTTAATAGCTTTACGGTCTTCAGACAGCAGCAGGGCGATGCCGAGCAGTACTGCCATACCGATGAGGCTCATAAACAGGCTCATAGTTTATGATTTCCTTATAAGTTTATTGTTGGCGTGTAACAAAATGGAGCTCAAAAGCGTGGCAATTATACTCACCCCTAGATCGATAAAGTAATGCACCCTTCACACTTTCTAATAAGATTCACTGTTCATTCATTTCAATATGTGACTTTAATCACCATTTTGTCACTAGATGTGACAATCGTACTACATTTCCGTTGGGATTCGTTCACAAATAGAAAAGAGCAAATTGCTGTTTTTCCAAACTGCACTAGCAACCGTTTGCTTATCCTCTTTTCGCAGCAGAACCAGTTCGTTCAATACCAGAGGCAAACGGCAGGGATGGTTGTTGTGGCCCTGGTATCCGCACAATGGCATATCAGGGGCATCGGTTTCGAGCACTAAATGCTCAAGTGGCAGAGCAGAAATTGTACGCCGGGTTTTATTGGCGCGCGGATAGGTAATCCCGCCGCCAACGCCGATTTTAAAGCCCAGATCGATAAACTGACGCGCTTGCTGCTCACTGCCAGAGAACGCGTGTAATACGCCACCGCCCTGAAAGCGTGTCTGCTTGAGCAGTTGCAATAAACGGTTATGGGTTTTGCGGCTGTGCAGCACCACAGGCAAGCCTGCCGCTTGTGCTAACGCCAGTTGGCCGAGTAACAGCGTTTCCTGCACCTTGGCGTCAATATCCACCATGGCGTCCAGCCCCACTTCTCCCACAGCGACACAAGCAGAACTGCGGGCGTCGAGCGCCTGTTCAAGGTCATCTAATGGATTTAAACCAGCCGATGCTAAGAAATAAGGGTGATAGCCCAGTGCATAATAGATGTGGTCCGGATAATCAGCAGCGAGTGTTGCCACCCGCTGCCAGTTTTGCCGGCCGATAGAAGGGATCAGAATGCGTTGCACACCCTGCTGGCATGCCAAAGCCAATTCGTCGGCAAACTGCGCCGCGAAGGCATCGAAATCAAAATGACAGTGAGTATCAAACAGAGGATACTCAGGCGTCGTCACGGCTGCGCTCATGGACCGGGTCTTTACGATACGGCACACAACAGCGTTTCTGCTCCGGCGTCAGTCCCATGCTGACACACCAGGCATCATAACGCGCCAGCCACTTTTTAAACCATGCCATCATACTCTGTCCTCTTGCGGCGTTAATTAAGCCTGCTCTTCGCGTTTGAATACCAACTCGGTCGGCGTCGATTCATCCGCGGCAAAATAGTAACCTGCCGTATCAAAAGCTTCGAGCTGCTTCACCGATTCAATGCGGTTTTCAATAATATAGCGTGCCATCATGCCGCGCGCTTTTTTGGCGTAGAAGCTGATGACCTTGTACTGACCGTTTTTGCAGTCTTTGAACACCGGCGTAATGATCTGCGCATCCAGTGCTTTCGGCTTCACCGCCTTAAAGTACTCGTTAGACGCGAGATTGATCAGCACATTATCGCCCTGCGCGCTGAGCGCTTCATTCAGCTTGTCGGTAATGATGTTGCCCCAGAACTGATACAGGTTACTGCCGCGCTCATTAGCCAGCTTCGTGCCCATCTCCAGACGGTATGGCTGCATCAGATCAAGCGGCTTGAGCAGACCGTACAGGCCTGAGAGCATACGCAGATGGCTCTGGGCATAGCTCAGGTCATCATCGCTCAGGGTTTGCGCATCCAGACCGGTGTAGACATCACCTTTAAACGCAAAGATAGCCTGACGGGCGTTATCCGTGGTAAACGTCTCGCTCCACTCGGCAAAGCGTGCCACGTTGAGACCGGCAATTTTATCGCTCACTTTCATCAGCTCAGAAATGTCAGCCGGGGTCAGTTGGCGGCAAACCTCAATCAGCTGTTTGGATTGCTCGGTCAGCTCCGGCTGGGTGTAACGTTCACTCGGCAGCGGTGACTCGTAGTCAAGCGTTTTGGCTGGTGATACCACAATCAGCATAATCATATCCTAGTTGTTTTCTTTGCCTATAGCCTACAAAAAAAGCCATGCATTGTCTGCATGGCTTTTCCAATAACAGCTATCGGTACAATCTTACAACCAACAGCCCTATAACGTATCCGTGGTTACTTATTGTTATCCCAGATACCGTCTTCCAGCTGAGATTTCAGCTCAGGGTACTCATTGGCATCAAAGGTCGGCACTTTACCCGCTTTCAGCTGACGGTTGTAGTCTTTGGCCAGCTTAATCACGATACCGGACAGCAGCAGAATCGCCACCAGGTTAACAATCGCCATCATACCCATCGATACGTCTGCCATCGACCATACGGTTGGCAGGGTCGCCAGTGAACCAAACATCACCATACCCAGGAACACGATACGGAAGATAGCCAGACCTTTCTTGTTGTTGTGTTCAAGGAAGATAAGGTTCGTCTCAGCGTATGAGTAGTTAGCGATGATTGAGGTAAAGGCGAAGAAGAAGATCGCCATGGCGATAAAGATGCTACCCCAGTTGCCCACTTGCGAGCTTAGCGCGCGCTGAGTCAGCTCGATACCGGTCACATCGCCGTGCGGCACGTATTCACCCGACATCAGAATAATAGCCACAGTCGCTGAACAGATAACGATGGTGTCAACGAACACACCCAGCATCTGTACATAACCTTGTGAAGCCGGGTGTGGCGGGTACGGTGTTGCCGTGGCAGCCGCGTTCGGCGCAGAGCCCATACCGGCTTCGTTCGAGAACAGGCCGCGTTTAATACCGTTGATCATCGCCTGGGCAATCGCATAACCCAGACCACCAGCCGCCGCTTGCTCAAAGCCGAACGCACTCTTGATAATCAGAGTCAGCACTGCTGGCAGCTTCTCAATGTTCATCACCATCACAAACAGCGCAATACCAACATATGCCAGCGCCATAAATGGAACGATGATTTCTGCCGTGCGGGCAATCTTACGGATACCACCGAAGATCACAAACGCAGACAGTACAACAATCACAATACCGATGTGCAGCGGCTCAAAACCAAATGCGGTAGTCATCGCGTTCGTGATCGAGTTGGCTTGTACTGCGTTGAATACCAGACCAAACGCGATCATCAGGAAGATAGAGAACAGGACACCCATCCAGCGCATGCCCAGGCCTTTTTCCATGTAGTAAGCCGGCCCACCGCGGTAATTGCCGTCTTTATCACGGGTTTTGTACAGCTGCGCCAGCGTACTTTCTGCAAATGAGGTCGCCATACCGAGCATAGCGGTCATCCACATCCAGAAAATCGCACCCGGACCACCCATGGTCAAAGCCACAGCGACACCCGCCATGTTACCGGTACCGACACGAGCAGCCAGACTGGTACAAAGGGCTTGGAAAGAAGAAATACCAGCTTTGTCCTCTTTGCGGCTGTTCTTCAAAACTGAGAACATGTGGCCGAAATGACGGAACTGAATGAAACCTAAACGCAGTGTGAAGTAAATGCCCACACCCACCAGCAGATAAACCAGAATTGATCCCCAAAGCAGATCGTTCATCAAATTAATTAAGTCTGTCACAAGAACCTCTCGTAGAGTGATTGCGCTAATCTGAGCCGATCGTCAGCACCACAAACGTATCTTCGCAAACAGCGAAATTATCAGAGTTATGGCATACGTTTGTTGTGATTTCCGCGGTCGGGATGACCAGTAGAATAAATCAGCGAATTTTTGACGGGCGGATAATGCAGGCTGCAATAGCAAAAATCAATATGCAATAAGATTCATTTTATTGTTATTTTTTACTATACAATCACCATTCATTAACACGTTACCAATCAAAAATAACACAAAGTCGGAACAATAGACCAGCAATTACGCAACATATCAGGATAAAAACACAGCATAAAAGCCTAGTTGCATAAAATCAATCTCATCCATTGAGAATAAAGGGATAAGGCGCAGAGCGACGTTATTTTGTCAGTAAAAAGTCATAATTTTAAATCAAGCGCACAAAAAACCATCAACCACAGATTGTCGCACGAACTCTTCAACACCTTTTTAACAACCTTCCCAGACCACTTTATCGTTTGCGTGACTCCAAGTGCTGCTTTTTTGCTCACCTCAATCGATGGAAATCGTGAATTTCAGACAAAAAACACATTTAATATTCATCTAAACGAAACAAATGAGAAATAAATCAAAGTTAGCCTGAGGCTAAACGTGCTATTTAGACAGCACTCATGGCGAGATGACAACAACAATGAGGCTTGATTATGGATGACTTGCACTTTGATGAAATGTTGGATAGGGAAATCACCAAGATTCGCACTACCCGTGCGAAACCAGCCAAACGAATGTGGCGGGAGATCGAAGCCATTCGCGATAAAAAGCGTCTGGAAAAAGAGCTGCTCGACATGGACGTCTGTCTGGAACTTGATGAGCTCAAACTATGATGTAGTTTAACCAGTGAGACGTCAAAGGCACCCTTGGGTGCCTTTGTAGTGTCTGGACTTTAGCCTGGCTATCGCCCAACGGCATTACCTAATCAGGTGCATTCGGATTCGCTTTTACGTACCCGGCGCGCAAGCTGAGTAAAGCGATCAGCAATGGTTTCACCAAACACCGGATCGTCTTCATTCTGGCTCCATTGCTCTTCCACTTTCTGCCAGTCTTCCACGCTAAAGGTGCGGCTGATAAGCGGTAAAATCGACTGCTCTTCCAGTTCCATATGGCGACGCTGCGCGCTAATAAAGCTTTCCATTTTTTCGATAAACACATCCTGCGGCACCACCGCGTCCTGCAGAATCATTTCAACCACATCGACAAAAGCATGGGTTTGCTCAGCCAGACGTACGTGCTCTTTCTCCAGGTCCTCTACCGATTGGTTATCACCGTAATGGTCCATATAATAGCGGTAGAGAATGTCTTCTTTCGGATGATGCACCGTTTCAGAATGTGTCGCCAGGTAATCGACGATCTCTTTGACCAGGCTGTAGTTGATTGGCTGCTCATCCTTAAGCAATTGCAGCTTGTTACGCAAAATCGCCAGTAGCCGTGTCATGTAGCCGTGTTCGCGTCTGATTCTCTCAATCATCATAGTGTGTCTCCCGTACACTTACTTAAAGTAAGTGTATATAAGGAAGCCGGGACACGCTTTGATTCTGGTCGAAAAAACGCAATTATCGCCCAAAGACGATATCTTACCCAACTCAGTCAGAGTGTGGCTGCCAGTCGATGGGTGCAAAACCTTGCTGCTCAAGTATCTGATTGGTTTTGGAAAAATGTCCGGAACCGAAAAAACCACGGTGGGCGGATAACGGGGACGGGTGCGGCGCGGTCAGCACATGGTGACGCTGACGGTCAATCATGCTGCCTTTTTTCTGCGCGTGAGAGCCCCACAACAGAAATACAATGCCGTCACCATGCTGATTAAGCGCATCAATCACTCGGTCGGTAAAGGTTTCCCAGCCGGTTTTGGCGTGTGAGTGGGCCTTGCCCTGCTCAACGGTTAACACCGTGTTGAGCAGTAATACACCTTGTTCAGCCCAGCTCTTCAGATAGCCGTGTGCCGGGATGGTAAAACCGGGAATGTCCTGTGCTAACTCTTTATAGATGTTCACCAGGGATGGCGGTGTTTTGATACCAGGTTGCACAGAAAAGCATAACCCGTGAGCCTGATTTGGCCCGTGATAAGGATCCTGGCCGAGAATCACCACTTTTACCTGGTCAAACTCAGTGAAACGAAACGCGTTAAAAACATCGTGCGCGGGAGGAAAGATGACTTTGCCGGCCTGTCGCTCGGCTTCAATAAACGCCAGTGTGTGCTGAAAATACTCTTGTTGTTTTTCGTTGCCGATGACATCGTGCCACGTCAGGGACTGAGCCATAAACCTTCCTTACTGTCTGAATGAGCAGGTGATTGTAACCTGATTTTGCTTCAGACGTCAGTGCAGTCGGACATGGCCCAGTGTGACAGCAGAACATCAGCTAATGATGGGGTCTGCTCGGTTGCGGTGAACGATGATGACCCTGACCGGTGACGTGGCGGTTTGGTACCGGCATACGTGGCACGGCGCGTGAAATCGTGGTGAGCGTAGCGCATGAAATGGTAAGTGAGGTACGAGTCACTGCTTGCATAATGGCATCCTTCTTTATCTGTTATTTAAATATCAGCTATAACATCAACGATTCAAACATGCGCCACGCAACGGCGAGTGCGCATGGGTAAAATCATAGTGATGAAACATCATCTACATATAAATGTAATGAAAGAAAAATGCCAAGAAAGAGAAATTAGCCGAATATTTTACGCCTGCTGATGAAAATGGCGTAGCGCCTGAATCTCATCCGCCCAGAGATCCGGGTCGATCGTTTCTAAAATCAATGGGATACCATTAAAACGAGTATCTTTAGCTATGTATTCAAAACAGCTCCATCCGATCTCTCCCGCCCCCAGCGAGTGGTGACGGTCGACCCGGCTACCGTAGGCCGACTTTGAATCATTAATATGCATTGCCCTTAAATAGTGCATACCGACAATGCGATCGAATTCAGCAAAGGTCGCTTCGCACGCTTGGGCACTGCGCAGATCATAGCCGGCAGCAAAGGTATGACAGGTATCTAAGCACACACCGACCCGCGATTTATCTTCCACCTGCGCGATGATTTCCGCCAGATGTTCAAACTTCCAGCCGAGGTTAGTGCCTTGCCCTGCGGTGTTCTCAATCACCGCAATCACATCTGGTACGGCCTGATGAGCCAGGTTAATCGATTCGGCGATCGTGGCCAGACATTCACTTTCGCTAACCTGTTTCAGATGACTGCCGGGATGGAAGTTGAGCAGCGTCAGACCCAGTTGCTGGCAGCGTTCCATCTCGTCAATAAACGCCGCGCGTGACTTATTGAGTTTTTCTTCTTCCGGCGCGCCCAGGTTAATCAGATACGAGTCATGCGGCAAAATGTGCTCAGCGGAAAAACCCAGCCGGGCACAGTTGGCTTTGAATGCCCGGATAGTGGACGCTTCCAGCGGCTTGGCCACCCACTGACGCTGGTTCTTGGTAAACAGAGCAAAGGCGTTGGCGCCGATCTCTTTCGCTCGCAACGGAGCCTGATCGACCCCGCCGGATGCCGAAACATGCGCGCCGATAAATTTCGTGGTCAGGTTGGTATTACTGTTTGTCATTCAATCACTACACACTTTCAGTTCTACTTGCTAACTGCCTGATGTCGGGCCAGGCAGAACACGCCAAGAACCAAATATGTAGTAAAATTACTACACATTTGGTTCTCACATAAATTTGAGTACTTACGACCAGAAAAGCATTGCTATGTTTTAAAACGCTTTGTTGATCATAATCAACATTTTAACCGTTATTAAATTGTGTCTTAATGTTGTTTATTGACCTAAATCAATACAATAAATAGGGATATTGGATATATAATATCAAGCTCAGCCCGCATTGAAAATTAACAACCATTCATGCCCTATCAGTGAACGAGGAGATTGTAATGATCCAAGGTATCCAAATTACTCAAGCCGCTAATGATGACCTACTTAACTCCATTTGGCTAATCGATAATGAAGCCAACGAAGCGCGCTGCGTTGCCGCTGTCGCCGGTTATCAAGCCGATCAGGTGGTGGCTTTAAACGAACTGGGTCAGTTCGAAAGCCGTGAAATTGCGATTGAGCGCACACCACGCATCGAAGGCGGTCAGCACCTGAACGTCAACGTCCTGAAACGCGAAACCCTGCTGGATGCAGTCGAAAACCCGGATAAATACCCACAGCTGACGATTCGTGTTTCCGGCTACGCGGTGCGTTTTAACTCACTGACTCAAGAGCAGCAGCGCGACGTTATCGCGCGTACTTTTACTGAGACTCTGTAAGTCTCAGACCGACACTTAAGTCACAGGACAAAGTCCAGATGCAAAAAAGCGGTGCTCCAGGCACCGCTTTTTATTTACTGTGGCACAACGACTCATTTGCTCACCCAGAACTAACCGTCGCTCTGTATCGGCCGATTAAGACTGCACATTAACCAGCAGCGATTTCAGCGCGTCGAAGTCATTATCCAGATCCACCGACAGCAGCTCCATCGCCGCATGCTTGGCCAGAGGAGCCGGCAGTTCGATATCTGACTGCAGAATATCATCCACCACTTCTTTGAATTTCGCCGGATGCGCGGTACACAGGAACAGGCCAGTTTCACCCGGCTGAAGCTGTTCATTCAGGACGCGGTAAGCGATTGCACCGTGAGGCTCACACAGGTAACCCAGCGCGTGCAGCTCTTTCACCGATTCAGCACTTTCGTTATCCAGCACTGCGCCTTTACCCAGAGTTTCCAGACCCCAGTCTTTCAGGCGGCACAACTCTTCGATGCGCGGCCAGTTGTTTGGCTGGCTGACATCCATGGCGTTTGAGGTGGTGGCAACCGTTGGCTTGGGATCCCATTGACCGGTTTCCAGGTAACGAGGCACCGTATCGTTGGCATTCGTTGCCGCGATAAAGCGCTTGATTGGCAAACCGAGTGCTTTCGCCAGCAGGCCGGCAGTCAGGTTACCAAAGTTACCGCTTGGTACCGAGATCACCAGGTTTTCGCGTTCAGCTTTGCTCAGCTGCGCGGCAGCTTCGAAGTAGTAGCAGATCTGCGCCATCAGACGACTAATGTTGATCGAGTTTGCTGAGTTCAGACCGATCTGCTTACGCAGCTCAGCATCATCAAAGGCTTTTTTCACCAATGCCTGACAGGCATCGAAATCACCGTTGATCGCCACAGTGTGGATATTGTTACCCAGCGTACAGAACAGTTTTTCCTGCAGCGGACTGATCTTGCCTTTCGGATACAGGATCACGACATTGATGTCTTCCATGCCGTAAAACGCGTGCGCTACTGCTGCACCGGTATCACCGGACGTTGCGGTCAGGATGGTGATTTTACCGCCGTCAGAGACGGCAGCCAGTGATTGCGCCATAAAGCGACCACCGAAGTCTTTGAACGCCAGAGTCGGGCCATGGAACAGCTCCAGTGCGTACACGCCGTCTTTGACTGACTTAATCGGAGCCGGGAACTGAAATGCCGCATCGACCATAGCGTTGACCTGCTCTTCTGCCAGTTCGTCACCAATCAGTGCCGACAAAATCTTGGTGCTACGCGCGACAAAGTCTTGCGCCAGCAGCGCATCGATGTCATCAAACTTAGGCAGTTCCGACGGGAAAAACAGGCCCTGGTTACGGCCTAACCCTTGGCGCACGGCTTGGCCAAAGGAAACTTGTTCATCATTTTCTTTTATGTTGTAAAGCTTCATAGCTCACTTCCTGTCACTTTCGAACCCTGCTTGTCGAGACGACAAACATGCACGAATCCTTCTTCATTTTGGACGTAATTTTGTTCCAGCCAACGCGCAACACGCTCAGCCACTTCTTTGTCTTTACAGACACTGAACAGGGTCGGGCCGCTGCCCGAGATACCGGTGGCCAGAGCGCCTGCAGAGGTCGCGTACTGACGCGCCTGCGCAAAGCCAGGCAGCAGTTTCTCACGATACGGCTCTGCGATCACGTCTTTGATCATTTTTGCCGCCAGTTCAGGCTGATCGGTATGGCAAGCGTGAATAAAGCCGGCCAGATAGCGGCCATGGGCAATAATATCCTGACGACGATACTGCGCCGGCAGAATCGCGCGCGCTTCGGCGGTGGAGACCTTGATGCCCGGATACGCCATCACCCAGTACCAGTCATCAAAACACGGGACTTCCTGGCTGATGATACCCAGCTCTTCCAGCATCAGTTGCACGCCGCCCAGATAACACGGCGCCACATTGTCATAGTGGATGCCACCGGAAATCTTGCCTTCCATTTCGCCCATCAGCGCCAGCAGCTCGGTTTCATTCAGCGGCTGACCGTGAAAACGGTTCAGCGCATCGAGTGCGGCCACGATAGAACAGGCACTGGAGCCAAGGCCGGAACCAATCGGCATATTCTTTTCCAGTGTCATGTCGAGCGGTTTGAGTGCGATGTGCTTTTTGTCCAGTTCGCGGGCAAACACAGTCCAGCAGTCGTAAACGATATTCTCTTTCGGATCGGTCGGTAGTTTAGCAACAAAGTTACCAGCCGTGTGCAGAGTAAACGCTTCGCTGCCCGCTTTGACCATCACGCGGTCGCCGAGCAGAGTGCCGTCCACCGGGGACACCGCGGCCCCCAGTACATCAAAACCGACACTGACATTACCAATCGATGCCGGAGCATAAACGACGACACTCATATCACTTGAACTCATTGATTAAACCCCTAATTTCCAGCCTAAAGTACGCATCACATCGGCAAATACACCGGCCGCAGTCACTTCGGTACCCGCGCCGTAGCCGCGCAGTACCAGAGGAATTGGTTGATAGTAACGGCTGTAGAATGCCAGCGCGTTCTCGCCATCCTTGATCTTAAACATTGGATCGTTTTCATCGGCCACCGCAATACGCACGTGACACTGGCCGTCGCTGATCTCACCCACGTAACGCAGCACTTTGCCTTCTTTAGCCGCTTCATCACACAGCGACTTGAAGTACGCATCCGCCTGCGGCAGACGAGCCATGAAATCTTCCACACTGCCTGACGCATCAAAGCCCGGAGGCAGAGCCTGCTCGACATTCACATCCGCCAGCTCCAGCACCATACCCGCTTCACGTGCCAGGATCAGCAGCTTACGCGCCACATCCATACCGGACAGGTCATCACGCGGATCCGGCTCAGTGAAACCCTTCTCTTTGGCGACTGTGGTGGCTTCACTGAAAGAAAGCCCTTCATCGAGTTTACCGAAGATAAACGACAGCGAACCGGACAGAATACCGTTGAATTTCTCCAGCTCATCACCGGCGGCAATCAGGTTTTGCAGGTTTTCAATGACCGGCAGACCGGCGCCAACTGTGGTCTCGTACATCAGTTTACGACGTGAGTGGCGCGCCACTTCACGCAACTGATGGTAGTACGCCATGCTGGCCGTATTGGCTTTCTTGTTCGGTGTCACCACGTGGAAACCGGCCGACAGGAAGTCTGCATACTGGCTGGCAATCTCATCGCTTGACGTACAGTCGACCAGCACCGGGTTAATGATGTGGTTGCGTTGCACCAGGGCAATCAGACGCGCCAGTGAGAACTCTTCTGAAGCATCGTTCATGCGGTCACGCCAGTGCTCCAGCGGCAGACCGTCACTGTCCAGCAGCAGGCCTTTGCTGTTCGCCAGACCGCACACGCGGATCACGATACCTTTGTCTGCCAGTTTCGCTTGCTGACGATGGATCTGATCAACCAGTTCGCCGCCGACACCGCCGACACCGACCACGAACACATCGAGGAAGTGTTTCGAGTTGAACAGATTTTCGTGGCACGATTTGATCGCCAGCGACACTTTATCTTCCGGGATCACCGCTGAGATCGCACGCTCAGACGAGCCCTGGGCAATCGCCACGATATTGACGTGCGCTTCGGTCAGTGAAGCGAAGAATTGTGACGCCACGCCGCGTGTGGTGCGCATGCCATCACCAACCAGAGTGATGATCGACAGGTCATCGATAAACTCAACCGGCTCGAGCAGTCCATCTTTCAGTTCCAGCTCGAACGACTCGGCCAGCGCCTGTTGGGCCAGCGCTTTGTGCTGCGCTTCAATACAGAAGCTGATGCTGTACTCAGAAGAAGACTGAGTGATAAGTACAATCGACACACCCGCAGCAGACATAGCGCCGAACACTCGGCTCGCCATACCAACCATGCCCTTCATCCCCGGGCCGGAGACGTTGACCATGGTCAGATCGTTCAGGGTAGTGATGCCTTTGATCGCCAATTTATCTTCACCGGTATCCTGACCAATCAGCGTGCCCGGACCTTGCGGGTTGAAGCTGTTTTTGATCAAACAAGGGATATGGAACTGGGCAATCGGCGCGATGGTTTTCGGGTGCAGAACGGACGCACCGAAGTAAGACAGTTCCATCGCTTCCTGGTAACTGAGTGATTTGAGCAGACGCGCATCGTCGACCAGACGCGGATCACAGTTGTAGACACCGTCGACATCGGTCCAGATTTCACAGCAATCAGCCCGCAGACAAGCTGCCAGTACCGCCGCCGAATAGTCAGAACCATTACGGCCCAGGCACACCAGCTCGCCTTTTTTATTGCCGGCAGTAAAGCCAGGCATGATGTTGACGTGATTGGCTGGGAGCGGGTTCTGTTTAAAGCGCTGCGTGGAAGCATCCACATCCACCATGGCTTCCAGATAGTCGCCTTTGGCCAGCAGGTACTGCACCGGGTCAATCAGGTTAGCGGCCAGCCCCTTCGCTTCCATCACCGCTTTCATCAGCTGGATAGAAATGCGCTCACCTTTACTGATGATGCGGGCATTAACATAATCCGGGCAAGTGCCCAGCAGGCTCATGCCGTGCACATACTGACGCAGTTGCGCCATGGCTGTGCTGACCTGCTGCTCGAAGTCTTTACCATCGATATTCGGTAATACCGCTTTAATCGCTGCAAACAGCTCATGAAATGACGTTTCCAGTTCTGCGACCTGGAGTTCAGCTTCGCCGTTGCGCAGTGCATTTTCAATCACGGCCACCAGCTTGTTGGTGGTTTTACCCGGCGCTGAAAGTACCACTGCCACTTCTTCTTGTTGTGCATTGTTGGCAATGATATCGGCCGCTCTTAAAAAACGGTCAGCATCAGCTAACGATGAACCTCCAAACTTTAATACTCGCATCCCTTCCTCCGAATATTGTAAAAAACTGGTATAAAAAAAGGCCTGTACCGGTTGGGGTACAGGCCTTTTTTCGAAAATTTTACGCTCAGCAGCCTGCCCCAACATGCGTAATGTCGGTAATAATAATGGTGGTGGTCATTACTACTAGGCTGTTTGTAAACATATGAATTCTTGCGTAAGTCGTGTGTTTGCGTTCCCTTACGTTTAACCTATTTTTGCTTAAAGAGTCAACGAAAAATTTGATTTTTTGGCCTCTTTTTCAAAATTATCGCCTAAAGCTTCAAATCATCATGATTCATATAACTGCTTTATGGCCGAAGCGGGTATACGCTAGGTTGATGATTCAGAATCAGATTATTTCTTCGGCAGCCCCGCCGATTTTGTGCTTTACTTAAACGCAGTGCAGTGGACAGCAGACAACGATAAAAATGATAAGGAGGGGTGAATGAAAGTCATTCTCGGCATATCTTGCCTCGCCTTCGCCTTGTCGGCGCAAGCCATCACCCTTCCCTCGCTGCCATCGCAGCAGGTCACCTCACCACACAACATGTTTTTCACCACCGAACAGGACAATCAGGGCTTTGACAGTTGGGTGATTGATGGTGGCTACATGTACAACATTTTTCGCGATGTCGACCTGTATGTTGGTGCGCGGGTCAATTCATCGATTAACGGCGGAGAAAATGGTTTTCTCAGCGGCGTGCGCTATCAACTGACCGAGCGGGTATCGTTGAAAAGTACCGTGTACTCCCTCAACCGCAGTGATGATGACAGTAAAAATGGCAATGACTCCCTCTCAGCCGAACTCTCCAGCAGCCTGCGTCTGTCAGACAATCTCGACCTGCGTGCCACACTGGATTATCAGCAGTGGCAGCAAGGCATTGAGGTCGGTATCGGCTTTCGTTTCTGACGTCAATCGGACTCAGTCAGTCTGACTCAAAGAGAGCTTAAATCCAGTTGGTGCTGGGAGAGCAGCACGCCATTCCAATCGGCATAAATGTAATCGCCCGGATGAATCATCTGATTGTGGATATTGAGGCTGACGTTGATATCTCCGGCACCGCGTTTCTCGGTTTTGAACGGACAGGCGGCCAGCGCTTTAATGCCTAAATCGATTTGCGACATGGTCACCACATCACGCACTGCGCCATTGATGATCACCCCTTCCCACTCATTTTCAATCGCACTGATGGCAATCTGATCGCCCATCAGCGCTTTGCGGCAAGAACCGTGGCCGTCGACCACCAGCACCTTACCCTTACCATTACGGCTCAGAACTTCTTTGACTTTAGAATTATCATGGTAGCAACGTACGGTGACAATCTCGCCCCAGAACGCACTGCGCATGCCAAAGTTTTGCAGTGGCAACTCAAGCAGCGTTACCTTGGATTGGTATTTATCACAAATATCCGGTGTTATATCTCTCATCATTCCTCCGTGATTCTTGCTGGGCTTATTATGGTAATTTATCGCGCAGCGGGCCCAGGCAATACGCCTGATGAGGCACACAAGCGTGCAGCCACAACTCGCCGTCGCTGATATAGTAAATCGCATTCTGGCCAAACTCAGTGGCCAACTGCAGCGCTGCAGCTAAAGGCATGGCTACGGCAAAACTGTCTTCAAACCAGTCAAACCTTGGGTCGCCGACCCGGACTCTACTCCAATCATAGTTGGCTATGGTTTGCTGTAAACGTTGATTATTTACGCAATTCTCACTGTCTGACAACCGAATACTTTTCGGGTTCCATGCGGTAATTACCGCAAAAGAGGCAAATAACGTCTCGTTTTCAAAGCAAAAACAGACATTTTGGTAAGCCTGCCATAATCTTGGGTCGATAGTGCTCATTCTCGTCTTTTTACAACTCGTTATTACTATTCATATCTGTTACATTTCAACCCTTGATATAAATCAACAAAGTTGTTGGAATTAACATCAGGCCGTTGTTAGCAAGCTGTTAACATTATAGAATTCGTTTTAAAGACTAGTAGAACCAGTGGGATATTGGATCTCAATGGCTAGTGTTATCCATGGAAGGCGGGCAACCAAAGTCAGCATAATCACGAAAATCTTTGGTTTATTATCAACATAAAATTACTTGTATGTTATGTTTTTGCCTAGAATAAGTTCTATTAGCACATTTTTTTCACAAGTTTAGGTACCGCCAATGCAAACCCCGCAGATTCTTATCGTTGAAGACGAGCAGGTGACTCGTAACACTCTGAAGAGTATTTTTGAAGCAGAGGGCTACGCTGTTTTTGAGGCCAGTAACGGTGAAGAGATGCACCATGTGCTGACCGATAACGCCATTAATTTGGTGATTATGGATATCAACCTGCCAGGTAAAAATGGCCTGCTGCTGGCTCGCGAACTGCGTGAGCAAGCGGACGTAGCCCTGATGTTCCTGACAGGTCGCGACAATGAAGTTGACAAAATTCTTGGCCTGGAAATCGGTGCAGATGACTACATCACTAAACCGTTTAACCCACGCGAGCTGACCATTCGTGCCCGTAATCTGCTAAGCCGTTCGATGAACGCCAGCAGCAGCCACGAAGAAAAACGCTCGGTTGAGAAATACGAATTCAACGGTTGGGTTCTCGACATCAACAGCCGTTCACTGATCAATCCTAACGGCGACAGCTACAAGCTGCCACGTTCAGAGTTCCGTGCCCTGCTGCACTTTTGTGAAAACCCGGGCAAGATCCAGACTCGTGCGGATCTGCTGAAGAAAATGACCGGTCGTGAGCTGAAACCACATGACCGTACTGTAGACGTTACCATCCGCCGCATTCGTAAACACTTTGAATCGGTAACCGGTACGCCGGAAATCATCGCCACTATCCATGGTGAAGGTTACCGCTTCTGCGGCGACCTGGAAGAGTAATCCAGGCTCTGCCAGCAGGTGTCAGCGCCGCTGCCATAACGACCTTATGCAGCACCGGATCTCGCCTCACCTGCTCACAAAGATGAAAAAGCCTCTGCATTAGCAGAGGCTTTTTTGTTAGCCGCAGATCGGTCAGTATCAGTAAACTTTATCAATGCTCACTTTGTGCTGCACCAGCCAGATCTCGCCCTGACTGTCGCTCAGACCCAGCGCGACACTGACGCTGCGGTCGATATTCACTTCACTGCCGCTCTGGAACACCACTTCCCAGCGGTTATCACTCTCAGTGCGCAGCTCGACCATGCCACCATCAATGATCCACATCGAGTCGCCCTGTTTAATCACGATCTCACTGACCGTCAGATCGGCCGGCAGTTGATCGGACGTTTCCAGGCGCAAAGTTCCGTTCAGATTCTGGCTTTGCGCACCGGCGCCGGCTTTAGGCATCTGATCGGTCCAGAGATTACTCTCGAGCTGAATCGCCGTTTGTTCAATCATGGCCAGGTTGCCCTGTTGCCAGTTCACATTCGGGGTCGAACAGGCGACTAAACCTAAGGTCGCCAACAATAAAAGCCATTTCTTCATGTTATCTCCTTTGCGCTAACCACTGTTTTAATACCTCAATGTCGTTCAGGTACTCGTTTTTAATTTCATCGACCCAGTCTTCAATATTCTCCCACCAGGCCGGCGCATCCGGCGACTGCGCTTTCTGCGCCACACTCTGAATGTGTTTCAGACCAATTGACCCTGCCGCCCCTTTGATCTTGTGCGCTTCCGAAACGATACCATCCTGATCTTTCGCTACCATATTGGAGTCGAGGATCTCGATGTAGTCCGGCATCATCTGCTCAAACATCTCAATGCTGTCGAGCACCGGCTGCGGGCCCACAATCTCAACATATGACTCCAGCATACTCAGATCGAGCAGGCGGTTATACAGCTCATCATGACCATCCTGCGGCGCTTCTGTCGGCATATTAGTCTCCTGGGGGACTTCGGTATGCTGATAAACCAGTTTATTGATCACTGCCTGCACCGCCTTCACAGACAATGGCTTACTAATCGCTTCATCCATACCTTTGCGCTGATACTCAGCTTTGTCTTTCAGCACGTTGGCGGTCAGGGCCACCAGCGGCGGCAGCTGAGGGTAAGTCGCGCGATAATACTGGGCGACGTCAAAGCCAGTCATGTCCGGCAACTGGATATCAAGGAAGGCGAGATCAAAGGCTGCAGGATCGAATTTCTGTTTGGCCTCTTCACCGGTCATGGCCACTGACACGGTATGACCCAGGCTTTCCAGCAGCGAACGTGCTACGGTAATGTTGAGCTCAATGTCTTCGACCATAAAGATATTCAGGCTCTTATGCTCAAGCGGGCCCTGCTGCGGCTCGCTCTCTTGGGCCAGCGGTACACAGATGCTGACGGTAAAGGTGCTGCCAAAGCCCTCTTCGCTGCTGACCGTGATATCACCGCCCATCAGGTTAATCAGCTGACGTGAGACAGCCAGGCCGATACCGGTGCCGACGGCATGCAGGTTGTCTTTGCCGGACTTAACCTGATAATACATGGCAAAAATCTTATCCAGTTCTGCTTCCGGAATGCCGATGCCGGTATCTTCAATGTCCATCACGATGTAAGCCTGACCATCTTCAATATCGGCGCTGACGGTCATCACTACCCCGCCCTCTTTGGTAAATTTCATCGCATTGCTGATCAGGTTCCACAGCACCTGACGCAGGCGGGTCGCATCCACTTCAACCAGCGCCGGCAGATCGGTGAGACGTTCCAGATCGAAACGCAGCCCTTTCTGCTCCGCCATCAGAGCCGACAGGCTTTCCAGCTCAACCACGAACTCCTCAAAGCTGAGCGGTGCCGGGAACAGCTCCAGTTTACGCCGGTCGAACTTATCCATATCGATGATATCGTTAAAGATATTGCCCAGAGTCACCGCGCTGACGTTAATGGTCTGCATATGCTTACGCTGGTCCGGATCGAGCGGTGTATCGAGCAGCATGCGGCTCAGGCCGACAATACCGTTCAGCGGGGTGCGCAGCTCATGACTGATGGTGGAAATAAAGGTGGTTTTGTCACGGCTGGCTTTTTCCAGCGACTCTTCATGGCGTTTGCGTTCGGTGATGTCGCGTCCGAAACCAACCAGCCCGAGGTGGCGGCCCTCTTTGCTGTAAAACGGCACTTTACGCAGCTCGAAGTAATTTTTGCGGCCGTCCGGATATTCCAGCCACTGCTCATAGGTGAGCGAGCGGTTATTCTGGAACACTTCCTGGTCGGTTTCGACAATCGACTGGGCGATCTCTTTGCGGTACACATCCCACGGCGTCAGACCGACCAGATCGCTTTCGCGTTTGCCGGTCAGCTCTTCCATCGCCCGGTTACAGCCCGAGAATTCGCCTTTGGCGTTACGGTAGTAAATCAAATCCGGTGACGCATCGATAAACGAGCGCAGCAGCGCAGTACGCTCAGCCAGTTCCATCTGAGTTTTCTCACGCTGAAATACCTCATTTTCCAGGTCAGCCATCGCCATCTCGCGCGCTTCTTCCGCTTTGATGCGCTCTTCGATCTCCTGATTGAGCTTGACGATGTTCATCTGCAGCTTCTGATTGAGCTCCTGGTCACGGGAGCGCATGTCTTTCAGCTTCGACACCAGTTTAGATAAGCGCTGGCGCGACTCTTCCAGTTGATCGACCACCACGGAAAGGAAATAGACCGCCCACGGTGTGATCAGCAGGCCGAAAAACACCGAGCGTACAATATCGATATCGTCGACATAGCCATTCAGAGCCAGGGTGATCCCGACCTGAACCACCACCGCCAGCGCAACCAGGGCCAGCGCCAGCAAAATAGAAAAACGTAAAATGCCCAGTTTCACCAACAGGTCAACGTAATACTGAGCGAGATTCTTCATCGGTTTCATTCAATGCTCCGCAGCAAAAATTCGACGGCTTGAGGCCGCACGGGGCCATTGCCCGCAGCGACTAGTCTAACGTGTTTCAAGGTCAGGCGTCAGCCATTGGCTTCACAACCCGTTGAAAAATCGGAGCAATGAGCAGCGATTTCAGCCATAAGGAGACAATCGCCGCCGGAGCCCGGCCGCTCGCAACGCCGGGACAGGAAGACGAGTGCTATATCAGGGTAAGACGAGCGCTGCGGCAGATGAAAATAGTGCTACAGCAGATGAAAACGAGTGCTACGGCAGATGAAACGGCCGGCCGAGCAGCGACCCCTGCGCGCCATCCCGGTCCAGAGTACGGCCGATGGCCGTCATCGCCAGCCAGCGGTTTTCACACCACAGCGGCGCCAGCAGGGTCGGCTGCCGCGCTGCCGAGGTGACGCGATGAAACACCACCTCCGGCGGAGTGCGGCGAATCATCTCACAGACCGTAGCGACATAATCATCCAGCTGCGGCGCCCGCAGACGACCGGCACGCCAGGCTTTCGCCATGGTGCTGCCCTCAACAATGTGCAGGCCGTGCAGCTTAATGCCGTCGGTCCCGACCGCCAGCACCTTATCCAGCGTGGTGAGGTTATCGGCCCGGCTCTCGCCCGGCAGGCCGACGATCAGATGGGTGCAGACTTTAATCCCCAGCGCGCGGGCACGGCCGGTCATCTCTGCATAACAGGCAAAATCATGGCCGCGGTTAATGCGTTTCAATGTTTGCTCCCGGGCGGTTTGCAGGCCAAGTTCGAGCCAGATTTCATAGCCCTGCGCTACATAACCGGCCAGCAATTCCAGCACCGCATCCGGCACGCAATCGGGCCGGGTACCGACACACAGGCCGACAATATCCGCCGTCTGCAGCGCCTGTTCGTACATGCTTTTCAGGGTCTGTACTTCGGCATAAGTGCTGGTATAGGCCTGAAAATAGGCCAGATACTTTTTCGCGCGCCGCACTTCACCGGCCCGGTCGTGTAACTGCTCAGCGATGCTTTTGACCTGGCTCTGTTCATCGGCAAACGAGGCCACGTTACAAAAAGTACAGCCGCCGCGGCCGATGGTGCCGTCACGGTTCGGACAGCTGAATCCGCCGTGCAAAGTCAGCTTATGCACTTTTTCGCCGTAGCGGCGCTGCAGATCCTGGCCGATGGTATTGACTAACTGGTGCAGTTGCATGCTAACCCTTACTTTTCCGTTGCTCACAAATGAAAATAAATCTCACTTCGATTTATGTAATTAAATTACAAATTTTGGCTGAAATATTAAGAACATGAGGGCAAATTTTCTCTGGCAGAAATCAATAAACATTCATTAAAAACCGCCTTTATTCACTATTGTTGCATTCGTGTTATACAGGTTATGCATTTGAAAACAAAAAAAACGCCCCAAAAAGGACACTTTTCGTTGCATTTTCGTGCAACAAAATTGTAGGATACTTACAGTTTTGCGTGGTTTTTTGATTAGTTTACAACACAAAACTTCGCAAATTATCGGTGATATTCCGCGCCTACCTATATAAACCACTAGGAAAGTGGTTCGATAAAAGGGATATCACTAAGGATTGTTTTTCTCACAAAACTTTTCCTGTGAGAGACGGAAAGGAAGCGAACCGGCCACACTGGCTGGTTTAGATTCATAACAATTAAAGGACAGGATACACAGCTGGGGCTTGCCTTGGCTTAATTGTGTCCGCTTGAACTGGAAGGATGTATCTATGGTAGATCAAGAGCAAAGTTCGCACGGTCTTTATACTCCGGAATTGGAGCATGACGCATGCGGTATCGGTTTTGTTGCTCATCTGAAGAACCGTAAATCTCACCAAGTCGTGACTCAGGCACTGGATATGCTGGCACGTATGGAACACCGTGGTGGCCAGGGTTGTGACCCGTGCAGCGGTGATGGTGCAGGTATCTTGCTGCAAAAACCACACGAGTTTCTGCTGGAAGAAGCGGTTAAACTGGGTATCAAACTACCGGCGTTCGATAAATACGGCGTGGGTGTAGTACTGTTCCCGAAAGATGCAGATAAACGTGCACAATGTCGTGAAATCCTCGAGCGCAATGCCAAGCGCCTGGATCTGGACGTGATCGGTTATCGCGTTCTGCCAACCGACAACTCAATGCTGGGTGCAGACCCGCTGAGCACGGAACCGCAATTCGAGCATGTGTTTATTTCCGGCGGTCCGGGCATGAGCGCGGACGAGCTGGAGCGTAAACTGTACGTTCTGCGTAACTACACCGTACGTGTGTGTCTGGAAAGCGTGTCGAACATCGGCGACGACTTCTACATCAACTCACTGTCTTACAAGACTCTGGTGTACAAAGGTCAGCTGACCACCGAGCAGGTACCACAGTACTTCCTCGATCTGCAGAATCCGACTATGGTGACCGCGCTGGCGCTGGTTCACTCACGCTTCTCTACCAATACATTCCCTAAATGGCGCCTGGCGCAGCCTTTCCGTTATATTGCCCACAACGGTGAAATCAACACCGTGCGCGGTAACCTGAACTGGATGAAGGCACGCGAAGCGATTCTGCAATCAGACCTGTTTACCCAGGCTGAAATCGACATGCTGCTGCCAATCTGTCAGGAAGGCGGATCAGACTCAGCCAGCTTCGATATGGTACTGGAACTGCTGGTACTGTCAGGCCGCAGCCTGCCACATGCCCTGATGATGATGATTCCGGAAGCGTGGCAGGAAAACAAAAACATGGATCCGAAGCGTCGCGCTTTCTACCAGTTCCACGCCAACGTGATGGAACCGTGGGACGGCCCGGCTTCAGTGTGCTTTACCGATGGCGTACAGGTTGGTGCAACCCTGGACCGTAACGGTCTGCGTCCGTCACGTTATACCGTGACCAAAGACGATTTCCTGATCATGGCATCCGAGTCCGGCGTGGTTGAAATTGCTCCGGAAAACGTTGAACACCGTGGTCGTCTGCAACCTGGCCGTATCTTTGTGGCGGACCTGGAACAGGGTCGCATCATCTCTGATGAAGAAGTCAAAGATGGCATTGCTAATGCTCAGCCATACCAGAAATGGGTGGAAGACAACCTGCTGAGCCTGAAAAAACTGCCGGCTTCAGACAACGTCCACAGCCAGCCTTCACCGGAACGTCTGCTGCACCGCCAGCAATCATTCGGTGTCAGCAGCGAAGAAGTCAACGACATCATCCTGACTCTGGCCAAAACCGCGTACGAACCGCTTGGTTCTATGGGTGCGGACTGGCCGGTTGCCGTGCTGTCACATCAGTCACAGCATCTGTCTAACTACTTCAAGCAGCTGTTTGCTCAGGTCACCAACCCGCCGATCGACCCGATCCGTGAGCGTATGGTGATGTCGCTTAATACCTACATTGGCCGCGACCAGAACCTGCTGGCAGAAAGTCCGGCTCACTGCCGTAAAGTTGAGCTGGAATCTCCGGTCATCTCTAACGCCGAGCTGGAAAAACTGCGTGCTATCGACAACGAGCACCTGCAGGCGAAAACCCTCGACATCGTATTCCAGGCCAGCGAAGACGCCGGTAAGCTGGAACGCGCGCTGAAACGTATCTGTCAGTACGCCGAAGATGCGGTGGTTGACGGTTACTCTATTATCGTTCTGACTGACCGCGCGGTGAACTCAAACCACGCGGCGATTCCGGCCATGCTGGCAGTCGGTGCCGTGCACCACCACCTGATCCGTAAAGGTCTGCGTGCTAAATGTGGCATCGTGGTTGAAACCGGCGATGCGCGTGAAACCCACCACTTTGCAACTCTGGTCGGTTACGGCGCCAACGCGGTCAACCCGTACCTGGTCACCGAGACCATCGTTGATCTGCAGCGCGTCAAGAAACTCGACGCAGACGTTTCTGTCGAGCAGTACTTCGACAACTACCGTAAAGGTATCAATGGCGGCCTGCTGAAGATTTTCTCGAAAATGGGCATCTCGACCCTGCAGTCGTACAGCGGCGCGCAAGTGTTTGAAGCGCTGGGGATCAGCAAAGCCGTGGTGGATAAATTCTTCACCGGCACCGTGACCCGTATCCAGGGCATGACGCTGGATGATATCGCCAAAGAAGTGCTGGTTCGTCACCGTGTCGGTTACCCGACCCGTGAAATCCCGCTGCAAATTCTGGATGTGGGCGGTGTTTACCAGTGGAAACAGCGTGGTGAAAAACACCTGTTCAACCCGGAAACCATCCACCTGCTGCAAAAATCGACCCGTAACAAAGATTTTGCTCAGTTCAAGCAGTACGCCGCTGAAGTCGACCGTCAGGGCGACAAAGCCGTCACGCTGCGCAGCCAACTGGACTTCGTTAAGAATCCGGCCGGTTCCATTCCGATTGAAGAAGTGGAATCGATTGAAAGCATCGTGAAACGTTTTGCGACCGGTGCGATGTCGTTCGGTTCTATCTCGTACGAAGCGCACTCGACCCTGGCTGTGGCGATGAACCGTCTGGGCGCGAAATCGAACTCTGGTGAAGGTGGTGAAGACCCAATCCGCTTTACGCCAAAAGAGAACGGCGACTGGGAACGCTCAGCGATCAAACAGGTCGCGTCAGGCCGTTTCGGCGTCACCTCTTACTACCTGACCAACTCTGAAGAGATTCAGATCAAGATGGCGCAGGGCGCAAAACCGGGTGAAGGTGGCCAGCTACCGGGCGACAAAGTCGATGACTGGATCGGTGCAACGCGTCACTCCACTCCGGGCGTCGGTCTGATCTCGCCACCGCCGCACCACGATATCTACTCTATCGAGGACTTGGCGCAGCTGATCTACGATCTGAAAAACGCCAACCGTAAAGGCCGTGTCAACGTTAAGCTGGTGTCCGGCGCAGGCGTCGGTACGATTGCCTCTGGTGTGGCGAAAGCGAAAGCTGACGTCGTGCTGATTGCCGGCCACGATGGTGGTACCGGTGCATCGCCAATTTCATCCATCCGTCACACCGGTCTGCCGTGGGAACTGGGTCTGGCTGAAGCGCACCAGACACTGCTGAAAAACGGTCTGCGTAACCGTATCGTGGTTCAGGCTGACGGCCAGATGAAAACCCCGCGTGACATCGCGATCGCTACTCTGCTGGGTGCAGAGGAATGGGGTGTGGCGACGGCGGCCCTGGTGGTTGAAGGCTGTATCATGATGCGTAAGTGTCATAAAAACACCTGTCCGGTTGGTATCGCAACCCAGAACAAGACCCTGCGTGAGCGCTTTGACGGCCGCGTAGAAGACGTGGTGACCTTCTTCCAGTACATGGCGCAAGGTCTGCGTGAAATCATGGCTGAGCTGGGCTTTCGCACCATCAACGAGATGGTTGGTCAGGCCCAGAAACTGAAAGTGCGCGAAGAAGTCGGTCACTGGAAGTACAAAAACCTGGATCTGTCGACCCTGCTGTTTATCGAGCCGCCACGTGCCGGCGACGGTATTCACTGTCAGACTCAGCAGAACCACCAGCTGGAAAGCGTGCTGGATCGCCAGTTGATCGAAATTGCCCAACCGGCGCTGCACAGCGGCCAGGCAGTTGAAGCTGAATTGCCGATCATCAACACCGACCGCAGTACCGGTACCATGCTGTCGAATGAAATTTCGAAAGTGTACAAAGATGCCGGTCTGCCGCAGCCAATGAACGTCAAGTTCAACGGTAGTGCAGGTCAGTCATTCGGTGCCTTCCTGACCAAAGGCGTTAAATTCGAAGTCGAAGGCGATGCCAACGACTACTGGGGTAAAGGCCTGTCCGGCGGTACGCTGGTGCTGTATCCGGATCGCAACTCCAGCCTGGTGGCTCAGGATAACATCGTGGTCGGTAACGTCTGTTTCTACGGCGCGACCTCAGGTGAGTCTTACATCCGCGGTCTGGCAGGTGAGCGTTTCTGTGTACGTAACTCAGGCGCCAAGGTGGTGGTGGAAGGCGTGGGCGACCACGGCTGTGAATACATGACCGGTGGTGTGGCTGTGATTCTGGGCGCAACCGGACGTAACTTCGCCGCCGGTATGAGTGGCGGTACCGCCTACGTGTGGAACAAATCAGGCGACTTCGAAACCAAGCTCAATGCTGAACTGGTGGACTTGGATCCGATCGAAGCCGAAGACAAAGCACTCCTGAAAGAGATGCTGACCAAACATGTAGAGTTCACAGGAAGTGACGTTGCACAAGCGTTCCTGGACAACTTCGAAGATAACCTGGCCGATATGGTTAAGGTCATGCCGCGTGATTACAAAGCGGTACTGAAGCAGCGTCAGGAAGCAGCAGCAACAGCAGAAGCGGAGGCAGTGTAATGGGTAAGCCTACTGGATTTTTAGAATTTGGTCGTGAACTACCACAGAAGATCGACCCGGCAGAGCGTATCAAGAACAACAAAGAGTTTGTTCTCAACGACGAGTTTGGCAGCAAGATCAACGAGCAGTCATCCCGTTGTATGGATTGTGGCGTACCGTTTTGTCATAACGGCTGCCCGATTGGTAACATCATTCCTGAGTTTAACGATGCGGTGTATCGTGACAGCTGGGAAGAAGCGTGGAACATTCTGAGCTCGACCAACAACTTCCCGGAGTTTACCGGTCGTGTGTGTCCTGCTCCGTGTGAAAGTGCCTGTGTCCTGGGCATTAACCAGGACCCGATCACCATCTGTAACATCGAAAAGACCATCGTGGAGCGTGCCTACCAAGAAGGTTACGCCAAACCGAAAACCCCACGCAGCCGCACCGGCAAAAAAGTGGCGATCATCGGTTCAGGCCCGGCGGGCCTGTCCGCAGCCGAGCAGCTCAACAGTGCCGGCCACGAAGTGACGGTATTTGAACGGGATGAGAAAGTCGGTGGTCTGCTGCGCTTTGGTATCCCGGATTTCAAACTGAGCATGGATGTCATCGATCGTAAGATTAATCTGATGGCGGAAGCCGGCGTCAAGTTCGAAGTCAACCAGCACATCGGTGTCGATGTGAACGCTCAGCAACTGCGTCAGGAATTTGATGCCGTGCTGCTGACCGGTGGCTCAACCGTACCGCGTGATCTGCCGATCCCGGGCCGTGAACTGAATGGCGTATACTTTGCGATGCAGTTCCTGGGTCAGAACAACCGCCGTGCCAACAACATGGACCTGAAGACGGAAGAAATTCACGCCAAAGGCAAGCATGTGGTGGTCATTGGTGGTGGTGATACCGGCTCTGACTGTGTCGGTACGTCCAACCGACACGGCGCAGCCAGCATCACTCAGGTGGAAATCATGCCGATGCCACCGGAAAAGCGCCCGGCAAACATGCCTTGGCCGCAATACCCGATGATTCTGCGCACCTCAACCTCCCATGAAGAAGGCTGTGAGCGTCACTGGAATATTCTGACCAAAGAATTTATCGGCAACGATAAAGGCGAAGTGACCGGTCTGCGCATTGCCGACATCGTGTGGAAAGACGCCGCACCTGGCGAACGTCCGGGCTTTGAAGAAGTCGCGGGCAGCGAGCGTGTGATTGCGTGTGATATGGCGTTCCTGGCCATGGGCTTCCTGCATCCGGAACCACACGGCGTGCTGGCTCAACTGGACATTAAACTGGATGAGCGCGGCAACGTGGCGACCCAGGATTTCGCCACCAACCAAAAAGGCGTATTCGCAGCAGGCGATATGCGTACCGGCCAGTCTCTGGTGGTACGTTGTATCAACGAAGGCCGTGAATCTGCCCGTGCGGTTGACGCTTACCTGATGGGTAATACCCATTTAGAGGCAAAAGCGGACTCACTGATGCTTTCAGCATAAAAGTCCAGAAATTAAGGCTCGACAGAAGCAATTCTCTGCAAGCCTTAATTTAGACACCATAAGATCCTTCCTATTGTTCCTATTTGGCTAGCAGTCTCTGCTAGCCTTTTTTATGTGATTCTCATCCGCTGAGAGTTATTTGTTAAAAACCTGTAACACCACCATTCCTATCTATTTGAATTTATTGACAATTAACAGAGTAATAGCTGGTAAATAGCTGACAGACATGATTATTCACCAAAAACTTGACCTTTTTCACAATAAGCTATAGGTTGTGAATTCAGTGATAAATAGACTGTCTCGAATTGTTAAGTTTTTAGTCACTTAATTTTCATAATTATTTAAATTATAACAATACGAACGAATAGTTAGTCATTTACTGTCTGGATGACAGAGAAGCAAAAGGGAGAATTGCAATGGCTCTATATGATCCAAGTCTTGAGAAAGACAACTGTGGATTCGGCTTGATCGCGCACATGGAAGGTCAGGCTAGTCATAAATTGGTTCGCACCGCGATTTCTGCTCTCGATCGCATGACTCACCGTGGCGGTATTGCTGCCGATGGAAAAACCGGTGATGGCTGTGGTCTCCTGCTACAAAAACCCGATTCTTACCTGCGCCTGATGGCTGAAGAACAGCACTGGAAGCTGGGTAAGCAATACGCGGTTGGTATGATCTTCCTGAGCAGAGATCCTGTAAAAGCGCAGACTGCGCGCGACATCATTAATAAAGAGCTGGCGCAAGAAACACTCACGGTATCCGGATGGCGTACCGTACCAACCAATCCGAAGGTACTGGGTCCGATCGCCGCGGAATCCCTGCCTGATATTCAACAAGTCTTCATTTCTGCCCCGGCTGGCTGGCGCGAGCGTGATATTGAACGCCGCCTGTATATCGCCCGTCGTCGCATCGAAAAACAGATCAGCGAAGACAAAGATTTCTACATCTGTTCGCTTTCAACTCAGGTCATTGTTTACAAAGGCTTGTGTATGCCGGCGGACCTGCCACGTTTCTATCTTGATCTGGCAGACCTGCGCATGGAATCCGCGATCTGTCTGTTCCACCAGCGTTTCTCAACCAATACTCAGCCTCGCTGGCCGCTGGCTCAGCCGTTCCGCTATCTGGCGCACAACGGTGAGATCAACACCATCGAAGGTAACCGTCAGTGGGCCCGTGCCCGCGCGTACAAGTTCTCTTCGCCGCTGCTGCCGGATCTGAAGAGTGCCGCCCCGTTTGTTAACGAAACCGGTTCTGACTCGTCCAGCCTGGATAACATGCTGGATCTGTTTTTGGCCGGTGGTATGGATATCTTCCGTGCCATGCGCATGCTTGTGCCGCCAGCGTGGCAGAATCACCCGGATATGGACGACGATCTGCGCGCGTTCTACGATTTTAACTCCAAACACATGGAGCCGTGGGATGGCCCGGCCGGTATCGTTCTGTCTGACGGCCGCTACGCAGCGTGTAACCTCGATCGTAATGGTCTGCGTCCGGCGCGCTACGTTATCACCAAAGACAAGCTGATCACCCTCGCCTCTGAAGTCGGTATCTGGGATTACGCTCCGGATGAAGTGGCCGAGAAAGGCCGCGTCGGTCCGGGCGAGCTGCTGGTGATTGACACCCGTAAAGGCAAACTGTGGCAATCGGCCGAGATCGATAACGATCTGAAGAGCCGTCACCCGTACCGCGAGTGGATGAAAAATAACGTCTACCCGCTGAAAAGCTTTGCTGAACTGCCGGATGATCAGGTCGGTGAGCGCAACTTCGATGAAGATCAGCTCAACACCTACCAGAAACAGTTTGCAGTGACCCGTGAAGAAGTGGATCAGGTGCTGCGCGTCATGGCCGATATGGGCCAGGAAGCGGTCGGCTCTATGGGTGATGACACTCCGATGGCGGTGCTGTCTTCCAAAGAGCGCCTGCTGACCGACTATTTCCGTCAGAAATTTGCTCAGGTCACCAACCCGCCGATCGATCCGCTGCGCGAAAAACACGTGATGTCGCTGGCGACCAGTATCGGTCAGGAAATGAACGTCTTTAACGAGACCGATGGCCACGCCCATCGTGTGACTTTCGACTCGCCGGTCCTGCTTTACTCAGACATGCAGCAGCTGCTGACGCTGAGCGATCAGCATTACCGCAATACGATTCTCGACATCAACTTTGATCCGCAGCAGCAAGATCTGAAACAGGCCCTGCTGGAACTGTGTGATAAAGCCGAGCAGGTGGTGCGCGAAGGCACAGTGCTGATCGTTCTGTCGGACCGCGCCCTGACTGAAGGCAAACTGCCGATCCCGGCCGCGATGGCCGTCGGCGCGGTGCAAACCCGCCTGGTGGAAGCCAACCTGCGTTGTGACGCCAACATTATTGTTGAAACCGCGACCGCCCGTGACCCGCACCAGTTCGCCGTACTGATCGGCTTTGGCGCGACAGCAGTCTACCCGTACCTGGCGTACGAAGTGGTTGGCAAACTGGTTGATGACGGCGTGCTGGAGAAGAGCTACCGCGACGCGATGCAGAACTACCAGTACGGTATCAACAAAGGTCTGTACAAGATCATGTCCAAAATGGGCATCTCGACCGTGGCCTCTTACCGTTGTTCACAACTGTTTGAAGCGGTCGGCCTGCACACCGACATCGTCGATCTGTGCTTTAAAGGTGTGGCGACCCGTATTCAGGGCGCGAACTTTGAAGACTTCCAGCAGGATCTGTTCAACCTGTCACGCAAAGCGTGGACCAAACGTAAAACTGTTGAACACGGTGGTCTGCTGAAATACGTCCATGGCGGTGAATACCACGCCTACAACCCGGATGTGGTCGGCACACTGCAAAAAGCGGTCAAATCCGGCGCAAGCAGCGATTATGCTGAGTTTGCCAAACAAGTGAACCAGCGTCCGCCAGCCATGCTGCGCGACCTGATGACACTGAAAAAATCCGATAAGCCACTGCCGCTGGAGCAGATTGAACCGGCTACCGAGCTGTTTAAACGTTTCGACTCAGCCGCAATGTCTATCGGTGCCCTGAGTCCGGAAGCGCATGAAGCGCTGGCCATGGCGATGAACCGCATCGGTGGTCACTCCAACTCAGGTGAAGGTGGTGAAGATCCACGTCGTTTCGGTACCGAGCGTAACTCGCGCATCAAACAGGTCGCCTCCGGCCGCTTTGGCGTCACACCGCATTACCTGACTAATGCTGACGTGCTGCAAATTAAAGTCGCACAAGGCGCGAAACCAGGTGAAGGCGGCCAGCTGCCGGGCCACAAAGTGACGGCGGAAATCGCCAAGCTGCGTTACTCGGTGCAGGGCGTCACCCTGATTTCACCGCCGCCGCACCACGATATTTACTCGATTGAAGACTTAGCCCAGCTGATCTTCGACCTCAAACAGGTTAACCCGCAGGCGCTGGTTTCGGTCAAACTGGTTTCCGAACCGGGGGTCGGCACCATCGCGACCGGTGTGGCGAAAGCCTACGCGGACCTCATCACCATTTCCGGTTATGACGGCGGTACCGCCGCCAGCCCGCTGACGTCGGTTAAGTATGCCGGCAGCCCTTGGGAACTGGGTCTGGCGGAAACGCAGCAGGCACTGGTCGCCAACGGTCTGCGCCACAAGATCCGCCTGCAGGTGGACGGTGGCCTGAAAACCGGTCTGGACGTGATTAAAGGTGCGATTCTCGGTGCGGAAAGCTTCGGTTTTGGTACCGGTCCAATGGTGGCGATGGGTTGTAAATTCCTGCGTATCTGTCACCTCAACAACTGTGCAACCGGTGTGGCGACTCAGGACGAAACCCTGCGCCGCGACTACTTCAAAGGTCTGCCGGAAATGGTCATCAACTACTTCACCGGTATTGCCGAAGAAGTGCGTGGCTACCTGGCGGAGCTGGGCGTTGAGAAACTGACCGATCTGATTGGCCGTACTGACCTGCTGGAAACCGTGCAGGGCATGACCGCCAAACAGAGCAAACTGGACTTGTCCGGTATTCTGGAAGCGCCGCTATCACCGGATAACTTGCCACTGTACTGCACCCAGCCAAACACACCGTTTGACAAAGCGGTACTGAACCAGAAGATTGTCGACGATGCGCTGCAAGCGGTTGAGAACCAGCAGTCGACTGAACTGTACTATGATGTGATTAACACTGACCGCTCCGTCGGCGCCCGCCTGTCGGGTGAAATTGCCAAACGTTACGGCAACGCCGGTATGGCGGCTAACCCGATCAAAGTGGTACTGCAAGGTACCGCGGGTCAGTCCTTCGGGGTATGGAACGCAGGCGGCGTAGAGCTGTACCTGACCGGTGATGCCAACGACTACGTCGGCAAAGGCATGGCCGGCGGTAAGATTGTGATCAAACCGCATCTGGGTACCGCGTTTACCTGTAACGAAGCGACCATTGTCGGTAACACCTGTCTGTACGGCGCAACCGGCGGTAAGCTGTTTGCGGCCGGTAAAGCGGGCGAACGTTTCGGCGTACGTAACTCAGGCACCATCGCGGTTATCGAAGGCGCGGGCGACAACGCCTGTGAATACATGACCGGCGGTATCGTCGCGATTCTGGGTGCAACCGGGGTCAACTTCGGTGCGGGTATGACCGGTGGTTTTGCTTATGTGCTGGATGAAAACGGCGATTTCGCAGGCCGCGTCAATGACGAGTCGGTCGAAGCGCTGTCGCTCAATGAGCTGTACATCCATCAGGAGCATCTGCGTGGTCTGATCGCCGAGCACCTGGAAGAAACCGGTTCAGTGCATGCTGAAAACATTCTTGCGAACTTTGATGAATGGATTCCGAAGTTCTACTTAATTAAACCTCAGTCTGCGGATCTACAGACCCTGCTCGGTCACCAAAGCCGCAGCTCTGCAGAACTGCGCGTTCAAGCACAATAATTGGAAGGAGCCGAAGTAATGAGCCAGAACGTATACCAATTTATTGATGTTAACCGGGTTGATCCGGCCAAGAAGCCGATCAATGTGCGTAAAATTGAATTCGTAGAAATTTACGAACCTTTCACCCAGCAGCAAGCGGGCGCTCAGGCGGACCGCTGCCTGGATTGCGGTAACCCGTATTGTGAATGGAAATGTCCGGTGCACAACTACATCCCGCAATGGCTGAAACTGGCCAACGAGGGCCGGATTCTGGAAGCGGCCGATCTGGCGCACCAGACCAACAGCCTGCCGGAAGTGTGCGGACGCGTCTGTCCGCAGGACCGTCTGTGTGAAGGTTCCTGTACCCTGAACGATGATTTTGGCGCAGTCACCATCGGTAATATTGAAAAATACATTACCGATACCGCGTTCGAAATGGGCTGGAAACCGGACATGTCGAAAGTGGTGTGGACCGACAAAAAAGTCGCGATCATCGGTGCCGGCCCTGCTGGCCTCGCTGCGGCTGACGTACTGGTGCGTAACGGGGTCAAACCGGTCGTGTTTGACCGTTACCCGGAGATCGGTGGCCTGCTGACGTTCGGTATCCCGTCCTTCAAGCTGGAGAAAGGCGTGATGGAAAACCGTCGCCGCGTCTTCACTGAGATGGGGGTTGAGTTCCGCCTTAACATCGAAGTGGGTAAAGATGTCCAGCTGCAGGATCTGATCAACGAGTACGATGCCGTGTTCCTGGGCGTAGGTACCTACAAGTACATGCGTGCCGGTCTGGAGAACGAAGATGCGCAAGGCGTGTACGATGCGCTGCCGTTCCTGATTTCCAACACTTATAAAGTGATGGATCTGCCAAGCAACGAACCTTTCCTCGATATGGCCGGTAAAAAGGTCGTCGTGCTGGGTGGTGGTGATACCGCAATGGACTGTGTACGGACCTCAATTCGTCACAACGCGGCTAACGTTATCTGTGCGTACCGTCGTGACGAAGAGAACATGCCGGGCTCACGCCGCGAAGTGAAGAACGCCAAAGAGGAAGGGGTTGAGTTTATGTTCAACCTGCAGCCACTGGGGATTGAAGTCAACGCCGCGGGCCATGTCAGCGGTGTCAAAGTGGTCAAAACTGCACTGGGTGAACCGGATGCCGCCGGCCGTCGTCGTCCGGAGCCGGTCGAAGGCAGCGAACACGTGCTGGCGGCAGATGCCGTTATCATGGCGTTTGGTTTCCAACCGCACCAGATGAGCTGGCTGGAACCATTCGGGGTCGAGCTGGATCAATGGGGCCGCATTAAAGCGCCTTCTGAGCAATCATTCCGCTTCCAAACCAGCAATGAGAAAATCTTTGCCGGTGGTGACGCAGTACGCGGCTCAGATCTGGTGGTGACCGCTATCGATGAAGGTCGTAAAGCGGCCGAAGGCATCATGGACTTCCTCGAGGTCTGATCGATAGCCGTAGTGCCTGTCGCCATGCGTCAGGCGCTACACGCTTCACTGTTTGACAAAAGGATTCATCATTGATGAATCCTTTTTGTTTTATACTAGGGACTGTCGGCTGCAGCGCTCAGGGCGTTGGGTTTAGTCAAGCTAAGCGAGGTAAACCTAAGCTAAGCGTGATGACCTTGCGGCCGCTTATCTTCACTCATATCAAGTTACAGGACCGCGCCGATGCGAAGAGAGGGAATCCTGCTGGTTGCCGTGCTATTGCTCAGCGCGTGCAGTCAGGGAGTCGCACCAATGACAGACAGAACCCAAACCCCTTGCGGTGATAAGCCCAACTGTGTTTCCACCCAGGAAAGCCGCGACAAGTTTGCCCTGGCGCCCTTTATCCTGCGTCCGGGCGTCACGCTCGATCAGATTGAACGGGTCGCCCTGACCCTGCAGGGGGCGAAAACCGCCGACAAACAGGATAACTACCTGCGCATCGAGTGCACCACGCGCTTCCTGCGTTTCGTCGATGATCTGGAGCTCAGGCTGCGTGACGATCACCTGATCGTGCGCTCTGAATCGCGGGTCGGTTACAGTGACTTTGGCGTCAACCGCCGCCGCGCCGAAAATCTGCGCGAGAAACTGGCCGCCGCCGGTATGCTGCGCCAGCCTTAGAGCTTCTCTATACACGAATAAACCCGGCCTCACACGAATAAACCCGGCCTCGCGCAAGCAGCGCAGAACGTGGTAGACTCTGCGCAGTTTTTTCATAATTGATATAAGAGATTCTGCATGAAAATTGGCATCATCGGCGCAATGCAACAGGAAGTCGCGATTTTAAAAGACGCCCTGGAGAACGTTCAGCAAACCAGCAAAGGCGGCGCGACCTATTACACCGGTCAGCTGCACGGCGTAGACGTTGTGGTACTGCAATCGGGCATCGGTAAAGTGGCCGCTGCGGTCGGTACCGCGATCCTGCTTGACCAGCACCAGCCGGATGTCGTGATCAATACCGGTTCAGCCGGTGGTTTTGACTCCTCCCTCAACGTCGGCGATGTAGTGATTTCAACTGAAGTTCGCCATCACGATGCTGATGTGACCGCATTCGGCTACGAAATCGGTCAGATGGCTGGCCAGCCAGCCGCGTTTAAAGCCGATGACAAGCTGATGGCGGTGGCAGAGCAAGCGCTGGCCACCATGCAGGACAAACATGCGGTTCGCGGCCTGATCTGTACCGGCGATGCGTTCGTGTGCAGTGCGGAACGTCAGGCAGAAATCCGTCGCCACTTCCCATCGGTAATCGCGGTTGAGATGGAAGCCTCGGCCATTGCCCAGACCTGTCACCAGTTCCAGGTACCGTTTGTGGTCGTGCGTGCTATCTCTGACGTGGCCGACAAAGAATCTCCGATGTCTTTTGACGAGTTCCTGCCACTGGCAGCGCAAAGCTCGTCAGAGATGGTGATCAAAATGGTGGAACTGCTGAAGTAAAGCCACGCTCATGGACGAGATATTTCATACTCTGTATGCCAACGGTGCGCTCCTGGTTATGTGGGGCGCGCTGTTATTTCATCTGATCCTGCCTATCCCACGCGGTGCTCATCCGGTCACGCTGTGGCACAAGTTCGCCGATCTGCTGGCCAGTAAAGTCAACACCCAAACCAATTACGCTCAGAGTCAGTTATCCGGTACCTTAGCCTGGATGCTGATGATCCTGCCGGCGCTGGCGGTTCTGATTGCCCTTAAACCACTGGTCTGGCAGCCACAGCTGTTTGAAATGGCCCTGCTGCTGCTGGCGCTGGACTGGCGCAGCCAGGAGCAGCTCGCTAATCAGCTCAGTCAGGCTCTGGCACGCGAAGATAAAAAGCTGGCGCGCAGCCTGCTGATGCCTTACGTCAACCGCGATACCTCCACCCTGTCACCTCTGGGGCTGGGTAAGGCCGGCACCGAAACCATAGTGATGGGTTTTGGCCGCAATGTGGTATGCGTACTGTTCTGGTACGGATTACTCGGTGGCGTTGGCGCCCTGCTCTATCGCCTGATGGTCGAACTGTCTCGCGCCTGGTCACCGTCCCGCGCCCGTTTTCAGCCATTCGGACGACCAGTGGTGCACGCGGTCGCAATACTGGAATTTATTCCGCTGCGCCTGTTCAGTTTGTTTGTGGTGTGCGGCAGCAAAGCCACAGAAGTGTTGTCGACCACGCTGGCACAAAGCCGCGCCTGGCCGCTGCCCGGGCCGGGCTGGTTGCTGTGTGCCGTCGGCAACAAACTGCAGCTGTCGCTGGGCGGACCAGCCATTTACGGCGAGCAGAAAGCGGTGCGGGTTAAAATTGGCGGTCGAATAGCCCCGTCAGCCATTCATCTGGCGCAGGTACATAAACTGCTGGCTTGGCGCATCTTCGCCTGGATTGTGGCAGAAAGTGCCGTGCTGGTATTGATTCATCAAGGAGTTTAAATGCGCCTCTGGACGCTCAGCCTTATCTGTTTCAGCGCCTGGTGTCAGGCCGCCCCGTCTCAATCTCAGGTCGCCTCGTCTCAATCTCAAGCCTCATCGGTGCAGCGGATTATCAGCCTGGCACCGCACGCAACCGAAATCGCCTTTGCCGCCGGCCTCGGCGATAAGCTGGTGGCGGTCAGTGAACACAGCGACTACCCGCCAGCCGCGCGGAAAATAGAGAAAGTGGCCAACTATCAGGGCATCAAGATCGAACGTATTCTGGCTCTGCACCCGGATCTGGTGCTGGCCTGGCCGTCGGGTAATCCGGCACGCGAACTGGATAAACTCAAACAGCTCGGCCTCAATATTTACTATTCAGAAACCGGCGATCTGGACAGTATTGCCAACAATATCGACAAGCTGAGCCAGTATGCCGATGATCCGTCGGTCGGTGCCAGGGCCGCAGCCGATTTCCGTCAGCAGCTCAGCGAACTGCGTGCCCGCTATGCCGATGCAAGACCAGTGCGCTACTTTTATCAGCTCAGTCAGAAACCAATCATTACTCTGGCGCAAAACGGCTGGCCGACGGAAGTGTTCCGCTTTTGCGGCGGTGAAAATGTGTTTCAGAACAGCCCGTCTCCCTACCCGCAGATAGGTATCGAGCAGGTGCTGGTCGCCCAGCCGGAAGTGATTTTCACCTCCCAGCATGCAATGGCCAACGGCACCATGTGGTGGCGCTGGTCAGAACAACTGCCGGCGGTAGCAGAGCGCCATGTCTGGTCACTCAATTCGGACTGGATCAACCGCCCGACCCCGCGTACGCTCAATGCGATCAAACAGGTGTGTGATTATTTTGATCAGGTGCGAAATCAGTAACAGGATCAGCAAAAATCCCTTACAATCTGCGCCCCATAAATACATCACTCGCAGGATGTTATCCGCCGATAAACCGGCTGTGACCAGATTAGGTTATGCTTAAGGCAGCCAAAGGTCGCAGGTTATCTCGTGGCGGCTACCATCCGGCGAACCTTTATTCACAGATCTAACAAAGCGAACGACATCTTGGATACTTCACTGCTCTTTCTGATCGATATGTTTGGTACTGCAGTTTTCGCCATTTCCGGCGTACTTTTAGCCGGACGGTTAAAAATGGATCCGTTCGGGGTTATTGTGCTGGCCAGCGTCACCGCCATCGGCGGCGGCACGATCCGCGACATGGCTCTGGGCGCTACCCCGGTCTTCTGGGTACGGGATACCACTTATCTGTGGGTGATCCTGATCACCTGTATTGTGATGATGATTGTGGTACGCCGCCCGAAGCGTCTGCCGTGGTGGATTCTGCCGGTGTGCGATGCCATCGGCCTGTCGGTATTTGTCGGCACCGGAGTGGAAAAAGCGCTGATGTATCAGGAATCGGCGATGATTGCGATCATCATGGGCGTGATCACCGGCTGTGGCGGCGGCATTATCCGGGATGTGCTGGCGCGCGAAATCCCGATGATACTGCGCAGTGAAGTGTATGCCACCGCTTGTATTATCGGCGGGGTATTCCATACCACTGCACTGGCGATGGGCTACGACAGCTCGACCGCGTTTATCTCCGGTACCCTGTCGACCCTGATTATCCGCCTCGGTGCGATTCGCTGGCACTTATCCCTGCCAACGTTTGCTCTGACCCGCTAACGCCAGCCATCACCGCTGGCAGTGGCTTAACGCTGCGTCGCAAACCACCTTAATCGGTGGTTTTTTTATTGCTTTATCCTGCTTTTTTTCCGCCACCAGACGAATTTCTCACCCAGCCCAGGCAATTAAATAAAGTAAAATGTTTACTTAATCAGTTTTACACGACTAAGCTGAAAGAGCAGACCGATAATAACAAGGAGAATGTCATGTCAGCTTATGTCGAACACGCCAATATCACCGTCGCCGATTTAGATCAGGCGATTGTGTTTTTACAGACTGCTGTGCCGGAATTTACCGTGCGTCATCAGGGACAAAACCGCTATCGCTGGTGTCATATCGGTACAGAGCACAGTTACATCGCCCTGCAAGAAGTCGTCGAGCGCACTGAGCCGGACCGCACCCCTTATGTCGATGTCGGTATTAACCATATCGGTATTGTGGTCGATGACAGCCACGCTGTGGAGCAGCGCCTGCTTGCCGCCGGCTATCGTGCCAATGAATTGAGTGAAGACAGTGCGTACCGGCGCCGGGTGTACTTTTTCGACCCGAGCGGAACAGAGTGGGAATTCATCGAATATTTCTCTGCCGACCCGGCGCAGCGTAATCATTATCCGGAGTAAGTGCCAGCCAAAGCGGTCAAAGATAAGGTCAGTGCTGCTTGGTGTGCGCTGCGACATAGACTCATTGGCGGCTTAGGGTACAATAGGACTATCTATTCCTGATTGTCATTGAAAGCCCATGCTATTGGAAGGCATTGAAACTTTGCTGGTACTGAGCAAAGAAAAAACCATGAGTCGTACCGGTAGTCAGCTGTATATCAGCCAGTCTGCGGTCAGCAAACGGATTGCAAATCTGGAAAAAAAACTAGGTAAAAAGCTGATTGCTCCGGCTGGCCGCCAGGTCAAACTGACTGCCGAAGCCGAGCAGCTGATTGCCAATATCGGCCCGACCTTTAACGAACTGCGCGGCATGATTTTCGAGCAGCAGGCGCTGGAAGACAACACCCAGATCCGCCTCGACTGCTCGGAAACGCTGGTGGCCGGTTACCTTAGCAAGGTGATGGGCCAGTTTCGCCAACGCGACCCGCATTTTACCATCACCACCCACCATACCCCGCGTATCGTTGAACATGTCCAGTCCGGTAAAGCGACTTTAGGCTTCTGCGCCGGTTATCTGCCGGGCAATCACGGCCTGATGGCTTTTCACCTGTATGACGAGCCATTCTGTATTGTCAGTCACAGCCAGCTCAGCGGTCTGCCGGCTGAGCTGGTGACCAACGATCTGAACAATCCGGCCAATACCTACCAGGCCGCGATCCTGGAACGACTCGGTATCACGCCGGTAATGGAAATGGACTCCTACACCGCCGCCGCCCAACTGGCGCTGGGCGGAATGACTCCGGCGCTGGTGCCTTTATCAATCGTCAATGCATTGAAAATAGAGCCGGGCTACTGCCACTATTTTGCCGAGCTGGCGCCGCTGTTTCGCCCAATTCACATCTGTGTACGCGCGACCAGCTACCGCTCGCAAAGGGTCAGAACATTGATAGCAACCATTGAGAGTGCTGTTCCCACAACAGCTTGGTCGCCATCAGCATCGACATCACAATCACCAGCGGACGGATCCACTGCTGGCCTTTACTGATCACCACTTTCGCGCCCAGGCGGGCACCGATAAAGCCGCCGACGGCCATCGTCAGACCAAGCTGCCAGATAGGCAGACCGGCTATCAGGAAAAAGGTCAGCGCGGCAATGTTGGAGGTAAAGTTGAGTACCTTGGTACGTGCGGTGGCTTCCACCAGACTGAAATGGCCCAGCACCACAAAACAGACGGTAAAAATTGACCCTGTGCCCGGGCCAAAAAAGCCATCATAAAAGCCGACTCCGCCACCGACACAAAACGCAAACAGCGCTTCCGGCAGAGGCTTTTTACCTGAATCAGCACGGGTTTGCGGTGCCAGCAGAAAGTAGAGTGAGATAGCAATCAGCAGCAGCGGGATCAGGCTGGTCAAAAGCGAGGCATCTATCACCTGCACCAGCTCAGCACCGGCGGCAGAACCAACAAAGGTACACACAATCGCCAGGCGCATATCTTTGAGGCTGACAATGCCGTTACGGATAAAATACCAGCTGGCGGAAAAGCTACCGAACGAACTCTGCAGCTTATTGGTCGCCAAAGCCTGAGTCGGCGGCACCCCGGCCGCCAGCAGAGCCGGCACGGTCAGGAGTCCTCCCCCTCCGGCCATCGCATCAATAAACCCGGCCACACCCGCGACCACAAACAGCAGAGCTAAAATATCTAACGAGACTTCCATGAACTTCCAAAACTGAGACGAGAAAGGCTACACGCTACCACTGCGCCCCGTCCGCTAACAGCGAATTGAAAGAAAATAATCCATTCCTAATATTCAACGATAAAATCCCGTAGCGCGATTAACGATAGTAATCTTTGCCCGTTACCAGTTGCAGCCAGTCTTTCACGGCATATAAAGAAACAAATACCGCCGGATGAGAGGCTTGCTCTCCGTTCGGCCAGAGGACACTGCCCGAGACATAACCATGATTGATGCCAATCAGCTCAGCATGATCATTATAAACCCCGCCACCAGACATACCGCTGGACACGACACCGGTTGTGGCCGACATCTGGCATCCGTCCCAGCCCTGAACAAATACATCGCCGACATACTTACCCTTGCTCGCCGACAGAGGCAGTCCTATCGGATAGCCGACATGCAGGATTTCCTGGCCATTAAACACCATACCTACCGCAGCAGAAATGGTGCCGGCATTTTTGACCAGTGCAATATCGCAGTAAGGATGGTAGTAAACTTCTCTGCCCTGCAGAGCCAGAATGACCCGGTTGTGTTTCGCTGTCAGTATCCAGCTTTCATCCAGCCTGGCCATCGAACCTTCTAAACTGGCAAGTACCGGAATTCCAATAAATATTTTCTGGTTGTTTTGCTCTATCGTGCCATCGATATCACTCCTGGCGATCCATTGACTGCTGCATCCGGTCAGTAGTAAGCACAACATAATGACGAAACGTTTCAACATGACTCATCACTCCGTTCAGTAAGGAGGAACTAGCCACATTGACAATTCAATCAGTAAAGTTTGTTGTTTTTATGATAAAACCCACATTAATAATAGGGAAAGTAGAAACGAAGATGAGCAAGTGATGCCGTTGTCGCAAAAAATAGACAAGCTTTCAGCTGTGCTACCAAACTGAGTCATAGCGACAGGAAATAAAAAAGCCCGCTCAGATGAGCGGGCAATGAGGTTGTCAGATAAGTTTTACTTACCCGTATTGTTATCCGTTATGCTTTTGCAGCCTGATCAGCGCGCACTTGTGCGTGCAGTTCCTGAACTGACGTTACGTTCGCTTTCGCATCCGCAGTGTGAGACATACAGGTTGCAAACGCCGCATTCAGCGTTGTGGTGTAGTTCACTTTCTCAGCCAGAGCGCCGCGACGCAGAACTTTTGAGTCTTCAATCGCCTGACGGCCGGCAGCCGTGTTGATGATGTAGGTGTACTCATTGTTCTTGATACGGTCCAGAATGTGCGGACGACCTTCGTGTACCTTGTTGACCAGACGAGGGTTGATACCCGCTTCGCCCAGAATCACAGCCGTACCGTGAGTGGCATCCAGTTTGTAGCCCAGTTTCTCCAGCTTAGAAGCCAGGTCAACCACACGCTCTTTGTCGCCTTCACGCACAGACAGCAGTGCACGGCCACCTTCAGGGTACACGTTGCCACAGCCCAGTTCCGCTTTCGCGAAAGCTTCAGCAAACGTTGCACCAACACCCATCACTTCACCGGTAGAGCGCATTTCAGGGCCAAGCAGCGGGTCAACACCCGGGAACTTGTTAAAAGGCAGCACCACTTCTTTGACTGAGTAGTACGGTGGAATGATCTCTTTGGTGAAACCTTGCTGTTCCAGAGACTGGCCAGCCATGACGCGCGCAGCGATTTTCGCCAGCGGTGCACCGGTTGCTTTCGATACGAAAGGCACGGTACGGGCCGCACGCGGGTTCACTTCAATCAGGTAAACTTCGTTGTCTTTGACCGCAAACTGCGTGTTCATCAGACCACGAACGCCCAGTTCCATCGCCAGTTTCTCAACCTGCTCACGCATCTTGTCCTGGATTTCCTGGCTCAGCGTGTACGCTGGCAGAGAACATGCCGAGTCACCGGAGTGAACACCTGCCTGCTCAATGTGCTCCATGATACCGCCGATCACAACGCGCTCGCCGTCACAGATAGCATCGATGTCAACTTCGGTTGCATCATCCAGGAAACGGTCCAGCAGAACCGGAGACTCGTTCGATACGCTCACCGCCTCGTTGAAGTAACGACGCAGGTCTGCTTCATCATATACGATTTCCATCGCACGGCCGCCCAGCACGTAAGAAGGACGAACCACCAGCGGGAAGCCGATCTCTTTTGATTTCTCAACCGCTTGTTCGATTGCAGTCACGGTCGCGTTTTCTGGCTGTTTCAGACCCAGACGCTCAACCGCGTGCTGGAAACGCTCACGGTCTTCTGCGCGGTCAATCGCATCCGGGCTGGTACCAATGATAGGCACACCTGCCGCTTCCAGCGCACGCGCCAGTTTGAGCGGAGTCTGTCCGCCGTACTGCACGATAACGCCTTTTGGTTTTTCAACGCGTACAATGGCCAGTACATCTTCCAGAGTCACGGGTTCAAAGTACAGACGGTCTGACGTGTCGTAGTCAGTCGATACGGTTTCCGGGTTACAGTTCACCATGATGGTCTCGTAACCGTCTTCACGTAGCGCCAGTGACGCATGCACACAGCAATAGTCAAATTCGATACCCTGACCGATACGGTTCGGACCACCGCCCAGAACCATGATTTTGTCTTTGTCAGTCGGGTTCGCTTCACACTCGTCATCGTAAGATGAGTACATGTACGCAGTGTCAGATGAAAACTCAGCGGCACAGGTATCCACACGTTTGTAAACCGGGTGAATGTTGAACTGGTCACGCAGACGGCGGATTTCGCTTTCCGCTACGCCCAGCAGAGCAGACAGACGAGCATCCGAGAAGCCTTTGCGCTTCATCGCGCGCAGTGTGGTCTCAGTCAGACCGGCAAAGCCACCCGCTTTGATGTCATTTTCCATCAGTACCAGTTCTTCAATCTGAACCAGGAACCAACGGTCGATGTTCGTCAGGTTGAATACACCGTCGACCGACATACCGGCACGGAATGCATCAGCAATGTACCAGATACGCTCGGCACCTGCGTCTTTCAGCTCGTGACGAATCTTAGTCAGTGCATCCGGAGCATCCAGATCGACCATTTCGTCCAAACCGTTAGCACCCACTTCCAGACCGCGTAGTGCTTTCTGCAGTGATTCTTGCTGGTTACGGCCGATCGCCATCACTTCACCGACAGATTTCATCTGCGTGGTCAGACGGTTGTTAGCACCCGCAAATTTCTCGAAGTTAAAGCGAGGAATCTTGGTCACAACGTAGTCGATGGTCGGCTCGAACGACGCCGGAGTTGCACCGCCGGTGATGTCGTTCATCAGCTCGTCCAGCGTAAAGCCGACTGCCAGTTTGGCGGCGACTTTTGCAATCGGGAAACCGGTCGCTTTTGAGGCCAGTGCAGAAGAGCGCGATACACGCGGGTTCATCTCGATGATAACCATACGGCCATCTTTCGGGTTGATACCAAACTGTACGTTTGAACCACCGGTTTCTACGCCGATTTCGCGCAGAACCGCCAGAGATGCGTTACGCATCAGCTGGTACTCTTTGTCAGTCAGAGTCTGGGCCGGTGCCACAGTGATCGAGTCACCAGTGTGGATACCCATAGGATCGAAGTTTTCGATCGCACACACGATGATGCAGTTGTCCGCTTTGTCGCGCACCACTTCCATCTCGTACTCTTTCCAGCCGATCAGAGATTCGTCAATCAGCAGCTCGTTGGTTGGCGACAGGTCCAGACCACGGCGACAGATTTCTTCAAATTCTTCTTTGTTGTAAGCGATACCGCCGCCGGTACCACCCATAGTGAACGAAGGACGGATGATACATGGGAAACCCACCATATCCAGCACGCGGTATGCTTCTTCCATTGTCTTCGCGGTATCGGCTCGTGGACACTCCAGGCCGATAGATTTCATCGCTTTATCAAAGCGCGAGCGGTCTTCTGCTTTATCAATCGCATCCGCCGTTGCACCGATCATCTCCACGCCGAACTCTTCCAGCACGCCATGTTTTTCCAGCGCCAGCGCACAGTTCAGTGCCGTCTGGCCACCCATGGTTGGCAGAATCGCATCCGGACGCTCTTTTTCGATGATCTTACGCACAACTTCCCACTGGATTGGCTCGATGTAAGTCGCATCCGCCATTTCCGGGTCAGTCATAATGGTCGCCGGGTTAGAGTTGACCAGGATAACGCGGTAACCCTCTTCACGCAGCGCTTTACACGCCTGCGCGCCAGAGTAGTCAAACTCACAAGCCTGACCGATAACAATTGGACCAGCACCTAAAATCAGAATGCTTTTAATGTCAGTACGTTTTGGCATTGTTTACTACTCCAAATTAAGCGCGGTGTTGTTTAATCAATTCAATGAAGTGGTCGAAAAGCGGTGCCGCATCGTGTGGGCCCGGGCTCGCCTCAGGGTGACCCTGGAAGCTGAATGCCGGCTTGTCCGTACGGTGGATACCTTGCAGTGAACCATCAAACAGCGATTTATGAGTCGCACGCAGGTTCTCCGGCAGAGTCGCTTCATCGGCCGCAAAACCGTGGTTTTGCGAGGTGATCATCACGACATTACGATCCAGATCTTTCACCGGGTGGTTAGCACCGTGGTGACCGAACTTCATCTTGACCGTTTTAGCGCCTGAGGCCAGTGCCAGAATCTGGTGGCCCAGACAGATACCGAAGACCGGCAGACCTTTTTCAAGGAATGTCTTGGTTGCTTCGATAGCGTAAGTGCATGGTTCAGGGTCACCCGGGCCGTTTGACAGGAACACGCCATCCGGATTCAGCGCCAGAACGTCCTCGGCAGACGTTTCAGCCGGAACCACAGTCAGACGACAGCCACGGTCAACCAGCATACGCAGGATGTTACGTTTCGCACCGAAATCGTAAGCCACAACGTGGTACGGCAGTTCGCTGTCATCTTTCGCTTCAGGCAGTCCGCCTTCCAGCGTCCATGAACCTTGCTTCCATTCGTAAGCTTCTTTCGTCGTTACTACTTTCGCCAAATCCATCCCTTTCAGGCCCGGGAACTCTTGTGCTTTTGCCAGCGCCAGAGCTTCATCCAGGTTATCGCCTGCCAGAATGCAACCGTTCTGAGCACCTTTTTCACGCAGAATGCGAGTCAGCTTACGGGTATCGATATCCGCAATGCCGACGATGTTTTGCGATTTAAGGTAATCAGAAAGGGAACGTTCACTACGGAAGTTAGAAGCGATAAGAGGAAGATCGCGGATCACAAGGCCTTGTGCATGAATCTGGGATGATTCTTCATCTTCGGCATTGGTGCCGGTATTGCCAATGTGAGGGTAAGTAAGGGTAACGATTTGTTGAGAATAGGAAGGATCAGTGAGGATTTCTTGGTACCCCGTCATCGAGGTATTAAAAACGACTTCACCAACGGACGAACCATCTGCTCCAATGGAAATTCCGTGGAACACTGTCCCATCTTCCAGGACTAACAGTGCTGATTTACTCAAGACAACCTCCAGAATAAAAATGCAAAAATTTTAAATTAAACTGCACATTTGCCTTCCTGTTCGCATTTTAACTTTGCTTTAGGGCATATCAGACAAATTGGCGGTATTCTAATTATCACCGTGACTTCTGTCAATAATTGTTCAAAAATAAAATTGGAATTTGACCTATTACAACGAAAAATTCACTCAAACACAGCAAAACTACATGTTTTGGCCGGTTTGAGAATTAACTTATGCAGAATTGAATAAAAAACAGCCACACAGAGTCAATCTTGGCGTTTTTTTTGCTATCCCGATTGAGGCAAACGATAATCTGGATTTTTTAACACATAAAAAATCGATTACATTCCATTTTTTACTTCAAACTAAAATAATAAGCAGAAAAGTAGTCAGGAAAGACTAAAAAAGGATGAGATGATTTTGCTGAGTTTAACAGAAAGGAAACGAATGCGCCAAGGGGTCTTGGCGCATAATTATGTAATTAGAGATCGTTAAGACCGATCACGTCTGTCATGGTGTAGAAACCCGCTGATTTTTCATCCAGCCAGATCGCTGCCTTAACGGCGCCATTGGCAAAGGTCATGCGGTCGGTCGCTTTGTGGGTGATCTCAACCCGCTCACCGATATCAGCAAACATCGCAGTATGCTCACCGACAATATCGCCTGCGCGGATAGTGGCAAAACCAATTTCGTTACGGCTGCGCTCGCCGGTAATACCTTCACGGGCATACACAGCCACATCGCTGAGCTTATTGCCCATCGCACCGGCAATCGCTTCACCCATGCCGATAGCAGTGCCGGACGGCGCATCGACTTTATGACGGTGATGCGCTTCGACGATTTCGATATCGCAGTAGTCACCCATCACTTTGGCCGCTTTTTCCAGCAGCTTGAACACCAGGTTAACACCCACACTGTAGTTCGGTGCCATCACGATTGGAATAAGCTTAGCAGCTTCATCAATTTGCGCGCGCTCTTGTTCACTGAAACCTGTGGTACCAATCACCAGCTTCTTACCATGTTTTTTACACAACTCCAGGTTAGCCAGCGTGCTGACCGGGGCGGTAAAATCAATAATGACGTCAAACTGGTCAATCACCTGCTCCAGGTTGTCGACCAGGGCAACATCAAAACGGCCTTCACCGCACAGTTCACCGACATCGACCCCCACCAGAGATGACTCGGGACGTTCTGAACCCGCACCCACAGTAGACAGCGGGTTATGATGCGTCGCTTTAACCAGATTACGGCCCATACGACCGGCAGCGCCTGCAATCGCAATTCTTACCATTGCGTATTCTCCATTCTTTTGTTCATTCGTGCAGAGCACGATGGTTCCTGCTAGTAACGATAAACTATCAACTATCGCTGGCTGTGGCTAGCACTTACTGTGGCTGAGCGTTAAGCGAATTCTCTCAGCACGCGCTCCAGCACGGGCACGTTGGCTTCCGGGAAAGGATAGTCTTTCAGATCGGCGACTTTAACCCACTGCCCACTTTGTCCTTCACGTCCGTAAGGCTGGCCGTTAAACGCCGTCACTAGGATGAAATCAAACTTGAGTGATTTTTCCGGATAGTCATATTCCAGGTGCTCGAAACACGCCTGCTCAGTGACTTCAATGCCAATCTCTTCGTTGAGTTCGCGCGTCATCGCCTGTTCAATTGACTCACCCGCTTCAACTTTGCCGCCGGGAAATTCCCAGAAACCGCCTTTATGCAGGTTATCCGGACGCTTAGTGATAAAAATGTGTGATTGGTCGGGATTAAAAATAATCCCTGCGACGATATGAATACGTTTCATATAAATTCCTGTGCATTAGAACTCGGAGCTCACTATTGACCGACTAGATTATCGCTCAAGATGTGAAAGTCCAGAGTTAGCTGCGCCCGGCCGTTATCATCTGAGATCAGGCTGAGCATAAATATGCAATAGATTGCGTTCTAAAAAAACTCATCAGAGAAAGTGGGCTTAGCAACAAAGCCATGACCCTCTCTGTAAACGGGCGGGCAATCTCAAAACACTGACCAGCAGACCAACAGACAAAAAAAGAGCCGCCCTGGGGCGACTCTCTGTTTCAATCAGGATCAGGCAATCTTGCCATGACACTGTTTGTATTTTTTACCACTGCCACACGGACAAGGTTCGTTGCGACCGACTTTACGCTCGTCACGCACTTGTGGCTGATGATCATTCGGCTCGTCGTCGGAACCATCCACGCTCTGGTGCTGAGCCTGAGCCAGACGTGCCGCTTCTTCAGCCTGCACCCGGCGCTGCTCTTCCATGCGTTCCACTTCTTCCTGCTGCTGAACACGAACTTTGGACAGAATCATGATCACATCAGATTTCAGTGAATCAAGCAGACCTTCAAACAGTTCAAACGACTCGCGTTTGTACTCCTGTTTCGGGTTTTTCTGCGCGTAACCACGCAGGTGAATGCCCTGACGCAGGTGATCCATCGCCGCCAGATGCTCTTTCCACAGCGTATCCAGAGTCTGCAGCATCACCGATTTCTCGAAGTTGCGCATTACAGATTCGCCCACTGCGGCTTCTTTCTGCTGGTAAACGGTGACCGCCTGCTCAAGGATACGCTCACGCAGCGCTTCTTCGTACAGTTTGTCGTCGTTATCCAGCCATTCCTGCAGCGGCAGTTCCAGATCAAAGTCGTTTTTGAGGCGATCCTGCAGGCCGGTGATATCCCACATATCTTCCAGTGACTGCGGCGGGATGTATTCATCAATCACAGCCGTCAATACATCGATACGGTTTTGTTCAATCATCTCACTGATGTTGTCTGCCACCATCAGCTCATCACGCAGCTCGTACACCACTTTACGCTGGTCGTTTGCCACATCATCGTATTCCAGCAGCTGCTTACGAATATCGAAGTTGCGGCCTTCCACTTTACGCTGGGCCTTTTCGATCGAGCGCGACAGCATCTTGCTTTCGATCGCTTCGCCTTCTTCCATACCGCTCTGGATCAGGCTCGCCATCCGATCTGAGGTGAAGATACGCAACAGGGTATCTTCCATCGACAGATAGAATCGGGTTGAACCCGCATCCCCCTGACGGCCGGCACGACCACGTAACTGGTTATCGATACGACGTGATTCGTGACGCTCAGTACCGATAATGTGCAGACCACCGGATGCCAGTACCGCATCGTGCACCTGTTTCCACTCTGCTTTGATCTCGGCAATCTGTTCCGGAGTCGGGTTATCCAGCGTCTCAACTTTAGACTGCCAGCTGCCACCCAGCACGATATCGGTACCACGACCGGCCATGTTGGTCGCGATAGTCACCGAACCCGGTTTACCCGCTTCCGCAACGATTTCCGCTTCTTTTTCGTGGAACTTGGCGTTCAGCACGTTGTGCTTGATGTTGTCTTTCTTCAGCGCGTTGGAGAGCAGTTCCGACTTTTCAATCGATACCGTACCCACCAGTACCGGCTGGCCTTTTTCGACCCGTGCCTTGATGTCTTCTTTAATCGCGGCAAATTTTTCTAATTCGGTACGGTACACCACATCCGGCATATCGTTACGAATCATTGGTTTGTTGGTTGGAATCACCACAGTTTCCAGACCGTAGATCGACTGAAACTCGAACGCTTCAGTATCTGCAGTACCCGTCATACCCGACAGTTTTTCGTACAGACGGAAGAAGTTCTGGAACGTAATCGAAGCCAGAGTCTGGTTTTCGTTCTGGATCTTCACGCCTTCTTTGGCTTCCACCGCCTGGTGCAGGCCATCCGACCAGCGACGACCCGGCATGGTACGACCGGTGTGTTCGTCAACAATGACCACTTCGCCATTGTCCGTCACGATGTAATCGACGTTCTTCTCAAACAGAACGTGAGCGCGCAGTGCCGCGTTCACATGGTGCAGCAGGCTGATGTTAGCTGGCGAGTAAAGGGTATCACCCTCTTCCATCAGGCCATTGTTGATCAGCAGCTCTTCGACATATTCCTGACCGGTCTCGGTCAGATAAACCTGTTTGGATTTTTCATCCACGGTGTAGTGACCGTCACCACGGTACTCTTCCGAATCCTCTTTATCCTGCAGCTTCAGGTGCGGGATCAGAGTATTAATCTTAGTGTACAGCTCAGAACTGTCTTCTGCCGGACCGGAAATGATCAGCGGAGTACGTGCTTCATCGATCAGGATCGAGTCCACTTCATCGACCACAGCAAAGAAACGTTCACGCTGCACACGGTCTTCCACACGGAAGGCCATGTTGTCACGCAGGTAGTCAAAACCGAATTCGTTGTTGGTGCCGTACAGGATATCCGCTTGATACGCTTCTTTTTTCTCTTGTGGTGGCATGTTCGGTACGTTGACGCCGACGGTCATACCGAGAAATTCGAACAGCGCACGGTTGGTTTCCGCGTCGCGTTTAGCCAGATAGTCGTTGACGGTGACAATATGCACGCCTTTACCGGGCAGCGCATTCAGATAAGCCGGCAGGGTTGCGGTCAGGGTTTTACCTTCACCGGTACGCATCTCTGCGATTTGGCCGGCATTAAGCACCATGCCACCAATAAGCTGCACGTCGAAATGACGCATGCCAAAGACACGTTTAGAGGCTTCACGTACGGTTGCAAAGGCTTCTGGAAGGAGTTGGTCGAGCGATTCGCCCTGTTCAATACGTTGACGGAATTCGACGGTCTTGGCTTTTAGTTCATCGTCAGAAAGTGTTTCAAATGCAGGTTCGTAGTTGTTGATCTCTTTTACGATTTTTCTTAAGCGACGCAATGTACGGTCATTGCGGCTGCCAACCACTTTGGTCAGTAACTTAGTTATCATTGATGTGAATCTCTCTTTACTTCGATCATCCCGATCTACTTAATGCCTTTGTAGTGTCTACCTAATTTCAACTAAGGATACTGAGGTATGTCATGTATCTTGGGATATTGTGATGGTGACGCGTATTTTCAAGGCAGTAAATGAATTAAGTGGCGCCTAGTTTAGAGAATTTTTGTCCGAACAACCATGCTCAAACCCGTTTGTTTACAGCAAGCTTACTAATTTGTGCGCTCAAGCCACTGTTTAGTGCGTCATTGGTCATCAAAGCGCACTGCAGCAGGCCGGTTGATGCCGGTGTGTAGCGCTCAACTGCCGGGCGCTTCTGGCTCAGTGCAGATCCATTTTCGTTCAGGGCCGATAACAGTTAGAATAAAACCAGACCCATTACCGGATGCACCCGATGCGCGATCACCGCCCGACCAACACTGAAGAACTGCTCGAAGCATCGCGACTCAAGCAGGTGCAAGAGCATGCCAAAGAAATTCTCCAGCTCAATCAAATCCTCAAAACGCTGTTGCCACGCGGCACGGAAAAGCATGTGCGCGCCGCCAACATCCGCGGTGGCCATCTGATCCTCGAAGCCGCCAGCGCGGCGATCAAAATGAAGATCGACTACGATCGTCTGTCACTACTCAATCAGCTGCGCGCGCAAGGCTTTGGGCGCTTGATCAGCATAGAGATCCGGATCAACCCGGCTCTCTATCGCGGCAATTCTGCCGCGGCGGCAAAAAAAGACGAGGCAAAAGCTCGCCCTCCCCTGACTGATCATGCCGCCCATGTGTTGATGACCATCGCCGAAAATGCGTCACCCAAAGTGCGTAAGCGACTAGAAAGCCTGGCCAAACTTGCCAAAAAGTAGTCATCCGCCAAAGGGAAAGCACGGTAACGGATGCCAGTCGCTGTCTATGCCAATAGCTGCGTAACTCATACCTTATATGTAAGCAATACCGATAGCTGTGTAAATCCTACCAAGCGCCAAATTTCAGACACAAAAAAGCCAGACCTGAGTCTGGCTTTATTATTCTTTCGACCTGATGACAGGCTTTCAAGCGCTGATGCGTTAAGCAATCACCATGTTTGGTTCTGCAAATGCCACCGGAGAGCCCACTTCTTCTTCGAAGGTCGCCCATTCCCACGCTTCCTGATCCGCCAGTACTGCGCGCAGCAACTGGTTATTCAGACCGTGGCCCGATTTGTAGGCACAGAATTCACCGACAATCGCGTGTCCGCTCATGTACAGGTCGCCGATTGCGTCCAGGACTTTATGGGTCACGAATTCGTTGGCAAAACGCAGGCCTTCTTCGTTCAGAATGCGGTAATCATCCAGTACGATAGCACAATCGAAGCTACCACCCAGACACAGGTTCTGTGACTGTAAGTATTCGATATCACGCATGAAACCAAAGGTACGTGCACGGGAAATCTCTTTTACAAAGCCTTGCGATGAGAAGTCGAACACCAGATGCTGTTCGTCACCATCAATCGCCGGGTGATTGAATTCGATTTCGAAGTCCATTTTGAAGCCGTTATGCGGGCGCAGTTCCGCCCACTTGTCGCCGTCTTCAATGCGAACTGGTTTCTTAATACGAATGAATCGCTTAGGTGCGTTCAACGTTTCTACGCCCGCTTGTTGCAGCAGGTATACAAATGGACTCGCACTACCGTCCATAATCGGAATTTCCGGCGCATCCACTTCAACGATCACGTTGTCGATGCCCATACCCGCTAACGCTGCGCTCAGGTGCTCAACGGTAGAGATACGAATGCCTTCGTCATTCACCAGAGCGGTACACAACATGGTGTCACGTACAGATTCTGGGTCAGCCGGGAAATCCACTGGTGGATTTACGTCAGTACGACGGTAAACGATACCCGTGTTTGCAGCAGCTGGGCGAAGAGTTAACGTGACCTTACGACCAGAGTGAAGTCCCACCCCAGTTGTTTTCACTATTTCTTTCAGTGTACGTTGTCTAATCATCTACTTGCCTCTAAATCGATGCCACAAAGCTCGGCCGATATACTTACCGACCGACATCCTACCAGAATTTTGAACAGTGTCAAATTGTGGCGAGATTCTAATCAGCCTGACGACGTAAGAAAGCCGGGATATCCAGATATCCGTTTTCTTTCTCTTGCTTAGGCGCAGTGCTTTGGCTTGCTGAAGCAGACGCTGAGCTCTGAGCCGGTGCTGGCTGAGTTTTCACTTCTACTTTTTCTTGCAAAGGTTGTGCCGGTTTTTCTTCCACTTTCGCTGCGACTGCCGCTTGTTGTGGTTGAGCTGCCTGCGCAGGTTTCGCTTTACCGCCGGCGACCAGAGTGATATCCGGTTTACGCTCGTTGCCGATACCTGTGGCAACAACCGTTACGCGAATCTCTTCAGCCATATCCGGATCCAGAGAAGTACCGATCACGACAGTCGCATTGTCAGAAGCAAATGCTTTAACAGTGTTACCAACCGTTTCGAACTCATCCAGACGCATATCCAGACCTGCGGTAATGTTAACCAGTACGCCTCGCGCGCCAGCCAGGTCGATATCTTCCAGCAGTGGGCTGGAAATCGCCATTTCGGCCGCTTCTTCAGCACGGTCTTCACCTTTCGCAACACCGCTACCCATCATGGCGTGACCCATTTCCGACATTACGGTACGTACGTCCGCAAAGTCGACGTTGATCATACCCGGACGAGTAATCAGTTCTGCGATACCTTGTACTGCATTCTTAAGTACGTCGTTCGCGCTGGCAAAGGCTTCAAGTAAAGTGATCCCACGACCCAGTACTTTCAGTAGTTTTTCGTTTGGAATAGTGATCAGAGAGTCAACATGCTTAGACAGCTCTTCAATCCCCTGTTCCGCGAACGAAAGACGTTTTTTACCTTCAAAGCTGAATGGCTTGGTCACTACAGCAACGGTCAGGATGCCAAGTTCTTTAGCCACTTCCGCAATCACAGGAGCAGCACCGGTACCGGTACCGCCACCCATACCAGCGGCGACAAATACCATATCGGCACCTTCGAGAACTTCTTTAATACGTTCTCTGTCTTCGAGAGCTGCATCACGTCCTACTTGCGGATTAGCACCCGCACCCAGGCCTTTGGTGATATCGCCACCGATTTGAATGACTGTGCTTACGCTGGTTTTACGAAGCGCTTGTGCATCTGTATTGATACTGATGAATTCCACGCCTTCGATGGACTCACGTACCATGTGTTCAACGGCGTTACCACCGCCACCACCAACCCCAACGACTTTGATTACAGCTTCGTCAGACATTTCCATCATCGGTTCAAACATGTGTTATCTCCGTTTTTCCTGCAACTCAGGTTAAAACTCTTTTTGTATCCAATTACGCAAACGACCGAATAATCCCGACACCGACTGGCGCTTAGGCTCCTGGTAATCGCTGTCGTCATTAATCTGGCTGTCTTTTGCGTAATGAAGTAAACCCACTGCCGTAGAATGATACGGCTCTTTAACGTAATCGGTCAGGCCACTGACCTCGAGAGGTTTGCCAACTCTGACCTGGTTGCGGAACACCCGCTCCGCACACTCAACTAAACCTACTATTTGCGCTGCGCCGCCGGTTAACACAATACCGGCTGCCAGGTGATGTTTAATTCCGTCCTGGCGCAATGTTTCCTGAACTGAGTCAATCGTCTGGTTTACCAGGCCCATTAACTCAGTGTAGCGAGGCTCAATGACTTCCGACAAGGTTTGACGCTGCAAACTGCGAGACGGACGCCCACCCACGCTGGGAACGTTAACTGTGTCATCTTTGCTGACCAGTTCGCTCAGCGCACAGCCGTATTTAACTTTGATCTCTTCGGCGTCGCTGACCGGTGTGCCGAATGCAAACGCAATATCACTGGTGACCGCGTTGCCGGCGTATGAAAGCACTTCGGTGTGCCTTAGAGCGCCGCCCGTCCAGATGGCAATATCCATGGTGCCTGCACCAATATCGATCACACACACACCAAGTTCGCGCTCATCTTCAGTAATAACGGCATTACTGGCCGCCAATCCTGAGTACACTAACTGTTCAACTTTTAAACCGCAACGTTCCACCGCTTTAATGATGTTTCTTGCCATATCATTGTGACAAGTGATCAAATGTACGCTGACTTCCATACGTACACCTGATAATCCTAGCGGATTTTTAATGCCTTCTTGATAATCAATCGTAAATTCTTGAGGAATGACATGCAAGATTCGCTGCTCTTCACCAATTTTGATTGATTTCGCGGTATGGATCGCCCGATCCATATCGTCCTGGGACACCTCTTCATCCGAAATGGTTCCCATGCCTTTTTCAATTCGGCTGGCAATGTGTCGCCCGGAAATCGACAAAAACACATTGTTAATCTGGCACTCGGCCATTAATTCTGCCTGGTCTATCGCACGCTGGACCGATTTCACCACCGATTCCAGATCGTTGACGCCACCTTTATCCATACCACGAGATGGACTATTACCTGAGCCAATAATATTAATTTGACCATCAGGGAGGACTTCACCCACAAGCGCGGATACGGTGGCGGTGCCGATATCCAGACCAACAATAATGTTGTCGTTGGCAGTTTTAGTCATCTGTATTCTCTTGTGCTAACTCTTGTTCTGAGATCCAACCTACTGCAGCGCCGGTATCGTATCTGAGGTCGATATAACTGACCCGGTCAGCGTCACTGCCTAATTGCTTGTAGAGTAGGAAAAAGCGGTTAATACGTTCATCAAGCGACTCTTTTCCCAACTCCAGCCGGATACCGTTATCCAAAATGATTTGCCAGGCGCGGCGTTCATTGAGCAGCAGCGATGAGATGCTGTGCCCGATACGCGCAAACTTATCCTGATACTGGCGCCAGACTTTTAACACTTCCGGCGCACTGCCCTGTGGGCCATACAGTTTTACGTGCTCTTCATTCACCAGACCGATATCGCCGTCAAACACGTACCCAGTGTCATCCAACAGCGCATTACCATTCCAGATGGCGGCAACTTTGTGCTCGGTCAGAAACACTTTAATCGTATCCGGCCACTGCTTGCGAATCGAAGCATGTGACACCCAGGGAATCGACTGCACGCTGTCCTGCAGCACATCAATATCCTGGGACATAAAAGTGCCGATGTGATCGATACGGGCAAAAGCCCGCTGCACATCAGAGGTCGAGACGTATTGTAAATCACCCTGCAATACGATTTTGGACAGTGGCAGACGTTGCTCGTCCCACATCCAGCTGATCGTCGAATACAACAAAAAGCCAATCAGCAACAGCACCACGATAAAAAAACTGCCGCCAGCGGCATGTTGTTTTAATTGCGGCGACGCGGACAATCGGCGACCTTCGGCAAACACGTTACCTTTGGCGAACACATTATTCAGCAAAGTCCGATGATCCTGTTGACGACTGGCAAATTGATTCCCTATTTCTTTTTGCAATAGAGGCAAAAGCACTGACTTTAACCTTTGGATTATACTGAGGTGCTGGAAAGTATCAAATACTGATAGATAAAATTACTCGTCAATATGAGCTTAGTTCAGCCACCACCCCAGATATACAACTTTTTACTTTTTTTTGCAGCGTTACTGCCCCTGCATCTTTTCAATGCACAGTTCCAACGCCGCCAAATCTTTGGCTACTTTGCCCACATCACCGGCGCCTTGCGTCAGAACCAGGTCACCGTCTTGTAGGACGTTGGCTAAAACTGACGGTAAGGTCTTGCTGTCAGGGACAAAAATCGGATCCAGCTTACCGCGGCTACGAATGGTGCGGCACAGGGATCGGCTGTCTGCACCAGCGATGGGTTTCTCACCGGCCGAGTACACATCCAGCATCAGCAGCACATCAACCTGCTCCAGCACATTGGCAAAATCGTCATACAGATCGCGGGTCCGGGTGTAACGGTGCGGCTGGAAAATCATCACCAGACGTTTATCACTCCAGCCATTGCGCGCGGCAGCGATGGTCACATCCACTTCGGTCGGGTGATGGCCATAGTCGTCCACCAGCATCGCTTTACCACGACCAGTGGCAAATTCACCCAACTGGTCAAAACGACGCCCGGTGCCCTGGGTACTCTCCATCGCGCGCAGAATAGCGCCATCATCGACATCGTCTTCGGTCGCCACCGCAATCGCGGCGGCGGCATTGAGTGCATTGTGGCGGCCCGGAATATTGAGAGTGATATCGAGGTTTTTGCGCCCCTGACGCACCACGGTAAATTTGCCCTGCTGACCCTCCTGGCGGTAATTTTCAATCCGCACATCGGCGTCTTGTGAGAAACCGTAAGTGATCACATGGCGGCTGATACGCGGGATCAATTCACGAATCACCGCGTCGTCAACACACATGATCGCGCGACCGTAGAACGGCAGGTTATGCAGAAATTCGATAAAGGTCTGTTTCAGAGTTTCAAAATCGCCACCATAAGTGTCCATGTGATCCGCTTCGATGTTGGTCACAATCGACATCATCGGCTGCAGATGCAGGAACGAGGCATCACTCTCGTCGGCTTCAGCAATCAGAATACGGCTCGAACCAAGACGGGCGTTAGTACCGGCGCTTTTCACCAAGCCGCCGTTGACAAAGGTCGGATCGAGGCCGGCTTCAGAATAAATCTGTGTCACCAACGCTGTGGTGGTGGTTTTACCGTGCGTACCGGCCACCGCGATACCGTGACGAAAACGCATCAGCTCAGCCAGCATCTCGGCGCGGCGCACAACAGGGATACGTTTTTCACGCGCCGCTTTGATTTCCGGGTTCTGTTCATTGATAGCGGTCGAGACCACGACCACGCTGGCCTGCGCTATGTTCTCTGCAGCATGGCCGATAAAAATGGCGGCACCTTTTTCCGCCAGACGCTGAGTCACAGCGTTCGAGGCGATATCAGACCCTGAGATCTGGTACCCCTCATTGAGCAACACCTCAGCGATCCCGCTCATACCGGCACCGCCGATACCGATAAAATGAATGCATTTCACCCGGCGCATTTCCGGAACCATAGCGCGAATCTGTGCTAAATCTTGCGTGTGTTTAATTGTCATGAATCTGTTCTCAATTTGGAGTGTGGCCAGGCTCTGTCAGCGCAATAATCGCCTCCGCCACCACTTTATCTGCGTCCAGTTTGGCCGCATGGCGGGCCTGCTCGGCCATCGCCAGCAGCGCCGCGCGATCCAGGCCGGAAATCGTCTGTGCCAGTTTATCCACGGTCAGTTGCGGCTGCTCAATCATTCGCGCCGCGCCGCATTCGACCAGATGGTCGGCATTAAGCGCCTGCTGGCGGTCTTTGTGCATAAACGGAATGAAAATCGCGCCGACTCCGGCTGCAGACACTTCAGAAACGGTCAAAGCGCCTGAGCGGCACACCAGAAGGTCGGCCCAGGCATAAGCCTGCGCCACATCATCGATAAACTCGGTCACTTCGGCATCAGCCACGCCCTGCTGCTGATACGCCTGTTCTACCTCAGCCTGGTTATTTTTGCCCGCCTGATGGCGAATCTGATAACCGGCGCCCAGTTTCGCGGCGACCTGCGGCAGAGTCTGGTTAAGAATTCGTGCGCCCTGACTGCCGCCCATGACCAGAATCCGCACCGGGCCCTCACGCCCAGCCAGACGCTGCGCTGGTGCCGGCAACGCCACCACATCGGCGCGAACCGGGTTACCCACTACCGGCGCGTGCGGGAATGCGCCGTCAAAAGCCTGAAAGACCTTACGGGCTATTTTCGACAGCCACTGGTTGGTCAGTCCGGCCACCGCATTCTGTTCATGCAGCACGACTGGAATACCCAGCGTCCAGGCGGCGATGCCTCCCGGCCCACTGACGTAACCGCCCATGCCCAGCACCGCATCCGGCTGCCAGGCCTGCATATGACGGCGTGCCTGCATAATGGCGTTCACTATCTGAAACGGCGCTTTAATCAGGCGCGCAATACCCTGTCCGCGTAATCCTTTGACGCGAATAAAATCAATCTCGATACCATGCTTAGGCACCAGATCCGCTTCCATACGATCAGCGGTGCCCAGCCAGCGGATGTCCCATCCCTGCTGCTGCAGCTGTTTCGCCACCGCCAGCCCCGGAAAGACATGCCCTCCGGTGCCACCAGCCATTACCATCAATCGTTTATTGTTTTTCATCATTGAGTTCTTTTGTGTTGTGGCGTTGCGCCAGCCGGCATTCGTGATCAATACGTAACAGTATCGACACCGCCACCGACATAATAATCAAACTGGAGCCGCCGTAACTGATCAGCGGCAGAGTCAGGCCTTTGGTGGGCACCATACCGGCCGCAGCACCGACGTTAACTAAGGTCTGAAACGCAAACCAGATACCGATGCCAAACGCCAGATAACCACCAAACTGGTGATCGTGTTCGAACGCTTTTTTACCGATCAGGATCGCTTTGAATACCAGGCTGAAAATCAGCATCAGCACCAGAGTGACACCGACAAAACCAAGCTCTTCTGCCATCACGGCGAATACAAAGTCGGTGTGCGCTTCCGGCAGGTACTCCAGCTTCTGAATCGAGTTGCCCAGCCCCTGGCCGAACCATTCGCCACGGCCAAAAGCCATCAGAGACTGAGTCAGCTGATAACCGCTGCCAAACGGGTCTTCCCACGGGTCTAGAAATGAGGTCACACGGCGGATACGATACGGTTCAGCAGCAATCAGCGCCACCACGGCCAGAATGCCAGCCACCATCAGTGCCAGGAACTGGGACAGTTTGGCCCCGGCAATAAACAGCATGCCAAACAGCGTCACCAGCATCACGATCACAGTCCCGAGATCGGGCTGGCCGAGCAGCAGGATCGCCAAGGTACCAAACACCATGATCGGCTTCATAAAGCCGCCGAAGAAGGTCTGGCGTACTTCATCGTGTTTACGCACCAGATAACCGGACATGAAAATAAACAGTGACAGCTTAGCCACCTCGGCCGGCTGCAGGTTGAACAGCCCGAGCGGGATCCAGCGCGATGCACCGTTGACCGACTTACCGGCCAGCAACACGATGATCAGTAAAAGGAATGAGATCGCCAGCAGCACGGTGCTGTATTGCATCCAGCGTTGCATCGGTACCCGCAGCACCACGGAAGAAGTGGCGAGCGCCAGCAACAGAAAGATGCCGTGGCGGAACATAAAGTGGAACGGATCGTCAGTCAGCCGTGAACTGATTGGGAACGAAGCCGACGTCACCATCACCAGGCCAATCAGCATCAGGCCGAGCGCAATCCACACCAGTTGCCGGTCAAACAGGACTTGTGGTGAGGGCGTGCGCAGCCAGTGGCTCAGGGCGGAAATGGGTCTGGACAGTAACAAAATCGTTCCCTTGGTTTAATTGCATCAAGCGCTTAATGAAATAAGCGCTTAGTTAAGTACATCGATAACGCTGCACACCGGCAGATGATGCTGATTGATAGATTAAGCATAGTCACGGGCCAGCTCAGCAAAAGCATCGCCGCGCGCCATAAAGTTAGCAAACTGATCAAAGCTGGCACAGGCAGGCGACAGTAAGACCATATCTCCGGCCTGAAGTTGCGGGCGAATCGCACGCACCACATCCTGCATGCTGTCATAACGCTGCGCCGACGGATGAAGCGACATAAACTGATCGCCGTCGCGGCCGAAACAGCACAATTGCAGCGGCAGCGTAGCCAACACCGGCTGCAGCGGCGTAAAGTCCGCCCCTTTGCCAACCCCACCGACCAACAGGTACAAAGTGCTCTGTACGCTCAGACCAGACAGCGCGGCCAGCGTGCTGGCCACGTTGGTGGCCTTAGAGTCGTTAACCCAGGTTATACCCTGATTATCGGCAACCACCTGACAACGATGTGTCAATCCGGTGTAAGACTTAAGCGCCGCGAGTGCATTTGTATAATTCACGCCCGCGGCATCGAGTAAAGCAAGCACCGTCAGTACGTTAGCGACATTGTGTCGCCCGACTAAGGTCAGTTCACGGCTCGGTAGTACTGCCGTGCCGCGCGCCATCAGCCACTCCTGCGGCTCAGCGCCGTCGGCACTGATGAGTGCCGTGCAGTAATCGGCCGGCTGTTCCAGACCAAAGCTCACGCTGCGGACATTGTCCTGCTCGGGCCAGGTCTGATTGTCATCGGCGTTGATCACCGCCGTGGCCGTATGGTCAAAAATCCGCAGTTTCGCCGCGCGGTAGTCCTGCATGCTGTCGTAGCGGTCCATATGATCTTCAGACAAATTAAGGAAGGCGGCGGCAACCGGCGCCAGGCTGGCAGTGGTTTCAAGCTGGAAGCTGGACAGCTCCAGCACATACAGCTCAGCAGACGTCGCGAGTAAATCCAGTGCCGGCACACCAATGTTACCGCCAATCGCGGTTGCAACACCGGCAGCGTTAGCCAGCACGCCGGTTAAATCGGTGACGGTGCTTTTGCCGTTTGAACCGGTAATCGCAATCACCGGCTTATCGCAGTGCCAGGCAAACAGCTCAATGTCACCCACCACAGGGACTCCGGCGGCCAGCGCCTGCTGAATCTGCGCCGTGGCCAGCGCAATGCCGGGGTTGGCGACAATCAGATCCGCCTCCAGCAGCCACTCCAGGTTCCAGCTGCCGCAATGCAGGCCGACCTCAGGGGTAAGCTGGTCACGCCCGGGCGGCGTATCACGGGTATCAATTACCCGCACCTGCAACTGAGGATGAAATTTTTGCAGATATTTAACGACAGAGAGCCCGGTAATACCGAGCCCTGCGACCACTACATGCTTAATGCCTTGCCAACGGTCCATTTTATTTCCAATTTCAGTGAGTTACTTTAACGTCACCAGCCGGATTAGCGCACCTTAAGCGTCGCCAAACCAATCAGTACCAGTACGATGGAAATGATCCAGAAACGTACGATAACCCGCGGCTCCGGCCAGCCTTTCAATTCATAGTGGTGATGGATAGGGGCCATACGGAAGATACGCTGACCGCGCAACTTGTAAGAGCCGACCTGCAGAATCACCGACAGAGTTTCCATCACGAACACACCGCCCATGATCACCAGCACAAACTCCTGACGCACCAGCACGGCAATCGTACCCAGCGCGCCGCCCAGTGCCAGTGAGCCGACATCGCCCATAAACACTTGCGCCGGATAGGTGTTGAACCACAAGAAGCCCAGGCCGGCACCGACCATGGCAGTACAGACCACCACCAGCTCCGAGGTGTACGGAATGTATGGAATATGCAGATAATTAGCGAAGTTAACGTTACCGGTTGCCCAGGCAATCACGGCAAAACCGGCCGCGACCAGTACGGTCGGCATGATCGCCAGGCCATCCAGACCATCGGTCAGGTTGACCGCATTACTGGTTCCGACAATCACAAAGTAAGTCAGCACGATGTACAACAGCCCCAACTGCGGCATGACATCTTTGAAGAAAGGCACCACCAGCTGAGTCGCGGCAGTATCCTGGCCATGGGCATACAGGGCAAATGCCACCACCAGCGCAATCGCCGACTGCCAGAAATATTTCCAGCGTGCGATCAGGCCGTCGGTGTTCTTACGCACCACTTTACGGTAATCATCGACAAAACCGACCACCCCATAGCCGAGTAGTACCGCCAGTACCGCCCACACATACGGGTTGCTTAAATCAGACCACAGCAGGACAGTGATAATGATCGAAGCCAGAATCATCACCCCGCCCATGGTCGGCGTACCGCGTTTACTGAAATGCGATTCCGGACCGTCGTTACGTACCACCTGGCCGATTTGCAGCAGCTGCAGGCGTTTAATCAGACGCGGGCCCATCCACAAGGAGAGCGCCAGGGCGGTCAGGATGCTGACGATTGCTCGAAATGACAGGTATTCAAACAAACGGAAAAACGAAAAATATGGCTGGAGTAACTCCGCAAGCCAAATAATCATGAGTATTTCTCCTTAAGAGCAGCAGCGATCTGGCCCATACCCGCACTGTTCGCCCCTTTGACGATCAGTACGTGAGCGCGATCCTGTTGTTGGTCAAGTTGCTGCTCGATAAACATAATCATATCCTGATGAGAGGTAAAATGACGGCCGTGACAGACCTCGCTGATCACTTTCGTATCCTCACCATATGTCAGAACATATTCAAACTGGAATGGTGCAGCATGTTCACCGACTTGTCGGTGAAGTGCAAGGCTTTCCTCGCCTAACTCGGCCATATTGCCTAAAATCAACCAGCGGGTGGCACAAAAACCACCCAGCAGATCCACCGCGGCCTGCATGGCCGGAACACTGGCATTGTAGCTGTCGTCAATCAGACGAATGTTGTCGGTCAGTTGCGTCGCCTCCACCCGGCCTTTCACTTTGGCCAGATGAGCCAGCCCGGCCTGAACCTCACTCAGTGTCGCGCCCAGTTCCAGTGCCAGTGCGCAGGCTGCCAGCGCATTGGCGACATTGTGCTGGCCGATAATGCCAAGCTTCACCGCGATTTCTCCCTGCGGCGTCACCATGATAAAACTCGCTTCACCGGCGCTATTCAACACGATGTCACGCGGATAAAAGTCAGCGCTGTGATCCGTCACGGAAAAAGTTTGCACCGTTTTGTCGGCCAGCACCGCCTGCCACAGTTCACCGCCGTGACTATCGAGGTTGACCAGTGCGGTGCTCCCCGGCTTAAGACCCTGATAAATTTCACCTTTAGCGCGTTTCACCCCATCAATCGAGCCAAAACCTTCCAGGTGCGCAGCCGCCACATTGTTGACCACTGCCACATCCGGCTTCACCAGCGCGGTGGTATAAGCAATCTCACCGATGTGATTGGCACCAAGCTCAATCACCGCGTAATCATCCTGCGCTGTCGAGCGCAGCAGCGTCAGCGGCACCCCGATATCATTATTAAAGTTACCGGCGGTAAACAGCACCTGACCTTTGGCGCTAAGAATACTGGCCACCATCTCTTTAACCGTGGTTTTACCGCAGCTGCCGGTGATCGCAATGGTCGGGGTTTGGCACTGCTGATGCACCCAGCTTGCCAGCTGGCCGAGCGCCTGTTTGCTGTCGTCCACAATCAGTTGCGGCGCCGCAACCGCCAGTTCGCGCTCAACCAAGAAGGCACTGGCACCGGCTTCTACTGCCTGGGCGGCAAAATCGTGCGCGTCAAAGCGCTCGCCGACCAGAGCCACAAACAAGGCTTCAGGCGGCAGATTGCGGGTATCGGTTGAAACCGCACTGATTGCGCGGTCTGCGCCCACAAGGCGCGCGCCCAGTACAGCCGCAAGCTGAGTTAAAGTCGTGGTAATCATGCCGGTAACTCCAGTAGTTGTTGGGCGCTTTCACGGTCCGAGTAGTGAATCGTCTCATCCGCCAGCACCTGATAATCTTCATGCCCTTTGCCCGCCAGCAGAATGATGTCCTGCTCACCGGCCTGCTGCAGCGCAAAACGCGCCGCATCCAGACGGCGGTGCTCGACATGGGCATGGGCAGGCTCACGCATACCGGCCAGCATGTCCTGGACGATTCGTTGCGGGTCTTCACTGCGCGGGTTGTCGTCGGTCAGAATCACCCGATCGGCAAACTGCTCCGCCACGGCGGCCATCATCGGGCGTTTGCCGCTATCGCGGTCACCGCCACAACCAAAAATCGCCCACAGCTGCCCCTGGCAATGCACGCGCAGTGCCCGCAGCGCCTTTTCCAGCGCATCCGGGGTATGGGCGTAATCGACCACGATTTTGGCCTTGCCCGGCGCCTGAAACAATTCCATGCGACCTAACACCGGCGTTAATTTAGGCGCCGCTGCTAACAGCGCTGCTTTATCAAAACCAAGACTGAGCAAGGTCGCCAGTGCCAGCAGCAGATTGGACGCATTAAATTCGCCAATCAGCGGTGCATGCAGCTGCCCTTCGCCCCAGCTGCTGCTGAAATCAAGGGTAATCCCACTTTCAGCATAACTGACGGACGTTGCCCATAAACGGCGTTCAGACGCTGGCTGAGCAAGCAGAGAAACCGCCACAGATTGGGAGAGCTGTGCGGCCCATTCAGCGCCGACAGCGTCGTCGACATTGATAATCGCATGCTGCGTATTGTGCTCGGTGAACAGGCTCAGTTTGGCGGCGGCGTAAGCCTGCATGGTACCGTGATAATCAAGATGGTCGCGGCTGAGATTAGAAAACACCCCGGCGGCGAAAGTCAGCGCTTTGACGCGCCCCTGTACCAGACCATGCGAGGAGACCTCCATCGCGGTGTATTGCGCACCTTGCTGCGCCAGCGTATGCAGCGTCTCCTGCACCTGAAGTGCATTACCAGTGGTATTGGCGGCAGGCGCAAGGTTGGCCAAAAAGCCATTACCGGTTGTACCCATCACCGCAGCTTTGCTGCCGAGCAGTTCAATCCACTGCGCGATCAGCTGGGAAATGGTGGTTTTGCCATTGGTGCCGGTGACGGCAATCACCTGATTAGCATGTACGCCGTACAGACGGCCGGCCAGAGCGGACAAATGGTCACCCAGTTCGGCCAGATAGACGACAGCCATACCGCTGCGCCACTCGAGCTGGCCATGCGGATGCTGCTCACACGCCTGCGCCAGAACCAGATTCGCGCCTTGCTGCAACGCTTTATCGATAAAGCGGCGCCCGTCGGCTGCATGGCCGATAATGGCGACAAAGGTATCGCCCGGATTGACTTTGCGACTGTCGAGTTCCAGCCGGGTGACGGTCAGCGCCGTCAGTTCTGGCTCATCAATGCTCAGCCAGGGAGCAAGCAGTTGGGGTAAGGCCATGCCAGTGTTCATTGTATTCTCACACTCTCTGCCCCTGCCGTGACGACGGCCGGGTTGGTTCAGTTTTGAAAACGGTTCTCATCCGGTGCAATGTTTAAGATCTGCAACGCGCCTTTCATAATTTCAGAAAAGACCGGACCGGCGACCGCACCGCCGTAATAGGAGTCGCCCTGCGGCTCATTGACCATCACCATCAGTGAAATACGCGGGTCGCTGACCGGCGCCACACCCGCGGTATAGGCAAAATATTCATCGCTGTAGCCACCGGCAATCGCTTTGCGCGATGTGCCTGACTTGGCCGCAATCCGGTAACCCGGTACGGCGGCTTTGACTGCCGTACCGCCCGGCTGGGTCACGGTTTCCAGCATATCCAGCACTTTGCGGGCATATTTGGCGTCCACCACCTGGTGCGACAGATCGTCATCGTTACTGTCAATCAGATGCACCGGCTGGTATTTACCCAGGTTACCTAAGGTGGCATAAGCGTGCGCAAGCTGGATCGGGGTGATCGCCAGACCGTAGCCAAACGCCAGGGTGGCAATTTCAAACTGCGACCAGCGGCGGCGATTGGGGAAAATACCGGTGGTTTCACCAACCAGGTTAAGGCCGGACACTTCACCCAGGCCGACTGCGTTATACATACTGAGCATATCCTGCAGCGGCATCCCCAGCGCCAGGTGAGCCACACCGACGTTGCTGGATTTTTTCAGAATCATCTGCAGCGTCGCTTTACCGACTTTCGACGTATCGCGCACCCGGCTGCCGCCGATGCGCATTACCCCATCGCCGGTATCGATAATGGTTTTCTCATCCGCCGTGCCGTTGGCCAGCGCCGCCAGGACCACAAACGGTTTGACCGTCGACCCCGGCTCAAACGCATCGGTGATGACCCGGTTACGCATTTTAAAGCTCTGCCAGTCAGCACGGTTATTCGGGTTATACGACGGCGCATTGACCATCGCCAGCACCGCGCCGGTTTTGACATCCAGCATTACCGCCGAAGCAGAAGTGGCGCGATAATCGGCCATTGCCTGCTTGACCGCACGAAACGCAATCGCCTGCAGACGCTGATCGATGGTCAGCTTAAGCGGCTTGCCCTCTTCACGCTCTTCGAGCGAGATGTTCTCCACCACGCGGCCATAGCGGTCTTTACGAATAATACTCTTACCCGCTTCACCGGTCAGCCATTTGTCATAACTGCGCTCGACCCCTTCCAGGCCATGACCGTCTATACCGGTCACACCAATCAGGTGCGCACTGACTTCACCGGCCGGGTAGTAGCGGCGCGATTCCGATTTCAGTCCGACCCCGGACAACTTGAGCTCACGAATGTATTTCGCCATCGCCGGGCTGACCTGACGCTGCAGGTAGATGAAGCGCCGGGTTTGGTTGTCGGCGATTTTTTTCATCATTTCCTGACGGTCCAGACCCAGTACATCGGCCAGCGCGTACCAGCGATCCTTTTCGACCAGACCGCCCTTTTTGTAAATCGTGGCCGGATCGGCCCATACCGCTTCGACCGGCACACTGACCGCCAACGCTTCACCATTGCGATCGGAAATAATACCGCGCGCCGATTCGAGCGTTTTGGCCCGCACCGAGCGCATATCGCCCTGACGGATCAGGTTATCCGGCTCAATGATCTGGATAAATGCCAAACGCCCGACCAAAAGGCCGAAAGCCAGCAACACAAAAAATACGATCAGATAAAAACGCCAGCGAATGAATGTCGGCGCATCGCCTGCGCTGGCTTGAGGTTTGGATTTAGGGCTATCGGCAGACTTAGATTTAGACTTGGCGCTGTCTTTGGCTGGCTTTTTCGTCATTTGAGTTCAATCACTACTTCTTTGTCAGCATCAGGACGTTTCATATTGAGGTCGTTTTGGGCCACTTCCTGCACCCGGCTGTGTTCCGCCAGTGCGGTTTCTTCCAGGATCAGGTTGCGCCACTCGTTGTCGAGGTGGTCACGCTCTTCCAGTACCTGATCTTTTGCAGTAATGGCCTGGCGGGTATGGTGGGTGGTGAACACCACCCCCATGGCTGACGCAAAAATCAGCCCCAGCATCACCAAAGGCACCCGCCCGACCGTAAGCAGGTCGAGAGCGATAAGTTTGGCAAGGTTCGGCTTGGTTTGCGACATATTAACTATTTCTTACCTGCTTTGAGCTAATCATTACCCGCTTTCAGCTCTCGGTTAGCGGTTATGTTTATCGGTTATGAGAAGGTCGATTGCTGGCCATCACAGTTTTTCTGCAATGCGCAGCACCGAACTGCGTGAACGCGGATTCATCTCCACTTCCTGCTGCGAAGGTTTAATCGCCTTACCGACCGCTTTCAGATTAGCGCTACCGAGCGCTTTGATCTGATCCTGGGTCAGTGGCAGGCCGTGCGGCACTTCCGGGCCCTGACTCTCTTTACGGATAAAGCGTTTCACCATGCGATCTTCCAGCGAGTGGAAACTGATCACAGACAAACGGCCTTCAGGCGCCAGAATCGAAGCCGCACCTTTAAGGGCAGTATCAATCTCTTCCAGTTCACTGTTGATGTAGATACGAAAGGCCTGGAACGTGCGCGTCGCCGGATGTTTTTTCTCTTTAAAGCTCTTTGGCGCCGCTTCAGAAATCAGCGCAGCCAGATGACTGGTGCGAGTCAGCGGCTCTTTTTCTTCGTTGTCACGATGAGCAACAATTGCTTTGGCAATACGGCGCGCGTGCTTGTCTTCCCCAAATTCACGAATCACCCAGGTGATGTCATCGAGATCCGCCTGCAGCAGCCACTCCGACACCGGCAGGCCGGAAGTCGGGTCCATCCGCATGTCGAGCGGGCCGTCTTTCATAAAACTGAAACCACGTTCGGCATCGTCCAGCTGCGGTGAAGAGACACCTAAGTCAAACAGCACCCCATCGACCTTACCGACTAAATCGTAACGCTCGGCGTATTCGGCAATGCCGGAAAACGGGCCATGTACGATGGTAAAGCGCGGATCGTCGATCTTCTCTGCTTCGGCGATGGCCTGCGGATCGCGGTCAATACTGAACAAACGGCCATTCGGACCCAATTTGGACAAAATAGTACGGCTGTGCCCGCCACGACCAAAGGTGCCATCGATATAAGTGCCGTCCGGCTTAATTGCCAGACCGTCGATCGATTCATGGAGAAGCACGGAAATATGTTGGAAAGATTCAGTCATAATGGTCTCATTTTGCGGGAACGCCCGTCAGTGTCTGTGAGTAGTGTACCGATTTCCCGCACTACTGCTACCCATAAGCATATACAGGACGTGACATTGCGCTAAGTTTAATGGTTTTACGGTCGACTAAGTCAGTAAAAAGCAAAAAACCCATCATAACGTTGCCGTTATGATGGGTCCTGAATAGGTGGAGCCGACGTATAAGCCGGGTTCTGTTCCGCTTGCGCGGTAGTAGCCATTCGTCTAGGCCAGCAATCGCTCACTGGCTCAAGCAACCTACCCGCTTCCTAACGCGAGCCACGCTGTGTGGAAGCCTATTTGGTCTTGCTCCGGGTGGAGTTTACCCTGCTACGAACTGTTGCCAGACGCACGGTGCGCTCTTACCGCACCCTTTCACCCTTACCTGATCCCTTGCGGGCCATCGGCGGTCTTCTCTCTGCTGCACTTGTCGTAGGCTTGCGCCCCCCAGGCGTTACCTGGCACCCTGCTCTATGGAGCCCGGACTTTCCTCCCCCTTATCAGTCTCCCCAACACAAGGTCAAGGGACGTCAATAAGGCAGCGACTACCCAGTCAACTCCAGGCGCGAATTCTAGCGGCAACGCCCGCCACTGTCTAGGAAGAATCGGACTTAGTGCTAAAATTGAGCCCAAGTGGTCATTCCTGCAGCGATTTGGGTGCCATTGTGGGCTTAGCCCAGGTTGTCCAGCCCCCACTTATACAGTGCGTTCTTTTTCAGGTTGTAGATTTCCGCTGTGGCGGCGGCCGCTTTTTTCAATGGCAGCTCTTTAACCAGAATCCCCAGCGTGCGCAACGCTTCTTCCGGCAGCGACTCTTCAGCACTATCACGATAGCCGTGGATCAGCAGCACCATCTCGCCCCGTTTGCGGTTGTCGTCTTCTTCAATCCAGTCGATCAACTCGCCGAGCGGCAGCCCCTGAATGGTTTCAAAGGTTTTGGTCAGTTCACGCGCCAGCACCACATCACGCTCCGGGCCGAGGATCTCCAGCATATCCTGCAGGGATTCGGTAATCCGGTGCGGCGATTCATAAAAGATACAGGTCCGTTCGGCTTTAGCGATTTCCAAGAATTTATCCTTACGGCCCTTACTCTTCGCTGGTAAAAAGCCTTCAAAACTAAAGCGGTCAGATGGCAGACCCGAGGCACTCAGCGCGGTGATTACCGCGCACGCACCTGGTAATGGCACAACTTTAACACCGGCCTGACGACACTGATTGACTAAATGGTAACCTGGATCACTGATGAGTGGTGTCCCGGCATCAGACACAAGCGCAATAGATTGCCCGGCCAGTAATTTCTCAACTAATACTTGAGCTTTTTGCTGTTCGTTGTGATCATGCAGAGCGAACGTCTTCGTTTGAATATTGAAGTGCGACAGCAGTTTGCCCGTGTGACGAGTGTCTTCTGCGGCGATAACGTCAACATTTGACAGCACATCCAGTGCCCGTTGGGTAATATCCCCTAGATTGCCTATCGGAGTCGGAACTATGTATAAAGTTGGGACTTCTGTCGGCAAGGTTTTGCTATCTGTCATTTGTTTACCATCACTTCAACGATTAATATAGAGACAATTTTACACGGATTAACGAAAGAACTCATGGCTATGAAAAACCATCAGAGACGCAGTGTACCACGCTTACTCACTCCCGTTGCATTAGCAATTACCCTGGCCGCCTGTTCGTCGACCTCAACCTCACCGTTGAAAGTCAACCTGACAGACGAGCCAAGCTTGCCGACCCAGGTCTATTTGATGCAAGCGGACAGCAGTCAAGGCAGCCTGCAAAACGACTGGTTGATCATGGCGCTGAAAGCAGCACTGGCAGAAAACGACACCGCGCAGGCCGACCTGATTAACCGTCGCCTCGCCAAACAGACCCTGAGCCATTCGCAGCAGGCGGAATGGCGCCTGACTCACGCAGCACAGCTGTTTAACGCCGGGCAGTACGCCGATGCCCTTGAGCAGCTGCAATTTACCCACGACTGGCAACTGGCCGATCAGCAGTGGCAGCAATACCACCAGCTGCGGGCCGATATTTTCACCGCGCAGGATCGCAGCTTTGACTCCAGCCGCGAGCTGGTTGCGCTGTATGATTTCGTCAATCGCGAGCAGTATGAAGCCTTATCCGACCAAATCTGGACCAACCTGAGCCGCTACTCTGCCCAGGACATCACCAAGCTCTCGGCCGGTGCCGATGAAGCGGTGCTGGACGGCTGGCTGCAACTGGCAGTGTATGTCAAAACGCTGGGCAGCGATCTGCCCCAGTTGAAGAATACCCTGCAAAAATGGCTGCAGGAGAATCCGGATCATCCGGCAGCACGTTATACCCCGCAGGCAATTGAAGATATCCTTAACCTGGAAATCGTCAAACCTAAGCACACCGCGCTGCTGCTGCCGCTGAGTGGTAAATTCTCCAAGCCGGCACACCAGATCCGCGATGGCTTCATCATGGCACTGATGAACGATGAACAGCGCGATCCGCAAGCAACGCTGACCATCATCGATACCAACAGTGAAACGCCAGAGTCGATCGACAAAACCCTCATCAACAACAAGATTGATTTCGTGGTCGGTCCGCTGATTAAAGACAACATCCAAGCGCTGCAGAAACATCAGCAGCAACGCGGTCAGACCATCCCGGCCCTGGCACTCAATATTCCCGATCAGGTCGAGGAAGGTGCGGACACCTGTTACCTCGCCCTGTCACCCGAGCAGGAAGTCGAGCAGGCAGCCAAGCATTTGTATGATCAAGGCTACCGCTATCCATTGATTCTGGCCCCGCAAGGCAACTACGGCCAGCGTGTGGTTGAAGCCTTTGACCAGGCGTGGAAACAGTACAGCAAACACAAAGTCGCGGTCAGTCAGTATCAGGATCGCCGTCAGCTACAACGCAACATCAACAATGTGTTTGGTCTGCAGGACAGCCAGCAGAATATTGCTCAGATGGAATCCCTGCTGGGCATGAAGATGGAAAGCCAGCCGCGCAGTCGTCGTGACATCGACGCCGTGTATATCGTCGCCAATAGTGCGGACCTGACCCTGATTAAGCCATTCATTGAAGTAGCGATTAACCCGGATACTCAGCCACCAAAACTGTTCTCGAACTCAGCCAGCAACAGCGGCGGTCGCCAGTATGAAGATCTGAGCGGTGTCAGCTACAGCGACATTCCACTGCTGATTCACCCGGATGAGAAGATTGCCGAGCAGATGGAAAAACTGTGGCCAAACTCTTCCAACGCCGAGCGCCGTTTACAGGCAATGGGCATGGATGCGTACCAGCTGATGGTTGAACTTCCGCAGATGAAAGTCGTCCAAGGTTATACTATCCAGGGCCAGACCGGTGTGCTGGGCATTGACGATAACTGTGTTGTACAGCGTGAAATCAGCTGGGCTGACCATGGGGCTCTTTAGCCGTCTTAAGCCAGTCAACCGGCGTCAGCAAGGTCAGAATTATGAACAGGCGGCGGCAGATTATCTGCGCCGCCACGGCCTGCTCCTGATTGAGCAAAACTTTCAGGTCAAGGCCGGTGAACTGGATTTGATCATGCGCGACAATGACACCCTGGTGTTCGTTGAAGTGAAATACCGCCATGACCAGCGCCACGGTCACGCTGCTGAAACCGTAACCAGACAGAAGCAGGCACGCTTGATCAAAGCGGCAAATTGGTGGATGCTCAAACAAGGCCTGAGTGCCGACCACACCAGTTTTCGATTCGATGTCGTGGCCATTCATGATAACGGACGCCAGATTGACTGGATAAAAAATGCAATCACCGAAGGATAATCGATGCTAGACAGCATTAAAGACAGTTTTACCGAAAGTATTCAAATTCAAATCGCCGCCGCAGAAGCGCTGCCGGATGCCATCATGCATGCCGCTCAGGCGATGGTCGCGACCCTGCTTAATGGCAACAAGATCCTGTGCTGTGGCAACGGGGGATCAGCCTCAAACGCGCAGCAGTTTACCTCTTGCCTGATTAACCGTTTCGAAACTGAACGCCCGAGTCTGCCAGCCATGGCCATGACCGCTGATAATACCACCCTGACCGCGGTCGCTAACGACTACCACTATCAGGAAATCTTTTCCAAACAGGTGCGCGCATTTGGTCAACCAGGTGACATTCTGCTGGCGATCTCCACCAGTGGTAACAGCCAGAACATTATCAAAGCGATGGAAGCGGCAGTAACCCGTGACATGACCATTATCGCGCTGACCGGCAAAGACGGCGGCGAGATGGCGGGCCTGCTGGGTGAAAACGATGTGGAAATCCGCATTCCTTCGCACCGTACCGCCCGAATTCAGGAAGTGCACATGGTCACCCTGCACTGTTTGTGCGACTTGATCGATCAGGTTTTATTTCCCGCTCACGAAGAGTAAGTTATGAAAACACTACGCCTATTTTCTGTTTTACTGGCTCTGGTCTCCCTGTCGGGATGTGCCGGACTGTTTATCGCCGGTGCCGCGACCACGGTCAATATCGCAACCGATCCGCGCTCCACGCAAGAGATCTGGAAAGATAACAATCTGGAGCTCGACATTACCGGTCTGGCCAATAAAACGCCTTACCAGCATCAGATGCGTATCACAGCCAAATCCTACCGTGGTACCGTGATTCTGATCGGTCAGTCGCGGACTGAAGATATGCTGCGCCAGTTCGTCGGCCAGGTCGAGCAGCTGCAAGGTGTCAAAGAGCTGCACAACCAGGTCAAGATTAAAGAGCCGCTTTCGTTTGGCCAAATCAGTAATGACAGCTGGATCACCACTAAGGTGAAATCAGCGCTGCTGGCCAAAGGTGAACTCAACGGGGTGAAAGTCTCGGTGATCACCGAGGACAGTGAAGTGTACCTGTTTGGCTATGTCAGCCGTGAACATGCTGCTATCGCCACCGACGTTGCGCGCAATATCTCCGGTGTTACTCAGGTCATCAAAGCGTTTCAGTATGCGGACTAAACGCTGAGTGTCTCACGCAGATTAGCCCAGGCTCCGGGCATAAAAAAATGCCCGGTCCGCAAATCGAGACATAAAAATCAAGACATAAAAAAAGCAGCGTAATAACGCTGCTTTTTGATTTTCTGCTGGCTAACTTGCCACTCTAATGACGAATAACCCTGCGGTTATTTCACCACACGCAGGCTTGGTTTGCCTTTGGCCGGACGAGGTGTTTCTTCCTCGTCACCAGCTTGCTCGCCATCATCCTCAACCGTAGCAACCGATACATCGGTCAGCGCCGGCTCAGCCGGGCTCTCATCCTGCAGGTTTTCTTCCGGCAGTTCCATGTACGCCTCTTCAGGCTCAAACATGGTACCCGCCCCGTTCTCACGGGCATAAATGGCCTGTACCGCGTAAATAGGCACGATAACCTGATGCGGGCGACCGCCAAAACGGGCGCTGAATGTGACCGCGTCGTTACCCAGTTCCAGGTTACCGACCGCACGTGGCGCAACATTAAGAATGATCTGACCGTCCTGTACGTATTCCATCGGAACACGTACACCCGGCAGAGTGGCATCAACCACCAGATGAGGCGTCAGTTCGTTATCCAGCAGCCAGTCATAAAATGCCCGAAGCATGTATGGCCGGCGCGGTGTCATTTGCTCGATATCCATTACTCAGGCCTTAACGAGACAGACGCATCTCGCGTTCTGCTTCAGTCAGAGAAGCCAGGAATGAATCACGTTCGAACACACGGTTCATGTAAATCTTCAGCTCTTTAGAACCCGGGCCGATCAGTTCAATGCCCAGTACCGGCAGACGCCACAACAGCGGAGCCAGGTAGCAGTCGATCAGGCTGAACTCTTCGCTCATGAAGTATTCGTATTCAGCAAAGAGCGGCCCCAGAGTCAGCAGCTCACCACGCAGTTCGTTACGTGCAGATTCCGCTTCCTCCGCACTACCTGTCACGATCTTGTCTGCCAGTGAATACCAGTTACGTTCGATACGGTAAATCATCAGACGGCTGTTACCACGGGCAACCGGGTAGACAGGCATCAATGGCGGATGAGGAAAACGCTCATCAAGGTATTCCATGATGATTTTTGAGTCGTAAAGCGCAAGCTCACGGTCAACCAATGTTGGTACTGATTTATATGGGTTCAGTTCAAGCAGTTCTGCAGGCAGATTGTTATCGTCTACCAGCTCAACCTCAACACTGACACCCTTTTCAGCCAGCACAATACGCACCTGATGGCTATACATATCTGACGCACTAGAAAATAGAGTCATCACAGAACGTTTATTGGCAGCTACAGCCATGGAGCCCTCCAGCACACACTTACAAATATAAAAAACAATGGAGGCTAAGCCTCCATTGATGATTCGATGAATCAAGAATTAGCACGGCATAATAGCACAATTAGTGCACATCACGCCAATACTCTTTCTTGAGCAGCACAACAACTATGGTCAACAGCACCAGGAAGGCCATCACCCACCAGCCCATGCTCTGACGCTCGAGCTTGACCGGCTCACCGGAATACTCAAGGAAGTTCACCAGGTCACGCACTGCCATATCAAATTCGCCGCTGCTCAGTTCGCCATTACCACGTGATTGGGTGCCCACCACGGTACGCACTTCTTCACCGTTCACCATATGGGTGCCGAATACCGGATCCGGAATACCTTGCAGCTCTTCCAGTACGTGCGGCATACCAACGCTCGGGAAGACAATGTTGTTGACCCCGAACGGACGACTCGGATCGGCATAGAAAGAACGCAGGTAGGTATACAGCCAGTCAACACCACGCACACGAGCCACCAGAGTCAGATCCGGAGGCGGCGCGCCGAACCACTTGGCCGCGGACTCTTGCGGAATCGCGTTTTCCATCAACGAACCAATTTTGGTTTGCGGATCAAAAATCAGATTCTCTTTCATCAGGTCAGCCGGAATCCCCAAGTCAGTGGCAACGCGCTCATAACGCTGATACTGAGTCGAGTGACAACCAAAACAGTAGTTCATAAACAGCTTGGCGCCACGCTGCAAAGAAGCCTTGTCAGTCAGGTCATTACCCGCTTTGTCCAGATGTACATTGGCTCCGGCTGCCATCACCAGGGAAGGCAGCATGGCAAACAAAATTACAATCCATTTTTTCATTTGAATGTCACCCTCTTCGGTAATGGTTTGGTTGCTTCGTTTTTACTGTAGAAGAACAGCAGCACGAAGAACATGAAGTAACCCAGACTAAAGATGCGCGCCAGCAGAGTATAAGTTGGCGTCGCAGGCAGCGCGCCCAGAATACCCAGGGCAATGAAACAAATGGTAAATTGGATAATGTTCACCAGGTGGAACTTACTGCGGTAGCGGTAAGAACGCACTTTACAGCGGTCCAGCCACGGCAACAGGAACAGCACCACAATCGATGCACCCATCGCGATAACACCAATCAGCTTGTCCGGTACCGCACGCAAAATAGCGTAGAACGGAGTGAAATACCAAACCGGTGCAATGTGCTCAGGGGTTTTGAGCGGGTTAGCCGCTTCAAAGTTAGGCGGCTCAAGGAAATAGCCTCCCATCTCTGGATTAAAGAACAGCACATAACAGAACAGGAACAAGAAACCCGCCACACCAACCAGATCTTTTACCGTGCCGTAAGGATGGAAAGGAATCGAATCGATAATGTCGTATTTCTTGGTGTAGTACTCATGGAACTTGAACTGGCTCTGGTAATCGTCCCCCATCGAGCCTTTTGGCAGCTTGGTTTCGATACCATCCGGGTTGTTTGAACCCACTTCATGCAACGCCAGAATGTGCAGTACAATCAGCAGCAGCAGCACGATCGGCAGCGCAATCACGTGCAGCGCAAAGAAGCGGTTCAGGGTCGCACCGGAGATCACGTAGTCACCACGGATCCACAAAGTCAGGTCGTCACCAATCACCGGAATGGCACCAAACAGAGAAATGATCACCTGTGCGCCCCAGTAAGACATCTGACCCCATGGCAGCAGGTAACCCATAAAGGCTTCCGCCATCAACGCCAGGAAGATCAGCATACCGAAGATCCACAGCAGCTCGCGCGGTTTCTGGTACGAGCCGTAGATCAGACCACGGAACATGTGCAGGTAAACCACCACGAAAAACGCCGACGCGCCGGTCGAGTGCATGTAACGCAGCAGCCAGCCGTATTCGACATCACGCATGATGTATTCGACTGAGGCAAACGCCCCTTCGCCGGACGGCACATAGTTCATTGTCAGCCAGATACCGGTCAGGATCTGGTTCACCAATACCAGCATTGCCAAGGAACCGAAAAGGTACCAAAAGTTAAAGTTCTTCGGCATCGGGTATTCAGACAGGTGCTTTTTGTACGCATTCATTGCGGGCAGGCGTTTTTCCACCCAATCAAGTAGTGCTTGCATTATGCCTCCCCGGTTTCGTCAAGACCGATAACCATACGGGTATCGCTCAGGTACATGTACTTAGGAATGACCAGGTTGAGTGGAGCAGGTACACCCTGGAATACACGGCCCGCCATGTCGAACTTAGAACCATGACAAGGACAGAAGAAACCCGATTTAACACCTTGCACTTGTTCACTAAAAGAGTCCGGTAAATAGGTAGGTGAACAGCCCAGGTGGGTACAGATACCAACCGCGACAAAGTATTCAGGCTTGATCGAGCGGTAGGTATTTTGTGCGTAGTCAGGTTGTTGATCTTCTTCAGAATTTGGATCGCGCAGTTGATCATCGTGCTGTTTAAGACCATCGACGATTGACTGCGAACGACGTACAACCCAGACCGGTTTACCACGCCATTCGACGCGAACCATTTGCCCCGCTTCGAGTTTACTGATGTCAACTTCGACCGGGGCGCCGGCGGCTTTCGCCTTGGCACTTGGGTTCCACGATTTGATAAAAGGTACAGCCACAGCAGCCGCTCCCAACCCGCCGACCACTGCTGTGGTAGCGGTTAAGAAACGTCTGCGACCGTTATTTAAAGGCACATTGCTCATCCAGACATTCTCCCATTTGCTCCTTGTGGATTCCTGTTATTCCTCTCAAGAGCATGGCTAACAAAATACGTTTATAATTGTATGTATTTGATGAGTGAGCATAAATAAAACCCTACTTTTTGACAAGATAAAGCTACCTTTTGCTAACATCAGTGCGGCGTTTCGCACGTCAGGTCACAAAAGAAGCAGAAGGGTGAGAAAACCGGCAGAAGGACGCTGTGAGAAAGAGCAGCATTGCCCTGCGGGAGAAGAGTGAAAACAGTTCTATTTGCTGACAAATTAGCTGCTAACTATCTAAAAAAACTGAATTTAAAGCGAAAGTCCTGAATGACAGACACAAAAAAGCCCGGTAAAAACCGGGCTTTTTGATCCACAATCCAGCCAGGCTGGAAAGCGAGACTCTTTTCGTAGTGAAAAGATTAACGCTTAGAGAACTGTGGACGACGACGTGCTTTACGCAGACCAACTTTCTTACGTTCAACGCGACGAGCGTCACGAGTAACGTAGCCAGCTGCACGTAGAGCAGGACGTAGAGACTCATCGTATTCCATCAGAGCGCGAGTGATACCGTGACGGATAGCACCTGCCTGACCAGAAATACCACCACCAGAAACAGTGATGTAAAGGTCTAGTTTCTCAACCATCTCAACTAGCTCTAGAGGCTGTTTAACAACCATGCGAGAAGTTGGACGACCGAAGTACTCATCAAGGCTACGCTTGTTGATTACGATGTTGCCGCTGCCTGGTTTAATGAAAACACGCGCAGCTGAGCTTTTGCGACGGCCAGTGCCGTAGTATTGATTCTCTGCCATTTCCGAAATCCCCGATTAGATGTCTAGTACTTTAGGTTGTTGAGCAGCGTGGTTGTGCTCAGCGCCTGCGTAAACTTTCAGCTTACGGTACATAGCACGGCCTAGAGGACCTTTTGGAAGCATACCTTTAACCGCTAGCTCAAGTACCATCTCTGGCTTACGTTCAATCAGCTTCTCGAAGCTAGTTGACTTAAGGCCACCTGGGAATTCAGTGTGACGGTGGTACATCTTGTCTTTAGCTTTGTTACCAGTTACAGCAACTTTCTCCGCGTTTACGATGATGATGTAATCACCAGTGTCAACGTGTGGAGTGTATTCAGCTTTGTGTTTGCCACGTAGGCGAGATGCAATTTCACTTGCTAGACGGCCAAGAGTTTTACCTTCAGCGTCTACAACGTACCAGTCGCGTTTTACAGTTTCTGGTTTAGCAACGAAAGTTTTCATGCTAATAATAACCCGTTTAATCAAATTTACACTTAAAGGAGCGTATACGCTCCCACTGTCTAAGAGCCCAGTCATCACCCCTTCGAGTGGGTGGCACTCTCGGCCTTTAAAAGACCTGCAGTAACGGTGGGTCGCAGGATTATAGAGAAGAGAGAAGAAAAAATCACCTCTTTTTGCTTAAAAAACTCATTTTTTTAAGCCCTGCGCCCTTTTTTTCGGGCTTGCGCCCAATGTTTTTCAGGCTGACGCCCTATGTACAGCGGAATGAATTACGCGAGATGCTCGCGAGCCAGATATTCATGGCTCTGCATTTCTGTCAGCCTTGACTGACAACGTTTAAATTCAAACTCCAGCTGGCCCGCAGTATACAGATCTTCGAGCGCAACTTCTGCAGAAATTATCAGTTTTACATGCCGTTCGTAGAATTCATCGACTAAGGCGATAAAACGGCGTGCCGCGTCATCGATGGTGCGCCCCATCTGCTCCACGTCCGCCAGCAACACCGTGTGATACAAACGTGACATCTCTATATAGTCGTTCTGGCTGCGTGCGGTCTGGCACAACTGGGCAAACGTGGCATGCAGCACACCATCACTGGCAGCAAGCACATCAATGCGGCGATGATTGATCTCAATTTGATCCGCTTTAGGTTTATCTAGGCCAACCAACTGAGTGTAATATTGCTGCAGATTGCTGCGCGCCTGGTCATCAAGCGGATAATGGTAAATTTCAGCCTGCTGCAACGTACGCAAACGGTAATCCACTCCGCTGTCAACATTCAGCACATGGCAATTGGCTTCAATCAGGGCGATGGCCGGCAGGAAACGGGCGCGTTGCAAGCCGTTGCGATACAGATCGTGCGGCGGAATATTGGAAGTGGCGACCAGGATCACGCCGCGCAGGAACAGCGCCTGAAACAGAGTTCCTAGGATCATCGCATCGGTGATGTCTGACACAAAAAATTCATCAAAGCAGATGATCACCGCCTCATCACGGAATTTATCTGCCACGATCTCTAAAGGATCGCCGACATCACCCAGTTGTCTCAGTTCATCATGTACCCGATACATAAAGCGGTGGAAGTGGACGCGCATCTTTTTATCGGTCGGCAGCGCCTCATAAAACGTATCCATCAGATAGGTCTTACCGCGCCCGACGCCCCCCCAGAAATAGAGACCTTGCGGCGGCTTCGGCACTACCTCTTTTTTACCGAGTAACTTTTGCCAGCGTGAAGGTCGTACCACTGGGGTATTAATGAAATCGATTACCTGATGATGCAAGGCATCCAACGCATCAACCGCGCGCGCCTGCGCTTCATCCCTTTGAAAATCAGATCGTTTTAGATCTTGCTCGTATCGCTGCTTTGGTGTCATGACAGTCTGCTAAAAAAATGAGGGGGAAATTCTGACGGTTAAAGGGTGTGCTTTTTGCTTTATCCGCCAACAGTCTCATAGTAACATGTCCCTTGAACATGTGTAACCAACCAGTGAAAAACATGTTAAATAACAACAATAAGGAGCAGTTATGCCTTGGATATATGCCATTGTGGGCTTGCTAGTAGGACTCGTTGCAGGGATTGTAATTGCTCGCCTGACGACCCCTCAATATAAGTCCCAGAAGACCCTACAGAAAGATTTAGACAGCGCTAAGTTTGAAATTGAACAGCATCGCCAGGAGCTGGCGGACCACTTCGCCCAGGCTGCGGAGATGCTGGATACACTCGGTAAAGATTACACCAAACTTTACCAGCACATGGCTGCCACCTCGTCAGAGCTGCTGCCAAGTTTGCCTGAGCAGGACAATCCGTTTGTGAAAAAGATTGCCCAGCATAAAGAGAGCGACACCTCATCAGCCAGCAGTGACGATACGTTCGAGCAGCCGCCGAAGGATTATGCCCAAGGCGCGACCGGCCTGCTGAAACCAGAAGAGAAAGCCATCATCCGCTCTTCTGAAGTGGTCAGTGCCAAAGCGAGTTAATCGTCCGCAACGGTTGTGCGCTGAAGCGACTGTTTTATCGAGATATCGCTTTATGCAAACAATGTTTTATCTAGACGTGTTTTATACATACGCTTTATACAAACATACGCTTTATACAAACATAGTTTTCTATAAACATAGTTTTCTATAAACGTTGCTATACCGAGACAACTTGGCGTTGCAGCCAGCACCGCGGCAGCTTCAAGTAGGAAGGTAATCTGCGCCACACCATGCGTCACCGCCCACCATACCTTTGTGGCCGGTGACGCATTCGTTTAAGGACTGCTTTCTTTTAAGTCATGCATGCGTTATCGGTGAGGCCGTGTTTAGTGCTTACACATCGTTTATGAGTTAAACATCGTTTAGCGCGCAAACATCGCTGTGCAGTAAATGAACTTTACGCATGTTTTTGAGTCATAACCCTCACTGAGCCTGTTGAAATGTCAGATCCTGACACAAATATCACAATAGCCAGACGTTAATCTATGAGGAGTTTTATGATGAAAAAACCTTTGCTTGCCTTAACCGTCCTGTCTCTAAGCTTAAGTTCCATCATCACCCCACTACCGGCCTCCGCCGCCCTGCCTTTATCTGTCAACGGAGAACAGGTTCCCAGCCTGGCCCCGATGCTGGAAAAAGTCACTCCGGCCGTGGTCAGCATTGCGGTTGAAGGCACTCAAGTCTCTCGCCAACGTATTCCAGACCAGTTCCGTTTCTTCTTTGGCCCTGACTTCCCGACTGAACAATTACAGGAACGCCCGTTCCGTGGCCTCGGCTCCGGTGTGGTCATCAACGCCGACAAAGGCTATGTGGTCACTAACTACCATGTCATTAACGGCGCGGAAAAAATTCGCGTCCAGCTGCATGACGGTCGTGAGTATGACGCCGAGCTGGTTGGCGGCGACCAGATGGCCGATATCGCCCTGATCAAACTCGATAAGGCGAAAAATCTGACCCAAATTAAGATTGCCGATTCCGACCAGCTGCGGGTCGGTGATTTTACCGTCGCGATCGGTAACCCGTTTGGTCTTGGTCAGACCGTCACGTCGGGTATTGTGTCGGCGCTGGGCCGCAGTGGCCTCAACATCGAAAACTTTGAAAACTTCATCCAGACCGATGCCGCGATCAACAGCGGTAACTCCGGTGGCGCGCTGGTCAACCTTAATGGTGAACTGATCGGCATCAACACCGCGATTCTCGGCCCGAACGGCGGTAACGTCGGCATCGGCTTTGCCATCCCGGCCAACATGATGAAAAACCTCACCGATCAGATCCTCGAATTCGGCGAAGTGAAGCGCGGTATGCTCGGCGTGCAGGGTGGCGAGATCACCTCTGAACTGGCCGAGGCACTAGGTTACGACTCCAGTAAAGGCGCATTTGTCAGCCAGGTACTGCCGGACAGCGCCGCGGATAAAGCCGGTATCAAAGCCGGAGACATCATTACCTCGGTCAACGGCAAGAAGATCGACACCTTTGCTGAGCTGCGTGCCAAAGTCGCCACCCTTGGCGCAGGCAAAACCGTTGAACTGGGTATCGTGCGTGACGGCAAGTCGCGCAGCTTCGATGTCACCCTGGGTGAACAGAGCAACGCTAAGACCAAGGCGGATAAACTGCATGAAGGCCTGACCGGTGCTGAGCTAAGCAATACCACCGATCAGGATCCGATAGAAGGGGTCAAAGTGACCAGCGTGGAGAAAGATTCTCCGGCGGCCAACTATCAGATCGAAAAAGATGACATCATCATCGGCGTGAACCGCAAACGGGTGAAAAACCTCGGTGAACTGCGTAAAGTTCTGGAGAAAACCCCCAATGTACTGGCGCTCAATATCCAGCGCGGTGAACGCACCATTTATCTGGTGGTTCGCTAGTCAGCTTTCAGGGCGAGACTCCGCCCTGATCTGTCACCAGAAACATTCTGGTTATTAGTGATATATTTATAGGAAAAGGGCAGCTTTGTTACGCTGCCCTTTTGTTATTTCAGCCGGTAATGCTATTCTTCGGATTCGTTACCAAACTGCCCCAACGCGAGTCAGGTCGTTGAAATCGTTATCCGAACTAAACCGGGCAGAACCGAACCAACCCACGCGATGCCGAGCAGGTACTGTTGTATCCCTGACTCACCATCAGGCCCTGAGCAGCGTACGTGGAATACCTTTATTTTCGTCATCGACTAACCGTTTGGGGAATATATGCTGAAATTTCTGGGTCGCTCGGTCGGACTTGGGCTGGTCACCGCTGCTGTGGTGGTGTTTGCTGTGCCTTCACTGCGTCAGCACGTGATACCACCATCGGCGCCCAAACCAGCCAATATTGCGTCACTGCAAATCTCATTTAATCAGGCCGTACGCCGCGCTGCGCCTGCCGTGGTCAATATCTACAGCCGTAAATATTCCGAGAGTGACAAATCCAAACTCTCCACCCAGGGGCTGGGCTCGGGGGTTATTGTCAGCGAAAAAGGCTATATCATTACCAACTATCATGTCGTAGCCCAGGCAGACCAAATCATTGTTGCGCTGCAGGACGGCCGTGTTGCCGCCGCCCAGTTAGTCGGTAAAGACCGCCGCACCGATATCGCTGTGTTGCGGGTCGATGGCACCAACCTGCCGGTTATCCCGCAAAACCCGAACTACCAGGCTGAAGTCGGTGACGTGGTACTGGCCATCGGTAACCCATATAACCTCGGCCAGACCACAACGTTCGGCATCATTTCGGCGACCGGCCGCTCCTCAATCAGTGCCGATGGCCGCCAGGCGTTTATTCAGACTGACGCCGCCATCAATGAAGGCAACTCAGGCGGTGCGCTGGTCAATACTCAGGGCGAACTGGTCGGCATCAACACCGCCTCATTCCAGCAGGCAACCGAGCTTGAGACTTACGGCATTTCGTTTGCCATTCCGTTCGCGCTGGCGCACAAAATCATGGACAAGATCATCGCCGACGGCCGGGTCATCCGCGGCTATATCGGCGTTGACGGCCAGGACATCAACTCGATGACCTCAAGGCTGCTCGGCAGTGAACATGTCGGCGGGATTGTGGTACTGGGCATTGACCCGAACGGCCCGGCCGCCAAGGCCGGCTTTCAGATCCGCGATGTCATTCTTAAAATCGACGGCCAGAAGATCAACGGCCGCCAGAACGTGATGGATACCGTGACTGACCTGCGTCCGGGCACTGTGGTCGAATTTACCCTGCTGCGCAAAGGCAAAGAGGTCACGGTGCCGGTCACGATTGCTGAGGACAGCCGCGAATAACCCGGGTCAACAGCCTGAAGTCCGATGGGCACAAGGTAACCCAAGGCACAAGGTAAACAGATGGGCTCAGAAGCTGGCCACTGCATTGCAGCCGTTAGAAAAACGCTGAGCGAGAAAAATACCTGAACCTATTCAAGAACGCATAAAAAAACGGAGCCCAAAGGCTCCGTTTTTTATGAGAACGCGAGTTCTAGCATTACTTCTTAGCAAGCTTCTCTTTGATACGAGCAGCTTTACCAGACAGTTCACGCAGGTAGTACAGCTTGGCACGACGTACTGCACCACGGCGTTTAACTTCAATGCTATCAACAACTGGAGAGTGTGTTTGGAACGTACGCTCAACACCTTCACCGTTAGAGATCTTACGTACAGTGAATGCTGAGTGCAGACCACGGTTACGGATTGCGATTACAACGCCTTCGAAAGCCTGTAGACGCTCACGGTCACCTTCTTTTACCTTAACTTGAACAACAACAGTGTCACCTGGTGCAAATTGAGGTAGGTCTTGTTTCATTTGCTCTTGTTCTAGAGCTTTGATGATGTTACTCATTGTGTAAATTCCTAGAATAAACTGATACTAAATTTAATAGGTTACTTAGCGTGAGTCTCTTTAATGTACTCGGCTAGTAATTGTTCCTGTTCGTCAGTCAGAGCTAGGTTTTCCAGGAGCTCTGGTCTTCTCAGCCAAGTTCGGCCCAGCGACTGTTTCAGTCGCCAACGACGAATGTCCTCGTGATTGCCGGATTTCAGTACCGCAGGTACCTCTTTTCCGTCTAACACTTCCGGACGCGTATAGTGCGGACAATCCAGCAGGCCATTGGCAAAAGAGTCTTCTTCTGCCGACGCGAAATCTCCCAATACTCCCGGAATAAACCGTGAGACCGAATCAATCAACGTCATGGCCGGGATTTCCCCGCCCGTCATCACAAAGTCACCAATTGACCATTCTTCGTCAACTTCAGACTGTATGATGCGCTCATCTACCCCTTCATAACGGCCACAGATCAGAATCAGATTCTGATTGGTTGCCAGTTCTTCAACGCCTTGCTGGTCGAGTTTTCGACCTTGAGGCGAGAGGTATATGACTTTCGTCTTTCCCGGTGCAGCGTGTTTCGCAGCATGGATGGAATCGCGCAAAGGCTGAACCATCATTAACATGCCAGGGCCGCCACCGTAGGGTTTATCATCGACAGTGCGACGTTTGTCATGAGTGAAATCACGAGGATTCCAGGTCTCAACTGACAACAACCCTTTTTTAACCGCTTGACCTGTTACTCCGAAATCGGTAACGCTGCGGAACATTTCAGGAAATAGGCTAATTATGCCAACCCACATGTGTTCTTCGCCTTATCGTTTCGAGTTTAGAACGCAGGATCCCAGTCAACTTCGATCCGTTGAGCTGAGCGATCAATCTGCTTGATCACTTGCTCTTCAAGGAACGGAATCAATCGTTCCTTTTGGCCAAAAGCATCTTTCAGATTTGCTTTCACTACCAGAACATCGTTCGAACCGGTTTCTAGCATGTCCACCACTTCACCAAGGTCGTAACCTTTCGTCGTGAACACCTTCATACCGAACAATTCCCGCCAGTAGAACTCGTCTTCTGACAATTCAGGCAGAGATGCCGGGTTGATAGCAATTTCTAAGTTAGTCAGCAGGTTTGCGTCTTCACGGATTTCAAGCCCTTCCAACTTAGCCACCATACCTTTGTTATGGCGCTTCCAGCTTTCTACTTTGTACTCAACCCATTCGCCCTTGTGGTTCACGAACCACGGACTGTAATCGAAAATGCTTTCAGCATTGTCTGTATAGGAAAAAACTTTAAGCCAGCCACGAATGCCATAAGAAGCACCAAACTTGCCTACAACAATCTTTTCGCTTTGCTCACTCATTGTTTCTTTGCCTTTCATCGACATAAACTAATTACTTCTTACTAAAGTAAGAATTAAGCCGCTTTTTGAGCGTCTTTAACTAGCTTAGCTACGCGGTCAGAAACTGAAGCGCCTTGTGAAACCCAGTGGTTCACGCGATCCAGATCCAGGCGCAGGCCTTCTTCTTGACCTTGAGCTGTAGGGTTGAAGAAACCTACTTTCTCGATGAAACGGCCAGTTGCAACGTTGCGGCTGTCAGCAACAACGATTTGATAGAATGGACGCTTTTTAGCGCCGTGACGTGCCAAACGAATGGTTACCATGTCGTCCTCTTTGCTTTCTCAAAAATAAAATTAACCCCAGTAACCATTTTATCAAAAACGGCTTGGGGTCTCGTGCCAAAATAAAGCCCCGGAATTTTACTCTTATTCCGGGGCATTGCAAGGGTTTTAGCTATTTTTTCGCCACCAGAAGTGGGGATAAAATACCGTGAGCTGGCTAACAGTTTGAAACTTAGCTGCAGAAGCGCACTGATGACGGGCGACTGCATTTAACCAACCTGCTGGCCTGAGCCGGTTTTCACCCGTTCAAGCCAACTGTCTGCCCCGGCTGCAGACTATCCGTGCTAGCGACCGAAGAAACCGCCGCCACCGCCACCCATGCCGCCCATCATGCCTTGCATGTTGCGCATCATGCCTTTCATGCCACCCTTTTGCATCTTCTTCATCATCTTCTGCATCTGGGTGAACTGTTTGAGCAGACGGTTGACATCCTGTACCTGAGTACCGGAACCGGCTGCAATCCGTTTTTTACGCGAACCTTTAATCAGCTCCGGACGCTCACGCTCTTTCATCGTCATCGAACTGATGATGGCTTCCATCTGCTTGAACATACGGTCATCAACTTTATCTTTGATGTCGGTTGGCAGCTTGTTCATGCCCGGCAGCTTATCCAGCATACCCATCATGCCGCCCATGTTCTGCATCTGACCCAGCTGTTCGCGGAAGTCTTCCAGATCGAAGCCTTTCTTCTCTTTGAACTTCTTGGCCAGTTTTTCCGCTTTCTCTTGGTCGACATTGCGCTGCAGATCTTCGATCAGCGACAGCACATCGCCCATGCCCAGAATACGTGACGCCACGCGATCCGGGTGGAAAGGCTCCAGCGCATCGGTCTTCTCACCAACACCGAGGAATTTAATCGGCTTACCGGTAATATGACGCACCGACAGCGCTGCACCACCACGGGCATCACCATCGACTTTGGTCAGAATCACACCGGTCAGCGGCAGTGCATCACCAAACGCTTTGGCGGTATTGGCCGCATCCTGACCTGTCATCGCATCGACCACAAACAGGGTTTCCACCGGCGTGATCGCCTGATGCAGTTGCTTGATTTCCGCCATCATCTGTTCATCGATAGCCAGACGACCGGCGGTATCGACGATCAGAACGTCGTAGAATTTTTTCTTCGCGTGATCAATTGCCGCGTTGGCGATATCAATCGGCTTCTGGTCAGCAGAAGACGGGAAGAAATCGACCCCCAGGTCGGTTGCCAGGGTCTCGAGCTGTTTGATCGCCGCCGGGCGATACACGTCCGCCGAGACCACCAGCACTTTCTTCTTGTCACGCTCTTTGAGCAGTTTCGACAGTTTACCGACCGAAGTGGTTTTACCGGCACCCTGCAGACCCGCCATCAGAATCACTGCCGGTGGCTGCGCCGCCAGATTCAGTGCTTCATTGGACTCCCCCATGACCGCTTCAAGTTCATTGCGAACGATCTTGATGAATTCCTGGCCCGGAGTGAGAGATTTAGACACCTCAACCCCAACCGCATTTTCCTTCACACGGGCGACAAACTCACGCACAACCGGCAGAGCGACATCCGCTTCCAGCAACGCCATGCGAACTTCACGCAGCGTCTCTTTAATATTGTCTTCTGTAAGACGTCCTTTTCCGCTGATATTCTTCAGCGTACTGGACAATCGATCCGTTAAATTCTCAAACATGCTTTTCTCTTCGCGATTAGGCGATCAATAGCGCTGAGTATACCTTAGCCAAAAGGATAGGCATACCCATAGTGCGGTTGCTGGTCAGTTTCTTTGTCGGTTTGCGCCCATCGAAGCGGGATTTTGCTGCTCACAGCGCGATTTTGCGCGTCACTGTCAGGCAGTGACTCCCTTGTGGCGGCCTTTGGGGACGAAAACTGATACTCAACCCTAAGGTGGGGGTAAATTCTTATATCTCAACTCTCAAAATCGATCACGATCCAACGTAGCCCATCGTGGTCAGGCAAGGTATAATTCGCCACTTAGTCCACCATTATTGTGAGAAGCATGGATAACCTTATCGCTATCGTTGCCGCCATCTTGTACCTGCTGTCAATTGCGACGATTGTACCCGGCCTTTCCGGCCAGACCGGCATCAAAGCTAAAGCTGTCTTCGTCAGCGCCGCACTGGCACTGTTGTTTCACGCCTGGCTGCTCAGCGACCTGATTCTGCACGGCAGCGGCCAGAACCTGAGCATGCTTAACGTCGCCTCTTTAATCAGCTTTATTATTTCGCTGGTAATGAGTATCGCGATGTTCAAAACCCGTTTGTGGTTCCTGCTGCCGGTGGTGTACAGCTTCTCTGCCATCAACCTGTCGGCGGCAACCTGGTTGCCGGGCACGTTTATTACTCACCTCGAGAATGATCCTAAGCTGATGGTACACATCTCGTTTGCACTCTTCTCCTATTCAACCTTATCGATTGGCGCTCTGTACGCGTTGCAGCTGGCATGGCTCGATTACAAGCTCAAAAAGAAAAAAGGCCTGAGTATCAATCCCAATATGCCGCCACTGCTCATGGTTGAGCGTCAGCTGTTTAAGATTATTCTGATTGGTAACCTGCTGCTGACCGGCACCCTGATCACCGGTATTTTCTTTATCGGCGATATGTTTGCCCAGGGCAAAGCGCATAAAGGCGTGCTGTCTTTTATCGCCTGGATTGTTTACTCCATTTTATTGTGGGGACATTACCAGCGTGGCTGGCGCGGGCGCAAAGTGACCTGGTTTGCGGTCGCAGGGGCGACACTACTGACGTTGGCGTACTTTGGCAGCCGATTTGTCAGAGAGATTATTCTGCGCTAAGGTCAACGGGTTAGAAGATTGACACCCAGCCACAGTTAAGCCATTAATAGTTAAAACGACCGTTAGTTCATCATTAAAAAACGGATCAGGCCAACCTGATCATCTAAATTCATTACAAGGAAACCAAGCGTTTTGGACGACATATCAACGGGTATCTTATTTGCGCTGCTCGCGTGTCTCATTGTTATATCTGCTTATTTCTCCGGTTCAGAAACCGGCATGATGTCGCTTAACCGCTACCGTCTTAAGCATTTAGCGAATACCGGCCACAAAGGGGCCAAGCGGGTCGAAAACCTGCTGGGACGTCCGGACCGTCTGATTGGTCTGATCCTGATCGGTAACAACCTGGTCAACATCCTCGCCTCTGCCATTGCCACCATTCTCGGCATGCGTCTGTACGGCGACATGGGGGTTGCTATCGCTACCGGTGTGCTCACCCTGGTGGTACTGGTATTTGCCGAAGTGACACCAAAAACCCTGGCCGCGCTGTATCCGGAACGGGTGTCCTACGCGAGCAGTATTCTGCTCAGCCTGCTGATGAAACTGCTGTCACCACTGGTGATTTTCGTCAACTTCATCACCAACGGTTTTATCCGTCTGCTTGGCCTGTCAGCCCAGCACGGCGGTGACGACCCGCTCAGTTCAGAAGAGTTGCGCACTGTGGTCAACGAAGCCGGCGGTCTTATCCCACGCCGTCACCAGGACATGCTGCTGTCGATCCTCGATCTGGAGCACGTCACCGTCAACGACATCATGATTCCGCGGAACGAGATTACCGGCATCAACATTAACGATGACTGGAAATCGATTGTGCGTCAGCTGACCCACTCGCCGCATGGCCGCGTGGTGTTGTACCGTGACAATATTGATGAAGTGGTGGGTATGCTGCGTCTGCGTGAAGCATCGCGTTTTATGCTGGAGAAAAATGAATTCACCAAAGAGACACTGCTGCGCGCAGCCGATGAAGTCTATTTCATTCCGGAAAGTACCCCGCTCAACGTCCAGCTGCTGAAATTTCAGCGCAATAAAGAGCGTATCGGTCTGATTGTCGACGAATACGGTGATATCAATGGCCTGATCACGCTGGAAGATATTCTGGAAGAGATCGTCGGTGAGTTTACTACTTCGATTGCACCAAGCCTGTCGGATGAGATCACACCGCAAGGGGATGGTAGCTTCCTGATTGAAGGCAGTGCCAATATCCGCGATATCAACAAGAGCCTGAAGTGGAAACTGCCGACCGATGGTCCGCGCACCCTGAACGGTTTGATTCTGGAACACCTGGAAGAGATCCCGGCCAGCCACCTGAGCGTGAAGGTCGCCAGTCATCCGATGGAGATTGTCGAGCTGGAAGAGAACCGCATCAAGCTGGTGCGCGTTCACCCGCGCAAGAACAAGAAATCTTAGTCGCAGGCCGCTTAAAAGAGAATCGGCAGATTCAGACACTAAAAAAGGCTTGGGAAATCCCAAGCCTTTTTTATCCGCCTACACACTGCTTTTCCGCCCGTAAACTGCGCCGTCATTGCTACGCAGCATGCGCGGGCTTAGTTCACTTTCAGCTCTTGCAGCATCGACTCCGGCAAGGCCAGTTCGTCGTTCTTGTTGACTGAAATACCGGCCGCAATCACCTTCTCTGCAATCGCTTTCGCTTCGGTCAGTGAGTGCATCGCTGCGGTACCGCACTGGTACTCGTTCAGCTCAGGGATTTTATCCTGACCTTCGACTTTCAGTACATCCTGCATCGCTGCCAGCCACGCGCTTGCAACCTGGTCTTCGCTTGGCGCACCAATCAGGCTCATATAGAAACCCGTGCGACAGCCCATTGGCGAGATATCGATGATTTCGACGTTAGCCCCATTAAGATGGGCACGCATAAAGCCGGCATACAGGTGCTCCAGCGTATGGATACCACGCTCTGACAGAATATCCTGATTCGGCAGGGTGAAACGCAGGTCAAATACCGTGATGGTATCGCCCTTTGGTGTTTGCATGGTCTTGGCCACACGTACCGCCGGCGCACTCATGCGAGTGTGGTCTACGGTAAAGCTGTCTAATAATGGCATGTTTGTCTCTCCCTTGCAGGCCAGCTTAGAAAAACCAGCTGCGGTTATCTTCTAATTCCTGACGGCACTGTTTCAGTTGCCATCCATAATCATTGGCTTGTTGTTCAACCTTGCGCGCCACACGTTGTAATGCGGGCTTCGACTGATAGGTTTTACGTTTAAATCCGCCCCGTCCTTCATGATAGGCGAGATACTGATGATAGGTATCCCATTTCGAGACCCCAAGCGTACGCTGAGTTTCGCTGGTATACCAGCCAATAAACATCAGCGCATCATCAAAATTGGTGCGCGAGCCGCCATAATCGGTCGCATCCTGAAAATCGTCCCAGGCCGGATCCTGAGCCTGGGCATAACCATATGCACTGCTGACCCGGCCCCAGGGAATAAAGCCGAGCAGGTAATCTTTCGGTGGTTTGGCATCATGACGGAAACTGCTTTCTTGTTTGACGAACGCCATCGCAATTTGCATCGGCGTGCCCCACTCTTTTTCCATCGCCAGCGCATCTTCGTACCAGTCCGGATACTCACGGAAAATCTCGCACAGATTATTCTGCTGGGCCGGTGGCGATGTCGCACACCCGGCCAGCATTCCGGCACTGGCAAGAACCGCTAACTGGAAACCTTTTCTCATCGCAGTGCCCGGCCGCTTATTTCAGGTAGGCAAAGTAGTGTTGCAGAAAGGCATCGAAGTTGAGCTCGTCCTGCTGTTCAATCTCAGCCTGAGCCGCAACCGAACGCACCACTTCCTGTTCCATCACCTGTTGTGAATACACTTCATATTGATGGTCGAGGTTGTGCTGACGGTACTTCAGCCCCAGCGCGCAGCCGGTTTTACCCAGGCCGCCCATCTGTTTGGTCATCGCCAGGATTTGCGCTGACAAGGTACGCTCCGGATGGTCGATCCAGCCTTGCAGCTCACGACACACATCCTGATAGGCACTGCCGCCCTGGGCCGCATCCATCAACTCAGCAATCTGCGCCAAATCGGCAAACACACGTTTGGCCCAGCTTTGCAGCGACAATTTTTCACCATGACAACCGATCTGCAGTTCCAGACCCGGCTTGCGCCCTTCCAGTACCACTTTGCTCCAGTTGTCACGCCAGCATTCCAGCTCACAGCCATCCATCGGGTCGGAATCAGACAATGCCGCCCAGGTCAGGAACAGATCGAGGAAACGCACCTGCTGCTCAGTGATCCCCACCGGGCTGAACGGGTTGACGTCCAGTGAACGCACTTCGATGTATTCCACCCCGCCGCGACCAAGCGCTTCGGACGGTTTCTCACCGCTTTTCGCCACCCGTTTCGGACGGATTGGCGCATAGAGTTCGTTCTCAATCTGCAGTACATTGCTGTTGAGCTGACGGTATTCACCGTCCACTTTCACGCCCAGCTTGGCAAACTCGTCAGAAGGCGTGCGAATCGCCTGGTTAAGGCCCTGCAGGTATTGCTCAATGCTGTTAAAACCAATTTTCAGCGCACTCTGCGCATTATTGGTGTAACCCAGATCGCTCAGACGCAGCGAAGTGGCGTAAGGCAGATACAGAGTCTGACCGATATTCTCAAACGGCAGCTTACTTTCGCGGCCACGCAGAAAAGAGGAGCACAAGGCCGGCGAGGCACCGAAGAAATACGGGATCAGCCAGCCAAAGCGGTAGTAGTTACGGATCACGGCAAAGTAAACATCGGACTTGGTCGCCTGACGCTGCTCGTCATCCTGTTCACCATACAATGCATCCCAGAACGAATCCGGGAACGAGAAATTAAAATGCACGCCTGAAATGATCTGCATCAGGCTGCCGTAACGGCGTTTCAGACCGGTACGGTAGAGTGTTTTCATGCGGCCACTGTTGGAGCGGCCATACTGCGCCAGTTCGATGTCATCTTCACTGCCGACATAACATGGCATCGACATCGGCCACAGCTTCTCTTCACCCATTTTGCTCTGGGCAAAATGATGGATATCAGCCAGCTGGGACATCAGGACAGGCACCTGGTTCGACACCGGGGTGATGAACTCAAGCAAAGGCTCAGCGAAATCCGTCGTGATCCAGTTGTTGGTCAGTGCCGAACCCAGTGCTGTTGGATGAGGCGTCTGTGCGATAGCTCCATCCGGAGTATAACGCAGCGTTTCACGTTCAACGCCTCGGCCAAACTGTTGAAACACTTCAGGTTGTTGAGCGACTTTGGTAAGTCGCGCGGCAAAATTAGTCAAAATGAGATTCGCTTATGTGTGTGATAATCCAAATGAAGCTGAGCTAACTCCGCAACACAAAACAGCGTCGATTATACGCGGGACCGATAAGGTAGCCCGTAATCCACCATGTTTGCAACAGGAGGCGTAAACTTCGCCTCCTGTGTTATGTGTACTCTAGCGGATGATTTCAAGCTCTTCTACGGGAATTGTTAACTTTTCCAGTTCAGGTTTGAGTGTTTTGGCATCGCCGACCACTATGATCTGGTAATCATCCGGATTGAACCATTTGGCGGCCAAATCATCCAGGGTCGATTTATCGATATCCTTCACGATCTCATTGCGCTGCTGCAGATAATCGCGATCGAGATTGTAGGTCAGGATACTGCTCAGCAGCTGCGCTTTCTGTGACGGTGTTTCATAGTTCAGCGCATCCTGCTGGCCCACCGCCAGGCGCATAAACTGCAGCTCTTTCTCCGTCATACCCTGCTGGCTGAAGCGGCTCATCTCTTTTTCCATTTCGATGATCGACGGCACAGTTGAATCCGCACGCACCTGAGCATTATAGACAATCGCGCCGACTTCACGGTTGCTGGCAAAATAGCCGTTCGCGCCGTAGGTGTAACCTTTGTCTTCACGCAAGTTCTGGTTAATGCGGCTGTTAAAGTTACCGCCGAGATTAAAGTTAGCCAACTGGCTGCGGTACAGCTCACCGGTGGCGTCAAACGGCAGACCGCGCCGTACCAGACGCACGATGCTTTGCGGCGCGCCCGGTTTATCAACCAGATACACTTTCTGACCGTTGAGTGTCGGGATCACCTGCGGGCGCAGCAGTGGCGACACCTCACCTTTCCAGTCGGCGAAGAAATGCAGCTCACGACGCACTTCACGTTTGCTGATATCGCCCACCACCACAATCTGCGCGCCTTGCGGGGTGTAATGCTGCTGGTAGAAACCTTTGACATCATCCAGCGTCAGCGCAGCAATCGACTGTTTGGTCCCGTCACTGGTGCGGGCAAACACCGAATCACCAAACAGCACCTGACGGGTGGCCTGGGAAGCCAGCCAGCCCGGCTGCTGGTGCTGATACACCACGCCTTCAATCATCTGCTGCTTGATACGGGCAAAGTCTTCGGCGCGGAAGCCGGGATGGAACAGCACTTCCGACACCACATCCAGCGTCTGCGGTAGATTTTTCTTCAGGCTCGAAATCACGATGCTGGTCGAATAGGAATTGGCATTAACGCTGACCTGCGACCCGAGTTTATCCAGTTCAGCCTGGATCTGTTCCACACTGCGCTTAGTAGAGCCTTCCTCCAGCATCGCCGCGGTCAGATTGGCCAGCCCTTCTTTCCCGCTCTCGACATGGCGCTCACCGGCCGGCAGCTTGATTTTGACCAGCACGGTCGGGGTTTCTGAAGTCTCGGTGCCGAGCAGTTCAGCGCCATTATCAAAATACAGCTCATACAGCGCCGGCATATGCGCCTGTACCGCCTCGGCCACTTGCGGCATCACCGAACGGTCAAAGTCGTCATCAACTGTGCGGTAGTTGAGCTCGTCATCGCTGATTTTGTGATACTCAGGCAGCTCGCGTGCCGGCGGAGTGAAGTTGTCTGGCTGCACCGCCAGCTCGGTTTTCCCGCGCGGCACCACACTCAGGGTCACTTTATGTTGACCATCAAGATAACGCTGATAGACATCCTTGACCGATTGCGGCGACACCGCGCGCAACTGCTCAAGCTGGGTTTCAATCCGATCCGGCTGACCATAGAAGGTTTCATTGCTGGCCAGCTGAGTCACCTTACCCTGGACACTTTCCAGCGCAAATACCGCATTGGCCTCCGCCATGCCGTTGATCTGATCAAGACGACCTTCAGGCACACCCTGCTGCTCAAATTGCTGCAGCGTCTGCATCAGCTCATGATAAAGCGGTTTAAGCTGCGCCTTATCGCCGGACGGTGCCATGGCGTAAACATAAAAGTTGCACGCCAGCTCAGCACATTCCTGGAACGCACCGGCGTCGACCGCTTTCTGGGTTTTGACCAGGTTCTGATACAGCAAGCCGTTAGTTCCGCCGCCCAGCACCTTGGCCAGCGCATCCAGTGACGCCTGATCATCCGAGCCGCGGTAGCTGGTCGGCCAGCCGATCACGACCATAGGTTGCTGAATGCGATCCTGCATGGTGACATAACGGTCCTGCGGCACAATCGCCGGCTGTTTCGGCGCCTTATCCACTTCCGGACCGCGCGGGATAGAACCGAAGTACTTATTGACCCACTGCAGCGTCTGTTTGACATCGATATCACCACCGATCGTCAGCACCGCATTGTTCGGGCCGTACCAGCGCAGGAAGAAAGCTTTCAGGTCATTAACATCGACCCGGTCGAGATCCTCAACATAGCCAATCGTCTGCCACGAATAAGGATGGCCTTTGGGATACATGGCTTCGCCCATTTTCTCCCAGATCAAACCATACGGGCGGTTGTCGTAATTTTGCGCGCGTTCGTTTTTCACTGTGTCGCGCTGAATCTCGAACTTACGCTGCGAGACGGCGTCGAGCAAAAAGCCCATCCGGTCGGACTCCAGCCACAGCACTTTTTCCAGCTGATTGGCCGGCACAGTCTCGTAGTAGTTGGTGCGGTCGCGGTTGGTCGAGCCATTGAGCGAGCCACCCGCTTCGGTGATCAGACGAAAATGTTCCTGATCCGCCACATGTTTCGAGCCCTGGAACATCATGTGCTCAAAGAAATGGGCAAAGCCGGATTTGCCCGGAACTTCACGCGCCGAACCGACGTGGTAAGTCACATCAACGTGAGTCAGCGGATCGGAGTGATCCGGCGAAAGAATCACCGTCAGGCCGTTGGCCAGGCGGTACTTTGAATAAGGGATCATCACTTTTCCCGGCTGTGCATCCTCTTGTTCAACAAGAGTGACGCCGGAAGGCAGAGATGAGAAAAGCGATGTTGGGGTGTTCGTTGAGGTACAGCCATAAATGGCGATAAGAGAAACGACACCAATCCAGATTTTTCTCATGACATATCCTTAGAAAAAACCATAAAAAACAGCAGCCAGCAAAGAATAACGTGCGGCTTTGCCAATCAGAGTCAGTAAGGCGACCAAAAACCAGTGCATACGAAGCCAGCCAGCCGCCAGGCAGAGCGGATCACCGATAATCGGTAACCAGCTCAGCAGCAGAGCCCAGTAGCCGTGTTTATGCAGCCAGGCTAAAGCTTTATGACCCTGCTTTTCCTGATCAGTTCGATTTGGCAGCCACAAACCAAGCCAGTAGTTTGTCATACCACCCAGGGTATTGCCCAGTGTTGCCACCAGAACAATCATGATTGGCGAGTATTGCGGAAGAGATAAGGTTGCAACCACGGCGGCTTCGGAGCCGCCGGGCAGTAGAGTTGCACTGAGAAACCCGCCCCAGAACAGCACCCACAGGGCGGAGTCTGCAAACAGGGGAATCAGTTGGGAAAAGCCAGAGTTAATCCACTCTAGCATTGCATATCAAGCAGTACCTTGCCCCGGGTATGGCCAGACTCAAGCTGAATGTGGGCCTGCGCCGCCTCGGTCAGCGGATAGACGTGCTGAATTTCGGTTTTCAACAAGCCGACACTGACCATGTACAGCATGGTATCGAGTTGCTGCGGATTGGGGTCAACCAGCATACCGGTGGCATTAAAGCCAAGCAGCTTGGCTTTTTCACAAATCAGCTCGGCGCTTAACGTCGGCACAGTGACCACCCGCGCGTCATCGCTCAGACACTTGAGCGCATCCAGCGCCGCATCGCCGCCGACCAGGTCAATCAGCACATCCACATCCTGCAGACGCTGTGACACCGGCTCGAAATTGTAGTTAATCGCATGCGCGCCTAAGGTGGCAAGGTAATCCAGGTTACCTTCACTGCAGGTGGTATACACTTCGGCTTTGGCCGCAATGGCGATTTGCACCGCCAGATGACCGACGCCGCCGGCCCCGGCCAGGATCAGCACTCGTTCACCTTCTTTCACTTCGGCTTTGCTCAGCGCCTGAGCGGCGGTTTGTCCGGCCAGCGGTAACACCGCCGCGGCTTCGAGTGTGACCGCATCCGGCACCACACTCAGCTCACTTTGCGGCACGCACACATACTGACTGTAACCACCGCCACGCAGCGGAAAGCCGATAAAGCCCGCCACATTCGCGCCCGGCTGCAGAGCGCTGACACCTTCGCCGACTTTGACCACAGAGCCGGAAATATCATAACCCGGCACCCAAGGCAGATTGTCTTTATTCTGCGCGGCGGCCCAGCCAAGCCCGGCCCGGGTTTTCACGTCAATCGGATTCACGCCGGCAAAGGCAACCTTAACCAATACTTCGCCGGCCTGCGGCTCGGGTAGCGCGGATGATTGAATGGCGAGCACGTCCGGCCCGCCAAATCGGGTAATTACAATCTGCTTGTTGTCCATGTCCTTTCCTTGAGCCTGTGGGCGAAATGAAAAAAGGATGCCGAAGCATCCCTTTGAATATATACCAAATTATCTGCGACCGTGAATACGGGCTTCGCAATTTGGCCTTGAGTTAACCGACCAGCGCCAGCAACACACCCGCGGCAACTGCCGAACCCAATACCCCGGCCACGTTGGGCCCCATGGCATGCATCAGCAAAAAGTTCTGCGGATTGGCCTGCAGACCGACTTTGTTGACCACCCGCGCTGCCATCGGTACTGCCGATACACCGGCCGCGCCAATCAGCGGGTTGATGTCCTCTTTGGAAAACTTGTTGAGCAGCTTCGCCATCAGTACGCCACCGGCAGTACCGATACTGAATGCCGCCGCACCCAGCGCCAGGATACCCAGCGTCTCCAGGTTGAGGAACTTGTCTGCCTGCAGTTTAGATCCGACACCCAGGCCAAGAAAAATGGTCACTATGTTGATCAGCTCGTTCTGCGCCGTTTTCGATAAACGCTCGACCACGCCCGCTTCACGCATCAGGTTACCCAGACAGAACATACCGACCAGCGGCGTCGCCGCCGGCAGGAACAGAATCGTCATCAGCAGTACCATCAGCGGGAAAAGGATCTTTTCCGCTTTACCGACATGACGCAGCTGCGCCATTTTGATCTGACGCTCTTCTGGCGTGGTCAGCGCTTTCATGATCGGCGGCTGAATAATCGGCACCAGCGCCATATAGCTGTACGCCGCTACCGCAATCGCACCGAGCAGATCCGGCGACAACTGACTGGCGAGGAAAATCGCCGTCGGGCCGTCCGCACCACCGATAATCGCGATTGACGACGCATCGGCCATGGTGAACTCCATGCCCGGCACATAGTTGAGCAAAATCGCCCCGAACAGCGTGGCGAAAATACCCAGCTGCGCCGCTGCGCCAAGCCAGAGGGTTTTCGGGTTGGCGATCAAAGCGCCAAAGTCGGTCATCGCACCAACGCCCATAAAAATCAGCAGCGGGAAGACACCCGACTCAATACCGATATGGTAGACGTAGTACAACAGGCCGCCCGGCTCGGTAAATCCGGCGTTAGGAATGTTGGCCAGCACCGCACCAAAGCCAATCGGCAGCAACAGCAAAGGCTCAAAGCCTTTACTGATCGCCAGAAACAGCAGCAGGCAGCCGACCAGAATCATGATGATCTGGCCAAACTGGAAGTTGGCAATGCCGGTTTCCAGCCACAGGGTCATTAATCCGTCCATGGTTCTCCCTTACGCCAGGCTGATCAGAGGTGCGCCGACAGTCACAGAGTCACCCTCTTTGACCAGCAGCTCCTGCACCACACCGCCGCGTGCGGCGCGAATTTCGGTTTCCATCTTCATCGCTTCCAGTACCACCAGAATATCGCCTTCGGCGACTTCGCTGCCGGCATGGACATTGATTTTGAAGATATTGCCGGCCAGCGGTGCCGGAATCGATTCGGCATCCTGCGCCGCGACGACCGGGGCGGCCGCCGCCGGTGCTGCTGCCGGAGAGACCGACGTCAGTTGGCCCTGCGGCCCGACTTCGACGTTGTAGACCTGACCGTCCACTTTCACGCTGTAAGTTTCAATCTTACCGGCAGATGCCGCAGGCGCAGATGAAGGCGCAGCAGGCGCTGGCTCACTGCCTGGTGCCGGTTCAAACGCATCCGGATTGCCGCGATTGGTAAGAAACTTGAGGCCAACTTGCGGGAATAAGGCGTAAGTCAGTACATCATCCACCTGCTCATCCGCCAGTCGGATACCGTTGGCTTTCGCTTTAACCTGCAGCTCACTGGTCAGGTTATCCAGCTCATCACTGAGCAGATCAGCCGGGCGGCAGGTAATCGGCTCAGCGCCTTCCAGCACGCGGTTTTGCAGCTCAGCATTGACCTCGGCCGGCGTCGCACCGTATTCGCCTTTCAGCACACCAGCCGTCTCTTTGGTGATGCTCTTGTAGCGCTCACCGGTCAGCACATTGATCACCGACTGAGTGCCGACGATCTGCGAGGTGGGTGTCACCAGCGGGATATAACCGAGATCCTGACGCACACGCGGGATCTCCTGCAGCACTTCGTCCATACGATCAGACGCGCCCTGCTCTTTAAGCTGGCTTTCCATGTTAGTCAGCATCCCGCCCGGAACCTGGGCAATCAGGATACGTGAATCGACCCCTTTCAGCTGACCTTCGAATTGAGCGTATTTTTTGCGCACTTCACGGAAGTAGGCCGCAATCGGCGCCAGTTTTTCCAGTTGCAGCTGGGTATCGCGCTCTGTGCCTTCCAGCATCGCCACCACGGTTTCAGTCGGGGTGTGGCCGTAAGTCTGGCTCATGGAGGAGATCGCGGTATCCAGAATATCGATACCGGCTTCAACCGCTTTAATCGCGGTTGCGGTCGACAGACCAGTCGTGGCATGGCAGTGCAGCGCCAGCGGCACATCACACGAGGCCTTAATACGGCGGATCAGTTCATCCGCTTCATACGGCTTGAGCAGACCGGACATATCTTTGATACACAGCGAGTGACAGCCGAGATCTTCCAGGCGCTTGGCCAGGTCAACCCAGGTCTCGATGTTATGCACCGGACTGGTGGTATAAGACATGGTGCCCTGGGCATGACCGCCGACATCAATCGTGGCTTTCACCGCCTTCTCGAAGTTACGTACATCGTTCATCGCATCAAAGATACGGAACACATCCATGCCGTTGGCATGGGCACGTTCAACAAATTTTTCCACCACGTCATCGGCGTAGTGACGGTAACCAAGCAGGTTCTGACCACGCAGCAGCATCTGCATCGGCGTATTCGGCATCGCTTGTTTCAGCGCGCGCAGACGCTGCCACGGATCTTCACCCAGATAACGGATACAGGCATCGAAGGTGGCGCCGCCCCAAGTCTCCAGCGACCAGTAGCCCACTTTGTCCAGTTCGGCAGCGATCGGTAACATATCCTCGATACGCATACGCGTCGCGAACAGGGATTGATGTGCGTCACGAAGGACCACATCGGTAATAGCGAGTGGTTTAGACATGCTTATAAACTCCTTTTAAATTCTGACTACTTCGCCGCTGAAGTACGGTGTTGGTGTACAGCAGCGGAAATCGCAGCCACAACCTGAGGGCTGACAGCAGCAGAGGCGGGTTGCATTTTTTTCGCTGGGGACTTGGATACGATCGGCTGAGGTACTTCTTGTGGTACCCATTTAGACATTAACCGAACGAGATAAACCAAAATGGTGAGGAATAGAAATACGACCGTCATCCCTGTAACCATCAGGGTGGCCGCATCAACTAGCAGGCTTCCGATATTTGTCATTTTGCTTCCTTTCAGTGTCATCCTGACAACATATATCGCATACGTATAAAGACGCAGCAATATGTGAACAAGGATTATCAATTGTGGTGAAAAATTGTCAATTTAGTTCACACCACTCTTTAAGGCTTGCCACAAAATCAGCGTAAGATTCGTCACAAAAATCACAAAATGTCATGCAATCTGCGATTTACTCGCTCAGTTATGTGCCGAATATGACGAGGTTAGTAGATAATCGGAATGAAAATTGAGATGCGGTTAATAAAGTGGCAACTCGCTTTGTAAAAACAAAGAGTTGTAAATAAAGAATAGACAAAATGCTAATGGAATGTAAACAAAAAAGCCCCGCACGAATGCAGGGCTTTAGAAAGGTGGCGCGCTCGAGAGGATTCGAACCTCTGACCGCCTGGTTCGTAGCCAGGTACTCTATCCAGCTGAGCTACGAGCGCGCAATTTTTGTTATCGATGGCAAATAAAGCCAAGATAAACAGGGCAATGCCCTTCACATTGCTTCTGTAAACAGAAGCTCTGTTCAAAAAGCGATTCAGGATAAAACCTGAGTAACTTTTCAAACTGAAAAGTGGCGCGTCCGAGAGGATTCGAACCTCTGACCGCCTGGTTCGTAGCCAGGTACTCTATCCAGCTGAGCTACGGACGCGCAGGCTTGACTGTAGCAGCGAGAAATCCCGCTTCTGCAATCGGCTTTTGATAAATCAAAAGCTTAAAAATAGTGGCGCGCTCGAGAGGATTCGAACCTCTGACCGCCTGGTTCGTAGCCAGGTACTCTATCCAGCTGAGCTACGAGCGCGCAATGTTTGTTATCAATGGCGGATAAACCAAAGATAAACAGGGCAATACCCTTCCCAATACTTCTGTACCAGAAGTTCGGTTCAAAAAGCAGTTCAGGATAAAACCTGAGTAACTTTTCAAACTGAAAAGTGGCGCGTCCGAGAGGATTCGAACCTCTGACCGCCTGGTTCGTAGCCAGGTACTCTATCCAGCTGAGCTACGGACGCGCAGGCTTGACTGTAGCAGCGAGAAATCCCGCTTCTGCAATCGACTCCTGATAAATCAGAAGCTTAAAAATAGTGGCGCGCTCGAGAGGATTCGAACCTCTGACCGCCTGGTTCGTAGCCAGGTACTCTATCCAGCTGAGCTACGAGCGCGCAGTGTGTGAAGTGTATCACGTTTTGAGGCGTGAACCATATCACGTTTTTATTCTTTTGGAATAAAAAATTGACCTAAGGTCAAGAAATGGCGGTGAGGGAGGGATTCGAACCCTCGATGCGGCTACAAACCACATACTCCCTTAGCAGGGGAGCGCCTTCGGCCTCTCGGCCACCTCACCACTTTTCTTCTCAAAGAACTTATGTTCCAAGAGAACCTTGCATATTCCCGCAGGAATATGGCGCGTCCGAGAGGATTCGAACCTCTGACCGCCTGGTTCGTAGCCAGGTACTCTATCCAGCTGAGCTACGGACGCGCATTTCACTTAACATGCTAAAATTAAGCGTCGCAAGAATGGCGGTGAGGGAGGGATTCGAACCCTCGATGCGGCTACAAACCGCATACTCCCTTAGCAGGGGAGCGCCTTCGGCCTCTCGGCCACCTCACCGTCTTGCGGGGGCTCATATTACGTTTTACCAAAAATATGTCAAACACTTTCTTGGCAAAAATAATAAAAAACTGCTTAAGCGTTGGCTATTTAACCAAAGCGCCGGGAATTTGAACTTTCACCATTCAAATCCCCCTATCCCGATAAAAAACACGACAAAAAAGGCCGGCAAAATTGCCGGCCCTTCTCTGATAATCAGTAGTTGCCTGATGCAACGTTACCATTACCCTTTTCCGCTTGAATGCGCATGTAGATTTCTTCACGGTGTACCGATACTTCTTTTGGAGCATTCACACCGATACGTACCTGGTTACCTTTTACGCCCAGCACAGTCACTGTCACTTCGTCACCGATCATGAGTGTTTCGCCAACACGGCGAGTCAAAATTAGCATTATTTGCTCCTTGAGTGATCTCTGTATTCTCTTGCAACGCTTTTATTATCCACTAAAAGTTATATTTACGTAAACTCTCTAATGCAGACTAATCATCCCGAACAGGCATGTTTAGCTTCAACTGCGACGAAAAGCTGCGAATCAATATAAGCTTCATGTAAAATATTTGCTGCTTTATCAATATTTTGCGGCGAAAGCATTAACATTAATGATTGTGAAGTGGTTGAAACATGCTCAACCCCAATATTATTTGCCGCCAACAATGCACAACACTGTTCCTTCAGTTCTGGTGCTTGCAAACCAACCTTGGTCAGTAAGCTTACTTGCTCACTATTACGGATTTTATTGCTGAACACCAGATCCAACTTAGCACAAGCGTCATGTTTTATCACAACACCCGCCCATTCTGCCTTTTCGATCACATTCCACACTTCAATTCCCAGCATCTGACATTGTGCTGTCAACGCGGCAAGTGAGTCATGATCAACCGTGACCAACGCCAAATCACGCTGCAGCGCCAGGCCGCAGATTGGCTGAGTACCGGTCTCGCCTTTAATCAGGCTGCCGGCATTAACATCAAAGGTCGACAGAACGCGCAGCGGAACCTGGTTTTTCCATGCGAAACGAACGCATGGCAGGTGCAGGACCTTAGCGCCTTTACGAGCCATCTCTTCCATTGAAGGAAAATCAATCACATCCAGCTTTTTCGCGCCAGGAACCACACGCGGATCGCAGGTATATACCCCGTCAACATCAGTAAAGATCTGACACTCATCCGCTTTTAAGGCGCCCGCCAACGTCACCGCACTGGTATCAGAACCGCCGCGGCCTAACGTGGTGATATCCCCATTCTCATTAACACCCTGGAATCCGGCCACGATAACAATTTGATCCTGCTCCAGCAGGTCCGTTATCGCCTGAGTATCAATGGCTTTAATCGTCGCATCATTATGCTGATTATCGGTGACGATATTTGCCTGACCGCCCGTTAACGAGCGCGCCGCATAACCCAGTTTATTCAGGGTCATCGCCACCAGTGCCATAGATACCTGCTCACCGGCAGAGAGCAAAACATCAAGTTCACTGGCAGTCGGAACACTGTCCACCTGATGGGCCAGGCCCAGCAGACGGTTGGTTTCACCCGACATAGCAGAAACAACTACAACAACTTGATTACCATCATCTTTCGCTTTGATGATGTGCTTGGCGACTAAGTGCATGTTTTCAATTGAACCAACTGAAGTGCCACCAAACTTTTGCACGATAATGGGCTTTTTCACCAGTATTCACCTTCCCAGGACCGAAGTCTCATTAAGACCAAACCTGTCAACAATCAGTTGAATATCAGTTTGATCACAATAAAAAACAAAACCAAGCGGCTAATCAGCCCGCTGTTGCTCAAGCTAATTAAACCACTTGGTTGACCAGATAAAGTTACACTCAATCAACAAAACGCTGATTGAGTGTCTTTAATTTTCAATGAATAACGATTTGATCGTTACAGACGCTCGGAAATCCAGGCATCGACTGACGCAAGCGCTGCCGGCAATGCTGCAGCATCGCTGCCACCCGCCTGAGCCATATCAGGACGACCACCGCCTTTACCACCGACTTGCTGGGCCACCATGTTGACCAGCTCACCGGCTTTCACTTTAGCCGTCAGATCTTTTGTCACACCGGCAATCAGGCCCACTTTATCGTCAGCCACGTTACCCAGCATGATGATGCCGCTGCCCATCTGGTTTTTCAGTTCATCAACCATACCGCGCAGCGCTTTGTTATCCGCGCCATCCAACTGCGCAACCAGTACCTTCACGCCGGCAATCTCTTTGACATTGCTGGTCAGGTTGGCACTTTCTTTCGCTGCCAGTTTGTCTTTCAGCTGATTGATCTCTTTTTCCAGAGTCTTCGCTTTTGACGCCATCTCGTTCATTTTCTGCTGGTACTGAGCCTGTTGCTCGTCCAGGTAATCCAGCGCAGCTTCACCGGTCACCGCTTCGATACGACGCACACCGGCTGCGATACCGCTTTCCGAGATGATTTTGAACAGGCCGATATCACCAGTACTGTTGGCGTGGATACCACCACACAGTTCAGTGGAGAAATCACCCATCGACAGTACGCGTACCATCTCTTCGTATTTCTCGCCAAACAGTGCCATCGCACCTTTCGCTTTCGCCGATTCCACATCCATAATGTTGGTTTCGATCGGGTGGTTACGACGCACTTGTTCGTTCACCATACGCTCAACTTCTTTCAGCTCTTCAGCAGTGACCGCTTCCAGATGAGAGAAGTCAAAACGCAGCGCTTCAGCACGCACCAGCGAGCCTTTCTGCATGACGTGCTCGCCCAGGATACGGCGCAGCGCTTCGTGCATCAGGTGTGTCGCTGAGTGGTTGAGTGAAATGGCTTTACGACGCTTGGCATCCACATCTGTGGTCACGCTGTCGCCTTCAGCAAATACGCCTTCCGCCAACACACCGTAATGGGCAATCGCGTTACCCAGTTTCTGGGTATCTTCGACCTGGAAAACACCAGATTCAGTTTTGATCGTACCGGTATCACCGCACTGACCACCGGATTCCGCGTAGAACGGCGTTTCATCCAGAATGATGATCGCCTCATCGCCTGCCGACAGTGACGATACTTCATTGCCTTCAACAAACAGCTTGCTGATGCGGCTTTGACCGGCAGTTGCGCCGTAACCACAGAATTCAGTTTTGCCGTCCACTTTGATCATTGAGTTGTAGTCAGCACCAAAGTTACCCGCCTCGCGCGCGCGCTGACGCTGCTCTTCCATCGCCGCTTCAAAGCCCGCTTCATCAATGATGAAACCACGCTCACGTGCCACGTCGTTGGTCAGGTCAGCCGGGAAACCGTAAGTATCGTACAGCTTGAAGACAGTCTCGCCGTCCAGCTCGTTACCTTGCAGATTGTCCAGCGCTTCATTGAGCAGTGACATACCGCGATCCAGGGTGCGGCCGAAGTTTTCTTCTTCGATGCGCAGTACTTTTTCCACGATAGCCTGTTGGTTCTTCAGAATATCACCGGCTGTGCCCATGATGTCCGCCAGAGGGCCAACCAGTTTGTGGAAGAAAGAACCCTGAGCACCCAGCTTGTTACCATGACGTACCGCACGACGAATGATACGACGCAGTACATAGCCACGGCCTTCGTTAGACGGCATTACGCCATCCACAATCAGGAACGCACAAGAACGGATGTGGTCTGCCACCACGCGCAGTGACTGATTAGACAGGTCGTCGTAACCAATCACTTCCGCCGTCGCTTTAATCAGCGTCTGGAACACATCGATTTCGTAGTTAGAGTGTACGCCCTGCATGATGGCAGAGATACGCTCGATACCCATACCGGTATCTACCGATGGTTTTGGCAGCGGTTCCATAGTGCCGTCAGCGTGACGGTTGAACTGCATGAAAACGTTGTTCCAGATTTCGATGAAACGGTCACCGTCTTCTTCTGGTGTGCCCGGACGGCCGCCCCAGATGTGATCACCGTGATCGTAGAAAATTTCGGTACACGGACCACAAGGGCCGGTGTCACCCATCTGCCAGAAGTTGTCTGATTCGTACGCTTTACCGCCCGGCTTATCGCCGATGCGCACAATACGATCCGCCGGAACACCCACTTGTTTATTCCAGATATCAAACGCTTCATCATCGGTTTGGTAAACCGTAACCAGCAGGCGGTCTTTTGGCAGTTTCAGTACATCAGTCAGAAACTCCCATGCAAACTTAATCGCATCTTCTTTGAAATAGTCACCAAAGCTGAAGTTACCTAACATTTCGAAGAATGTGTGGTGACGTGCGGTGAAGCCCACGTTTTCCAGATCGTTGTGCTTACCACCGGCACGCACACAGCGTTGCGCGGTCGCCGCTCGGGTGTATCCACGCTTCTCCAAGCCTAGGAAACAATCTTTAAACTGGTTCATACCTGCGTTGGTGAACAGCAGGGTCGGGTCATTATCAGGCACCAGAGATGAACTCTCGACAATTTGGTGGCCTTTACTTTCAAAGAATGAGAGGAACGCGCGGCGAACCTCATCCGTGCTCATGTACATGCAGCTCTTCCTGAAATACTCAAGTTAGAATTTTGCGCTATTGTAAAGCATGGATAAGACTTCGCCTAGTTTTCTTCAAGAAAAGACGAAAATGAATTGAATTTTAATCCAATGTCAGCAAGTTAAATTTGCCCGCAACCGACAGGACAACAGAGAGTCCGGCCAGCCCCCGGGCACAGGTGGGATTATTCGGTCTCGTCACTCAGCGCATACTGGATTTGCTCAAAGCTGAAGCCGCGGTACTGCAGAAAACGCACCCGTTTGGCGTACTCTTTATTATCCTTGCCGCGCAAATCGCTGAATTTTTTCTGCGCCGTCTGTCTGGCCAGTTCAAACCAGTCGGTGCCCTCTTCGGCCAGCGCCTGATCAATCAGGTCACCGTTGACCCGTTTTTGCTGCAGCTCCTGACGAATGCGCCGTTCACCGTGACCTTTACTGATGTGCTGACGCACCTGGCTGTGGGCAAAACGCAAGTCGTCCAGAAAGCGGTGCTCAAGACAAAAGCTGAGCGCCTGGGCGATCTCCTGCTCGGGGTAGCCCTTTTGTTGCAGTTTCTGCGCCAGTTCATGTTCGCCATGGTCACGGCGTGACAGCAGTGCCAGTGCACTCTCCTGACAACTGCGCGGAGAAGATTTGCCAAACATAGTCGCTCCTTGGCGTGTGAATCACATTGATGAGGTGAGCGCGGCTTAGCACGCCAGAATAGGCAAAGCCCCGCACAGGCGAGGCTTTGATTAACTGTTGATTGTAAGTCAGTCTTGCTCGGTGGCAAACCGCGCGGCTTACAACTCTTCTTCTTGCTCTGGCACTGCACCAAACTCTGGCTCATCGGCTGGCACCTGAGTCGGGTTCAGCAGCATATCACGCAGTTTAGTATCCAGTTCTTTGGCAATATGGGTGTTCTCACGCAGGTACTTACACGCGTTTGCTTTACCCTGGCCAATTTTATCGCCATTGTAGCTGTACCAGGCACCGGCTTTTTCCACCAGCTTGTGTTTCACGCCCAGATCAACCAGCTCACCTTCGCGGTTAAAGCCCTGACCGTACATGATCTGAGTATTGGCTTCTTTAAATGGTGCCGCGATCTTGTTCTTAACCACTTTGATACGGGTTTCGTTACCGACCACTTCGTCGCCTTCTTTAATCGAACCGGTACGACGGATATCGAGACGGACTGACGCGTAGAACTTCAGCGCGTTACCACCTGTTGTGGTTTCCGGGTTACCGAACATCACCCCGATCTTCATACGGATCTGGTTGATGAAGATACACATACAGTTCGACTGTTTCAGGTTACCGGTCAGCTTACGCATCGCCTGTGACAGCATACGTGCCTGCAGACCCATGTGGCTGTCGCCCATCTCACCTTCGATTTCCGCTTTCGGCGTCAGTGCTGCAACCGAGTCCACCACCATAACGTCAATCGCACCTGAACGAGCCAGCGCATCACAAATTTCCAGCGCCTGTTCACCGGTATCCGGCTGAGACACCAGCAGTGCGTCGATATCTACGCCCAGCTTCTTGGCATAGACAGGATCCAGTGCGTGCTCAGCATCGATAAAGGCACAGGTTTTACCTTCACGCTGCGCAGCGGCAATCAGTTCCAGAGTCAGTGTGGTTTTACCTGATGATTCAGGACCGTAAACTTCGACGATACGACCCATTGGCAGGCCACCGGCACCCAGAGCGATATCCAGAGAAAGTGAACCTGTAGAAATGGTTTCAACATCCATGGTGCGGTTATCACCCAGACGCATGATGGAACCTTTACCGAATTGCTTTTCAATTTGACCCAGGGCTGCGGCCAGAGCCTTCTGTTTGTTCTCGTCCATTACTCTCTCCAGACTGTCACTACTGCTCATGGTGAGGCTATCAATAGTGATACGTGAATGCGTAAAATTTGGTTCGACATAAGCTGTCATATTGCTGCTCATTATACTGTTGATTCATACAGTGTCTACCCCTGTGTAGAAAAAACTTGCAGCAACCCGACAAACTTCAAACTAACTTACTGATAAATGGTTTGCCACCCCGGCCAGGGCATGCTGTACCGCTAACTGACGCACTGTTTGCCGATCGCCGGCAAAAAACTGAGTCTCAACCTGCTGCCAGCCCTGCTTGTCCGCCCAGGCAAAACAGACCATGCCGACCGGTTTTTCTTCGCTGCCGCCACCGGGTCCGGCGATACCGCTGATCGACACTGCGATGGTGCCGTTCGAATGGGCCAGTGCGCCCTGCGCCATCTCAATCACCACCGGCTCAGATACCGCGCCATGCTCCGCCAGCGTTTCTGCGCGCACGCCAATCATCTCCCGCTTGGCCTCGTTACTGTAGGTAACAAAGGCGCGGTCAAACCAGGCCGAGCTGCCGGCAATGTCGGTGACCGCGGCGGCCACACCACCACCGGTACAAGATTCTGCCGTGACCAGCACCTGCTGCCGTGCAAGCAATAACTCGCCTACCTGTTCACTTAATCGTTGCTGCAATTCCATGCCCAAAAACCTCTTGTTGTGTCTTTTCGCTCGATAGGGATTCACGTATCCTAAGCCGCTATGTCCACAAACAAAAGAAGTAACCCGTGACTGCCGAGCAAAAACATACGCCCATGATGCAGCAATATCTCAAACTCAAAGCAGAGAATCCGGATATTTTGCTGTTTTACCGGATGGGCGACTTTTATGAGCTGTTTTATGACGATGCCAAACGTGCCTCGCACCTGCTGGATATTTCCCTGACCAAACGCGGCGCGTCGGCCGGGGAGCCGATCCCGATGGCCGGTGTGCCATTTCATGCCGTGGAAGGGTATCTGGCCAAACTGGTTCAGCTCGGCGAATCGGTGGCTATTTGTGAACAAATCGGCGACCCGGCCACCAGCAAAGGCCCGGTGGAACGTAAAGTGGTGCGTATTGTCACGCCGGGCACGGTCACCGACGAAGCCCTGCTCTCGGAGCGGGTTGATAACCTGATCGCGGCGATTTACTACCATAATGGCCGCTTTGGTTACGCCACGCTGGACATTACCTCCGGCCGTTTCCAGCTCAGTGAGCCGGAGTCGGAAGAAGCCATGGCGGCCGAACTGCAGCGCACCGCGCCGCGCGAGCTGCTGTTTCCGGAAGATTTCGAACCGGTGCATTTGATGGCCAGCCGTCAGGGTAACCGCCGTCGCCCGGTGTGGGAGTTTGAACTCGACACCGCCAAGCAGCAGCTCAACCAGCAGTTCGGCACCCGTGACCTGGTTGGTTTCGGCGTCGAGCAGGCCAAGCTGGGCCTGTGTGCGGCCGGCTGCCTGATCCAGTATGTCAAAGACACCCAACGCACCGCCCTGCCGCATATCCGCTCGCTGACGTTTGACCGGCAGGATCACTCAGTGATCCTCGATGCTGCGACCCGCCGTAATCTGGAACTGACCCAGAACCTGGCCGGCGGCAGCGACAACACTCTGGCCGAAGTGCTTGATCACTGTGCCACCCCGATGGGCAGCCGGATGCTGAAACGCTGGATCCACCAGCCGATGCGCAGCCTGGATACCCTCAATCAGCGTCTCGATGCGATTGGGGAAATCAAACAGCAGGGCCTGTTTGCCGATCTCTATCCGGTGCTGAAACAGATAGGTGATATCGAACGTATTCTGGCCCGTCTCGCCCTGCGCTCGGCCCGGCCGCGCGATCTGGCCCGCCTGCGCAACGCGCTGCAGCAACTGCCGGAGCTAAGTGACGTATTGCAGCCGCTTGAAGGCGACTATCTTGGCAAACTGCGTGAGTTCGCCCAGCCTCTTGATGAGCTATGCGAACTGCTTGAGCAGTCGATCAAGGACAACCCGCCAGTGGTGATCCGCGATGGCGGCGTGATTGCCGACGGCTACAGTGCCGAACTGGATGAATGGCGCGATCTGGCCAACGGCGCGACCGAATACCTCGACAAACTGGAGGCAGAAGAGCGCGATCGCCACGGCATCGACACGCTCAAAGTCGGCTATAACAATGTGCACGGCTTTTATATTCAGGTCAGCCGCGGCCAGAGCCACCTGGTGCCACCGCACTATGTGCGTCGCCAGACCCTGAAAAATGCCGAACGCTACATTATTCCGGAACTGAAACAGCACGAAGACAAGGTACTCAATTCCAAATCCAAAGCACTGGCACTGGAAAAACAGCTGTGGGAGCAACTGTTTGATCTGCTGCTGCCACAACTGGAGCAGATGCAGAACCTGGCCTCAGCGCTGTCGCAACTGGACGTACTGCAAAACCTGGCCGAACGGGCGGAAAGCCTCGATTACTGCCGTCCGCAACTGAGCGAAGAGCCGGGCATTCATATTCAGGGCGGCCGCCACCCAGTGGTCGAGCAGGTGCTGGACGAACCCTTTATCGCCAACCCGATAGAGCTGAATCCGCAGCGTAAAATGCTGATCATTACCGGTCCGAATATGGGCGGTAAATCGACTTATATGCGCCAGACCGCTTTGATTGCCCTGCTGGCGCACATCGGTGCGTATGTACCGGCCGAGTCCGCCCGTATCGGCTCGCTGGATCGCATTTTCACCCGTATCGGCGCGTCAGACGATCTGGCCTCAGGCCGCTCGACCTTTATGGTTGAGATGACCGAAACCGCCAACATTCTCCACAATGCCACCGCCCGCAGCCTGGTACTGATGGACGAAATTGGCCGCGGCACCAGTACCTATGATGGCCTGTCTCTGGCCTGGGCCAGTGCGGAATGGCTGGCCAAACAAATTGGCGCGATGACGCTGTTTGCGACCCATTACTTTGAGCTGACCGAGTTGCCCAACACCCTGCCGCATCTGGCCAATGTCCATTTAGACGCGGTAGAACACGGCGATGATATTGCCTTTATGCACGCAGTGCAGGAAGGCGCGGCCAGCAAGTCGTATGGTCTGGCCGTAGCCGGACTGGCCGGCGTACCGAAAGCGGTGATCAAGAACGCGCGCAGCAAACTGAGCCAGTTAGAGCAGCTCAGCCTGCAGCAACCAAGCAGCCACCCAAGTCAGGTGGATATCACCAACCAGCTCAGCCTTATCCCGGAGCCAAGCGAAGTGGAACAGGCGCTGGCCGGTATCGACCCGGATGATCTGACCCCGCGTCAGGCACTGGAAGCGTTGTACCGCCTGAAGAAAATGCTCTGAGCCTTGCCAGCATCAACTGACGGTCGGTAAGTTCACACATTCAGCAAGATCAAAAAAGGCACTCAACTGAGTGCCTTTGTCATATTTAAGCTGCGCATTGACCGCTTTAGCTGCACGTTGGCCTTGCTAAACGGCGCAGTAAGGTACAATTCAGCAGGGTACAATGCCGTAAGAACAATATCGACCGTAAAGAACAATATCGGTAAAAGGTATCACTAACGGATTATTGCTCGTTTTCTACGTTAAACAGCGATTCCATATTCAGACCCTGTTTCATCAGGATTTCACGCAGACGACGCAGGCCTTCGACCTGGATCTGACGTACCCGCTCACGGGTCAGGTTAATTTCGCGACCGACTTCTTCCAGCGTAGAAGGTTCATAACCGAGCAGGCCAAAACGGCGCGCCAGCACTTCTTTCTGTTTCGGATTCAGTTCATCCAGCCAGGCAACCAGTGAGTCACGGATGTCATCGTCCTGAGTCGAGACTTCCGGGTCCGAGTTGTTGATGTCCGGAATAATGTCGAGCAGCGCTTTGTCGCCGTCACCACCAATCGGCGTATCCACTGAGCTGATACGCTCATTGAGGCGCAGCATTTTGCTGACATCATCCACCGGTTTATCCAGTTCCAGTGCGATCTCTTCTGCCGTTGGCTCGTGATCGAGTTTTTGCGACAGTTCACGCGCAGTACGCAGGTAAATGTTGAGCTCTTTGACGACGTGAATAGGCAGACGAATGGTACGGGTCTGGTTCATCAGCGCACGTTCAATGGTCTGGCGGATCCACCAGGTGGCGTAGGTCGAGAAACGGAAGCCGCGTTCCGGATCAAATTTTTCCACCGCACGGATCAGACCCAGGTTGCCTTCTTCAATCAGATCAAGCAGAGCCAGACCACGATTGCTGTAACGGCGTGAGATCTTGACCACCAGGCGCAGGTTACTTTCGATCATACGTTTGCGTGCCGCTTCATCGCCACGCAGAGCACGGCGGGCATACAAAACTTCTTCTTCGGCGGTTAAAAGTGGTGAGAAACCAATCTCACTCAGATACATCTGAGTGGCATCCAGACTCTTCGTCGATGCGTCAAATTCTTCGCGAATCTCTTCAGATTGGTCTTTACTGTTAGTGAGTTGTTCTTCAGCTTCCGCGGCATTCATTGCTTCAGCATCGAATTCAAACTCTTCGTCGACTTTAGTGGCTGTATTGCTGATACTCATAGCGCCTCCCCTGGCGAGCTAGCAAGACATTACTACTGCTTAATGTCACATGACTCTGAACAAGTATGTTTATGGTAAGTAGCGTTTTGGATTCACTGACTTACCTTGATAACGAATTTCAAAATGCAAGCGAACACTACTGGCTCCTGAACTGCCCATTGTGGCTATCTTCTGGCCGGCGTTTACACTTTGTCCTTCTTTAACCAGCAACCGATCGTTGTGGGCATAAGCACTCAGATAATGATCGTTGTGCTTGATAATGACTAGATTGCCATATCCGCGTAGTGCACTGCCCGAATAAACCACTGTTCCTGCTGCGGTGGACATGATGGACTGACCGCGCTGTCCTGCGATGTCGATCCCCTTGTTGCCTTGATCCCCAGCGGAAAAGTTCTGAATCACCCGACCTTTAGTCGGCCACATCCACTTCGCTACTTTAGCACTCGAACTCGCTGGCTTAGCGTTGGAACTCGCTGGCCTGGCGTTCGATTGAGCTACCTTAGCGTTCGAAGATGAAGATTCACTTACTTTTTTGTTAACAGTTTGTTTATTTACAGAACCAACATACTCCTTTGGTTTTGATTGTTCAACACCCTTATTTGGGTATTTTTTAACCTGATCAGCGGTTACATTAGCAGTTTGTGATATTGATGCGGTATTAGAGCCATTGCTCGTTTTGATCGGTTTAGCAGCAGAAGCCGCTGCTTTAGCCGGCGCTGATGCGGCCGCAGCCACAGCAACCGCTGGACCAGCTCCGGTGCCGCCATAAGCGGGAGGCGTGTAGGCAGGCTGCCAGAGCTTAAGTTTCTGTCCCGGGTGAATGGTGTAAGGTTTCGGCAGATTATTGTAACGAATGATGTCATTAACGTTCTTATCGGTAATATAGGCGATGTAGTACAAGGTATCGCCACGGCGAACCTCATAGTAGCTGCCACGATAACTGCCACGTTCGATAGAGGTGTAATCTTTCTTCAGTCCCGATACCGGCGCAGGGGTATGCGCTACGCAGCCTATCATCAGACTGCACAGCCCTGCGACCAGTAAACTTCGGCACCAAAGCGGGCGCATCAGGCCAGATCACCAGAAACTAAAGGCACAAAACGCACCATCTCCACCACATGGGTGTCGAAATGGTCACCATGGCGAACAATCAGCAGCAGTTGCTGCTCTTCTTCACCGACCGGGATCACCAGACGTCCGCCGTCAGCCAGTTGATCCAGCAGAGCCTGCGGAACAACGGGAGCGGCAGCGGTCACAATGATGGCATCAAACGGCCCTTTCGCCGCCCAGCCCTGCCAGCCGTCACCGTGTTTGGTGGAAACATTATAAATATCGAGCTGCTTAAGACGGCGCTTGGCTTCCCACTGCAGCGACTTTATCCGCTCCACCGAACAGACATGATCGACCAGTTGTGCCAGCACTGCGGTCTGGTAACCAGAGCCTGTGCCGACTTCCAGCACCTTACTGTCACGCTGCAACCCGAGCATCTGGGTCATTTTCGCCACGATGTAAGGCTGGGAAATGGTCTGACCCTGACCGATCGGCAAAGCGTTATTATCATAGGCCTGATGCATCATCGCCTGCGACACGAACTTTTCCCGTGGCAGAGCGTGGATGGCGGCCAGTACTTTCTCATCACTAATACCGTGACCGGATAACAGTTGAATCAGTTTGTCCGCTTTCGGATTAGTCATCCGCACCTTCCTTTCCCTTGGTCATCAACCAGTCGTTCATCGCGCCCAGCGACTCATGGGCCGTCAGATCCACCTGCAGCGGAGTAATCGACACAAAACCATGCTCAACCGCATGGAAATCGGTGCCTTCACCGGCATCCTGCTCACGCCCCGGAGGACCAAGCCAGTAGATATCGTGGCCACGCGGGTCTTTCTGTTTAATCATATTCTCGGCATGGTGACGGGCACCCAGGCGCGTGACCTTCTGGCCTTGCAGTTTGGCCAACGGCACATCCGGAATGTTGACATTGATTAATCGGTTGGTCGGAATCGGAGAAGATAAATGTTGCTCAACCAGCTGACGGGCAATTTTCCCCGCGGTGGCAAAATGATGTTTTCCGACCAGAGAAAACGCAATCGACTGCACGCCGAGGAAATGGCCTTCCATCGCCGCCGCAACCGTGCCTGAATAAAGCACGTCATCGCCGAGGTTAGCGCCGTGGTTGATACCACTCAGCACCAGATCCGGCAAATCATCTTTCATCAGCTCGTTTAACGCAAAATGCACGCAGTCGGTCGGCGTGCCCTGCACTGAATAGGTATTCGGTTCAATCTTGGTGACGCGTAATGGCTGCTCTAAGGTCAGAGAGTTCGACGCTCCGCTGCGGTTGCGATCCGGGGCGACAATCACGATTTCAGCCATATCTGCCAGCGCATAAGCCAGAGCACGAATGCCCTCCGCGTATACGCCATCATCATTACTGAGCAGAATTTTTAATTTTTTATCACTCATCCGTCCGTTACGCCTGTTGATGTTCACTCATAAAACCGCTGTGTTCATTCGTAGCCACGCGGTATTCACTCATAGACCCGTTCGACGGCAATCTCTTCCACCAGCTCGCGTACAATCGAGGTCGCGAAGCTGCCGGCATCCAGCGCAAAGCGCAGGGTAATCTCATCACCGTTGACGTCCCAGCTCAGATCCTGCGGCATCATCGACACCGCACGTCGATCATGACGCATACGGTTACCGCCAATCAGCTTGAGCAGGTCCGGCTCCGCATCCAGCTGCGGCTGCTCCAGCGCCAGCGCGTCATTACGGGTTGGCAGCGCGTTGTCACCCGCCAACGCCGCAGAAATCGCCGCCTGACCTTGTTCCAGCAGCGCGTTCCATTCGCTGAGCTTATCGTCCTCAACCAATGACTGCTCCTTACCTTGCAGGGCGATGTCGCCGTCAATAAAGCGATAAAAACAGCCGGCCTCAATGCGCGCAGACACGATATGATTAAAGATCCACGAACGGGCACTGGACAGATACAGGCTACGCTGACTCTGGTTGCGGGTACGCACATTCTCTCGTCCCCAGCGCCGCGCTTCATGCAGGTTGTTGCCATCGCGGCCAAAGCGCTGATTACCAAAATAATTCGGAACGCCTTGCTGTGCAACTACTTGCAACCTTTGCAGCACATCATCCATATCGCTGACTTCACTTAAGGTCACCTCAAACCGGTTGCCCTGCAGATCGCCCGGACGCAGCTTTTTATTGTGACGCTGCATCGCCAGCACCTCAATACTCGGATACTGGGCTTCAAACTGAGCCAGATTGGGGAACTTACCCTGTGGCAGGTGAACACTCAGCCACTGCTCGGTCACCGCATGGCGGTCTTTCAGGCCGGCCCAGCTGACGTCTTTCGACTTCACGCCGCACGCTTTGGCCAGTTCATTGGCAACAAAACTGGTATTCTCACCGGTTTTGCGAATCCGGATCATTACCTGTTCGCCCTGACCACTGAACTCGTAGCCGAGCTCCTCAAACACCTTAAAGTGTTCCGGCTTGGCTTTGATTTTTGCTTTCGCTGTTGGTTTACCACATAAATAAGCCAACGATGATAAAAGATCTGTCATTTTTTATTCCGATATGTGAGCGCAGTACGCCAATCACCTGATGTGATCAGGCTTTAACCAGCAGTACCACAGCCTCACAGGCAATGCCTTCTTTACGCCCGGTAAAGCCAAGCCGCTCTGTCGTGGTGGCTTTAACATTGACGTTGGTTAATGCTGTTTCTAAATCGTGCGCGATGGCCGCACACATGGCGTCGATATGCGGCGCCATTTTCGGAGCCTGAGCCATGATAGTGACATCGCAGTTACCCAGACGGTAACCCTGCGCCTTCACCCGGCGGTAAACATCTTTGAGTAGCTCTCGGCTGTCCGCGCCTTTCCATTTCTCATCGGTATCCGGGAAATGGCGGCCGATATCACCGGCCGCAATCGCGCCAAGCAGCGCATCACACAGCGCATGCAAAGCCACGTCGCCATCGGAGTGCGCGATCAGACCTTGCTCGTAAGGCACCGCGACACCACCGATAATCACCGGTCCTTCACCACCAAATTTATGCACGTCAAAACCGTGGCCGATTCGAATCATGTTCAGTCCTTCTTCTTTTTATCGCTGCTTTTTATCGCTAATTTTTTTGAGCTATTTGTTAAGACACAGGTTGTCGCGACTCAGTTGGTCAGCCGTGGCTTAAGCTTTTTGTCTTATGCTTTTTGCCTCAAACTTTTTGTCTTAAGCTTTTTGTCTTAAGTAAAAGTCCGCCAACGCGAGATCTTCCGGCTGAGTAATTTTAATGTTATCGGCGCGGCTGGCAACCAGGCCGGGTTTGTCACCCAACCACTCGAAAGCGGACGCTTCATCGGTGATCGCTATCTGTTGCTGCAAAGCCTGAGCCAGCGCATCACGCAGTGGCCGGATGCGGAACATCTGCGGCGTCAGCGCGTGCCATAAAGCCACCCGTTCCACTGTATGGTCGATATTGCCGCTGCCGTCACCACGCTTCATGGTATCACGTACCGGCGCCGCCAGAATCGCCCCGACCGGATGTTCCTGAGCGGCCTCAATCAGGCGCGAAATATCCGCATGCTGTACACAAGGCCGGGCAGCATCATGCACCATGACCCACTGATTAGATAACTGCTGCTGGCAAAGATAGTTCAGCGCCGATAACACCGAATCGGCCCGTTCACTGCCGCCATCAACCCGCACCACGCGCGGATGAGCAGCCAGCGACAGCTCAGCAAAATAGGGATCGCCCGGACTGACAGCAATCACCACCTGACCGATAGCCGGGTGACTGAGCAGTTTTTCAACCGTATGTTCAAGCACAGTATGGCCGTGCAGAGTCAGATATTGTTTCGGCCGGTCGGCCTGCATCCGGCTGCCGACGCCGGCGGCAGGAACGATGGCAGTGATAAGGTCAGTCATGACCGGTTTTCCTCACCTATGATGCGGTAAAACGTTTCGCCATCCTTGACCATACCCAGCTCGTGGCGGGCACGCTCTTCTATCGCGTCCAGTCCCTGACGCAGATCGTCAATTTCGGCAAACATCTCCTGGTTGCGCACATGCAGGTTATTGTTCACCTGCTGCTGAACCTCGATTTCACCCGCGACCGAACGATAGTCAGCAATACCGTTTTTACCCATCCACAAGTCATACTGCAGGCAGGCAAACAACAGAGTCAGTGCCACTGCAAATACACGCATTGCCTTTCTCTCGCTTCTCTCATAAACACATACTGATTAATGGAAATGCTGCCGCCCAAAGGCAGCAGCGTATATATCGATCTATTGTCTTTAACATAGGTATTATCTTTAACATCGGTATCATCGTTAACCGATGACCATGGTTACCCGATGACCATAGTTACATGTTAAGAAAAGTTCACCACTTATACCATAAGCCCGATAGTGAGGCGAGTCAGGAGCCGGCCCGCCCCAACACTTAGCTTACTGATTGAGTAAAAAGGCAAACAACCCGATACCTAATAATAAACGGTAAATCACGAACGGTGTCATGCCCATGCGAGAAATCAACTTCAGAAAAAAGAAGATACACAAATAAGCACTGACAAAAGAGGTCGCAATTCCGGTCAGCATAAAACCGGCATGGACAGGCGCACCACTGGTCACCAGCTGCATACCAAGATAGCTGGCTGCCAGCACAATGATCGGAATCGACATCAGAAATGAAAAACGTGCGGCTGCCTCGCGGGTAAAACCGAGATACAGCGCTGCAGTGATAGTGATACCAGAGCGGGAAGTGCCGGGAATGATCGCGACCGCCTGAGCCAGACCGATAAACAGCGCCTTTTTCCAGCCGGCCTGATATTCATCATCCTGCGCGACGGAGTATTTATCGACATACCACAGCAGCAGACCAAACACGATAGTCGTGGTCGCTATCACCCACGCACTGCGCAGATAGGTTTCCACCACATCTTTCATCACCAGGCCAAACACGCAAGCAGGGATCGTCGCCAGCACGATCATCCAGGCCAAAGTGACCTCTTTGCCGCGCTGACCTTTGAAAATCGATCCGAAAAACGCCCGTAACAGGGTGATGACCTCACGCCGAAAATAAATCACCACCGCTGCCAGCGTACCGGCGTGCACTGCCACGTCGAACGCCAACCCCTGATCGGCCCAGCCAAAAATGGCCGAAGGCAAAATAAGGTGCGCGGAACTGGAAATGGGTAGAAATTCGGTTAAGCCCTGAATTAAAGCCAACATGAAAGCTTCAAAATAACTCATTGTATTCTCTTATTATTAATTAACTGAGAACCAAAGCTCCACAGGCTTAAGCGCCTCCAGCCCTTTGGCTTGCTGCCACACCTGTGCGATCGTTTGCTGATCGCCGGGAATGGACAACGCCGGACACAGCTCATACAAAGGCTGTATCACAAAGGGATATTGATAAATGTCCGGGCGGGGCAACTTGGGTGCCGCGGGCGACACAGTGTCTCCATACAGAATGATGTCGAGATCAAGCGTCCTGTCCTGAAATTTCTGCGCCTGGCTGTCACGGCCCCAGCGCAGTTCAATATCACGCAGGGTTTGAGACAGCTCTGACAAATTTAGTTCCGTCTGCAATTCAACCACCAGATTAAAAAAGGCATGGCTGTCAAATCCGACCGATTCACACTCATAGATAGTGGAAAGGCGCAGCCCTTCCCCTAACCCGGCCAGCTCGTTAATCGCGGCCTCTATGTGTTTGTGACGCTGCAGATTGGAACCCACGCCCACATAGGTGGTGATCATGCTTTTCCTCGCTCAATGATCACACCCACGCCTTTGGCCTGAGCCACTGCACCCGGCTTAGTGAGGCGAATCCGGATCCAAGGCACCGAGAAACGGCTCATAATGATCTCTGCCACTTCTTCTGCCACGCGTTCCACTAACAGGAAACGGCCGTTTTCAATGTGATCGATCACCGCCTGACTGACCTGAGAATAGTCCAGGGCATCCGCCACATCGTCACTCAGCCCGGCAGGCTTATTGTCGTGTGCCATTTCCAGATCCAGTACAAGCTTCTGCTTGATCTCTTGTTCCCAGTCATACACACCGATGGTGGTGATCACTTCCAATTGCTCGATAAAAACTTTATCCATCTTTCTATTACATCCTTTTTACAGGTCGGATACCCTATTTGAGGAAAAAAACGTATTATTCTGCTGAATCGCGTTATCATATACCTAAACCACCTCAAGATGCGAAATCCGGACAGAATTTTTACTTTGAGCTTGGTTAACAAGGACTTGTGAACCGATCTTCCGGTAAATCTTCACTTTGAGGAAATTATGACGCCACTGGCACTCATTATGATCATTTCTGCTTACCTGCTGGGATCCGTCTCCAGTGCGGTGTTGATCTGCAAAATGACCGGACTGCCAGATCCGCGCGCCGTCGGCTCGCATAATCCGGGCGCGACCAATGTGCTGCGTATCGGCAGCAAAAAGACCGCGGCGGCCGTGCTGCTGTGTGACATGCTCAAAGGCACCATTCCGGTCTGGAGTGCGTATTTTCTCGGCATTGATGCGCTGCTGCTGGGCGTGATCGCGATCGCTGCCTGCCTTGGCCATATGTATCCGCTGTTTTTTCATTTTAAAGGTGGTAAAGGGGTCGCTACAGCACTGGGGGCGATCGCACCGATCGGACTCGATCTGACTGCGATGATCATGGCCACCTGGCTGGTGATCGCGGTGATCTTTCGCTACTCTTCTCTGGCCGCACTGGTCACCGTACTGCTGGCACCGTTTTATACCTGGATGGTCAAACCGCATTACACCCTGCCGGTAGCGATGCTGTGCTGCCTTATCGTGCTGCGCCATCATCAGAATATTAAACGCCTGATCAGCGGCACCGAGCCGAAAGTCGGCACCAAACACCGGGATCTCGACTAACCGGGCAGACCCGCAGTAAACGCGAGCGCGGCCGTGAGGTTCAGATCTAAAAAAAGGCCGTAACGGCCTTTTTTATTGGTGTTGCAGAGTGACTTATTTCAGCGCCTTGGCCAAAAAGCGTTGCAGCATTTCCGTCACGAACTGCGGCTGCTCCAGATTACTGATGTGGCCGGCCTGCGGGATCACCACCAGTTCACTGCCGCTAATGCTGTCCTGCATCAGATACGATTCCAGCACCGGACGCGGGCTGTCTTCAGCGCCAACCGCAATCAGTACCGGCAGCGCAAACTTCTCGACCTCTTCCATCAGGTCACGACGACCAAATACCATCCGCCCGATACGCGCCACTTCCACCGCCTGCTCACCGCTCAGAGCGGCCAGATGCTGTTTAAAGTCCTGCACCAGTTGCGGCGTCGTTTGCGCTGCCTGCTTGGCAAAAAACATCGGTGCCACCGTCTCGACAATCGGCTCCGGCACCGCTTGCAGTGCAGTAATGGTATCCAGCATGTGGAAGTACTTCGCATGGGTCACTTCCGGCTCCAGGCCGACAAAAGTATCCATCATTACCAGGGCGTTGACGCGCTGCGGCGCCAACGCCGTGAGCTCTGCGCCCCACATACCGCCCACCGACAGGCCAACGATGGTGAAGGCCTCAATGCCGAGATGATCCATCAGCGCCAGAATATGTTGGGCATAATCACTCAGGCTGCGCATCGATGCCGGCGCCGGTTGCGACTGACCATGCGCCCACAGGTCAGGCACGATACAGCGGTATTTTGCGCTCAGCGCTTCGACCTGCGGCGCCCACATCGCGCTGTCCCACAGATAACTGTGGCCAAACACAATCACTTCACCCTCGCCCTGATCAAGATAATGCATCTGCTGGCCGTCATGGGTAAACATCGTCATGGTCATTATTCCTTTCTTGGTCTGGCAATCAGCATCGTGGCTAATTGCTGTTGTCACTGATAACTATTGTTACTAATAACTATTGTTACTAATAACTGTTGTCACTGATTACGATTGCCGCTGAGTGATGGGATTGCATCGGATCTTACTGACTGACCACACATCACCCGCGCTCAGATAAAAAAACGGCCGCCGCAGCGACCGCCCTTCTTTATTTAACACTGATCCGATCCGAGATTTAAAATCAAACCGAACCGAGGATTAAGCGTCAGCCGCAATCGGCGTCAGTTGATCAATCGGCCAGCGCGGACGCGCATCCAGGCTCAGATCCGTGGTATCACCGTTCTTGAGACGCTGCATCCCGGCATAAGCGATCATCGCACCGTTGTCGGTACAGAATTCCGTGCGCGGGTAGTACACCTCACCGCCGATTTTGTGTGCCAGTTTACCAAGCGACTCACGCAGCTGCTTGTTGGCACTCACGCCGCCGGCAATCACGATACGTTTCATCCCGGTTTGTTCCAGGGCACGTTTACACTTGATCACCAGCGTGTCACACACCGCTTCCTGGAACGCATAGGCGATATCGGCGCGGGTCTGCTCATCATCACCATTGCTGGCAATGGTATTGGCAGTAAAGGTTTTCAGGCCGGAAAAGCTCATGTCCAGACCCGGACGGTCGGTCATCGGACGCGGAAACTTAAAGCGGCCCGGCGTCCCCTTCTCCGCCAGACGCGCCAGCAGCGGGCCGCCCGGATAATCCAGCCCCATCAGTTTCGCGGTTTTATCAAACGCTTCACCGGCCGCATCATCAATCGACTCACCGAGGATCTGATATTCACCAATGCCTTTCACTTCCACCATCATTGAGTGGCCGCCGGACACCAGTACCGCGACAAACGGGAACGGTGGCGGGTTATCTTCCAGCATCGGCGCCAGCAGGTGGCCTTCCATGTGATGCACAGGCACCGCCGGCACATTCCAGGCGTACGCCAGGCTGCGGCCGATTGTGGCGCCAACCAGCAGCGCGCCCACCAGGCCCGGGCCGGCCGTGTAAGCCACACCGTCAATATCGGCCGGCGTCAAATTGGCATCGGCCATCGCCGCTTTAATCAGAGGAATGGTTTTTTTCACGTGGTCGCGTGAGGCCAGTTCCGGCACCACACCACCGTAGTCTGCATGAAGTTTGACCTGACTATAGAGTTTGTGCGCCAGCAATCCGTTCTCGTCGTCATAAATCGCTATACCCGTCTCATCACAAGAGGTTTCAATACCAATAATGCGCATAGTTTTCTCAGCGTGCTTTCATCTATAATTAGAAATTGGCGCCATGTTACCTCGGCTTGGCTTTACAAACAAATTTTGTACAGACTGTAGTCGACAAAATGCTTTACAAAGCCCTGTCGATCGGATTAAAATTCGGCACCATTTTTGATCAAGCTGGTAGATAGACTAAGCAAATTATTGTTTCGGTCACTGAACTCCAGCGTTAACGAATTAACCCCTGAGGTGAAAGGCATATGCCAGTAGTTAAAGTACGTGAAAACGAACCGTTCGACGTAGCACTGCGTCGTTTCAAGCGCTCTTGCGAAAAAGCAGGTATCCTTTCTGAAGTGCGTCGTCGTGAGCACTACGAAAAACCAACTACAGTTCGCAAACGCGCTAAAGCAGCAGCTCAAAAGCGTCACGCTAAGAAGCTTGCTCGCGAAAACGCTCGTCGCGTTCGCCTGTACTAATAACTGATTCCTTACTTAGGAATTTGTTATGGCTCTGATTGACACGCTCAAAGAAGAGCAAAAATTAGCGATGAAAGCCAAGGACAAAACGCGCCTTGGCACTATCCGTTTAGCTTTGTCAGCCATTAAGCAACGTGAAGTTGACGAACAGATTACTCTGTCCGACGACGACATTCTTGCTGTGCTGACGAAAATGGTTAAACAGCGTCGCGATTCTGTTGCGCAATTTGAAGCAGCCGGTCGTCAAGACCTCGCTGATGCGGAAAAAGCCGAAATTACAGTACTTGAGGATTTTATGCCTCAACCACTGACCGAAGACGAAGTGTCTGCACTGATTGACAGCGCAATCACCGAATCAGAAGCAGCGGGCATGCAAGACATGGGTAAAGTAATGGCTGTGCTGAAACCGCAAATTCAAGGGCGCGCAGATATGGGTAAAGTAAGCGGTTTAGTTCGCGCTAAGCTGGCTTAATACCACGCCCAATTGCAGCAAGCCGTGCTATTCTTCGGAACGCACGGCTTGTTTGTATCTATACTCCTGGCCTTTGCAGACCCGAACCTCAGCCTTAACCGCGAGGCTCGCCGCCTATCCGGCCGGATGTAATTTTTCGTTTAGCTCTTTGTTTTAGGTTTTATGGCAGGACAGATCCCTCGTAGTTTCATTGATGACCTCCTCGCTCGACTTGATATCGTCGACATCATTGACGCACGTGTAAAACTTAAAAAAAAGGGTAAAAACTACAGCGCCTGCTGCCCGTTCCACAACGAGAAAACCCCCTCTTTCAGCGTCAGCCAGGAAAAACAGTTTTATCACTGTTTCGGTTGCGGCGTACACGGTAATGCCATCGACTTTATGATGGAGTACGAGCGACTGGAATTTCCGGAAGCGATTGAAGAGTTGGCCTCCTTTCTCGGCCTGGATGTACCGCGCGAAGCGCGCTCCAACGGCAGCTTCAATAACAGCAGTAATGCCCCGCGCGCCAGCAGTGAAGAAAAGCGTAACCTGTACGACTTAATGGGCAACATTGCCCAGTTCTACCGTCAGCAGCTAAAAGTTGCCACCAACCGCACCGCCATCGATTACCTGAAAAACCGCGGTTTATCCGGTGAAATCGTACAGAAGTTCGGTATCGGCTACATCGCTGACGAGTGGGACCAAGTGCGTAAAAACTTCGGTCAGAGCCGCCATAACCAGGACATGCTGGTCTCCGGTGGCATGCTGATTGAGAACGAAAAAGGCAACCGCTACGACCGTTTCCGCGGCCGTATCATGTTCCCGATCCGTGACCGGCGTGGCCGGGTGATCGGCTTTGGTGGCCGGGTGCTGGGTGACGGTACACCGAAATACCTCAACTCGCCGGAAACGCCGATTTTCCACAAAGGTAAAGAGCTGTACGGCCTGTATGAGGTGTTGCAGGCTTACCGTGAACCACCGCAGATTCTGGTGGTCGAAGGTTATATGGATGTGGTGGCACTGGCGCAGTATGGTATCGACTACTCCGTCGCTTCTCTGGGTACCTCAACCACAGGTGACCACTTGCAACTGCTGTTCCGCCAGACCAACACCGTCGTGTGTTGTTACGACGGTGACCGTGCCGGCCGTGAAGCTGCCTGGCGCGCGCTGGAGAATGCGCTCAGCTACCTGAAAAGTGGCAACATTCTCAAGTTCCTGTTCCTGCCCGATGGCGAGGACCCGGACAGCTACGTGCGTAAATACGGCAAAGACGCCTTTGAACAGCAGATGCACAACGCAGAGCCGCTGTCTAAGTACCTGTTCTCCAATCTGCTCAGCCAGGTGGACACCAGTACTTATGAAGGCAAAGCCGCCTTACAGGCGATGGCACTGCCACTGATTAACCAGATTCCGGATGAATCGCTGCAGGATCAGCTGCTGCGCATACTGGAGCAGAAGACCGGCATTTATAAAAAGCCGAGCGTGCCGGCGGCCGCGAACCCGCGCCCGCAGCCACACAAAGAGATTAAACGCACCCCGATGCGTGAAGTCATCGCTTTGCTTCTGCAAAATCCGAGCTATGCTGAAATAGTACCTGATCTTTCCAGCGTGAAAGAGCTCGCTATACCTGGGTTGAGTTTGTTGGTCGCAGTGCTTGAAAACTGTCGACAAAACCCCCATATATCAACAGGCCAATTACTTGAACATTGGCGCAACGAAAATCATGAGGCACTTCTGTCTCGTCTGGCGAGCTGGGAGATACCGCTCGTCGAAGACAATCAGGAAGAACTATTTTTAGACTCACTGGACAAGATTCTTGCTCAGTGCGTAGAGAAACAAATTGACAACTTGCAGGCTAAAGAGAGAAGCGTCGGTTTATCAAGCGACGAAAAAAGGGAGCTAGTAGCGTTAATGCTAGAATTAAAAGCGTAACCCAGTTTAAATAGTCAGCAACGAATAAATTTGTTAGTATACGTGGTTTGCATTTCGCATACTATTCCTTCACCAGATACGAAGTTGGATACCGTCTATGGATCAAAGTCCGCAGTCACAGCTTAAAGTACTTGTCTTAAAAGGCAAGGAACAAGGCTATCTGACCTACGCCGAAGTAAATGACCACCTACCTGCCGAGATCGTCGATTCTGAGCAGGTAGAAGATATTATTCAGATGATCAACGACATGGGCATCAAGGTAGTAGAAACTGCCCCAGATGCCGATGATCTTGCGTTAAACGACGACGATACGATCACTGATGAAGATGCAGCAGAAGCCGCTGCCGCTGCGCTGTCCAGCGTAGAAAGCGAGATTGGTCGTACGACCGATCCAGTCCGCATGTACATGCGTGAAATGGGTACAGTAGAACTACTGACTCGTGAAGGTGAAATTGATATTGCCAAGCGCATTGAAGATGGTATCAACCAGGTTCAAAGCGCGGTCGCTGAATACCCGGGCACCATCCCTTACATCCTGGAACAGTTTGATAAAGTCCAGGCTGAAGAGCTGCGCCTGACCGACCTGATCTCAGGTTTTGTCGATCCGAATGAAGAAGAGAGCACTGCGCCAACTGCGACGCACATCGGTTCTGAACTGACCGAAGCCGACCTCAAAGATGAAGACGACAAAAACATCGACGACGATGAAGACGACGAAGATGAAGACGGTGACGGCGATTCAAGCGACGACAGCGAAGAAGAAGTCGGTATCGACCCTGAGCTGGCTCTGGAAAAATTCACGCAACTGCGCAACAAATTCCAGAACCTGCAACTGGCGATCAACGAGCACGGTAACGAAAGTTCGCACGCTCAGGAAGCAACTGATCTGGTACTGGACGTATTCCGTGAATTCCGTCTGACACCTAAACAGTTCGACCACCTGGTGGAAACACTGCGCACTTCCATGGATCGCGTTCGCACTCAAGAACGTCTGATCATGCGTTCTGTGGTTGAAGTGGCTAAGATGCCGAAAAAATCGTTCATCGCGGTTTTCACTGGCAACGAGTCAAGCGAAGCGTGGCTGGATCAAGTACTCGCGTCTGACAAACCGTACGCGGAAAAAATCCGTCGTAACGAAGAAGACATTCGCCGTTCAATCCAGAAACTGCAGATCATCGAACAAGAGACTTCTTTGAGTGTAGTACGCATCAAAGACATCAGCCGTCGCATGTCGATCGGTGAAGCGAAAGCCCGCCGCGCGAAGAAAGAGATGGTGGAAGCGAACTTACGTCTGGTTATTTCTATCGCCAAGAAATACACCAACCGTGGTCTGCAATTCCTCGATCTGATTCAGGAAGGTAACATCGGCCTGATGAAAGCGGTGGATAAGTTTGAATACCGTCGTGGTTACAAGTTCTCAACTTACGCCACATGGTGGATTCGTCAGGCGATCACCCGTTCTATCGCCGACCAGGCGCGCACTATCCGTATTCCGGTTCACATGATCGAAACGATCAACAAACTGAACCGCATCTCTCGTCAGATGCTACAGGAAATGGGCCGTGAGCCACTGCCGGAAGAACTGGCAGAACGCATGCAAATGCCGGAAGACAAGATCCGTAAAGTACTGAAAATTGCCAAAGAGCCAATCTCAATGGAGACACCAATCGGTGACGACGAAGATTCGCATCTGGGCGATTTCATCGAGGATACCACCCTCGAGCTGCCACTGGACTCAGCGACATCAACCAGCCTGAAAGGCGCGACCCGCGACGTTCTGGCCGGCCTGACGCCACGTGAAGCCAAAGTACTGCGTATGCGTTTTGGTATCGACATGAACACTGACCACACGCTAGAAGAAGTGGGCAAACAGTTCGACGTCACCCGTGAACGTATTCGTCAGATCGAAGCCAAAGCACTGCGTAAGCTTCGCCACCCAAGCCGCTCAGAAACTCTGCGCAGCTTCCTGGACGAATAATCGACCAAGACTGAAAAAAGGTGAGCTCTGGCTCACCTTTTTTATTGCCTGTTGTGCTAAGTGAATAAAAACTAAGCGCAATTGGCCACCCTAGCGTCTAGACACCCCGTAAAGCTTCCCCTATAATCTTTGACCTGTATGGCCCCTTAGCTCAGTGGTTAGAGCAGTCGACTCATAATCGATTGGTCCCCAGTTCAAGTCTGGGAGGGGCCACCATTCAAATCAAGCACTTATCGCTTACCCTTCTTTGAATGTTGCCTTTTATTTCGTCCCGAGGTACAAAATCAGTACAGTACGCATTCGGGAGTACTCACATGGCAACTTTAGTTAAAACCTCTTCAGGTACCTGGAAAGCCGTTATTCGAAAAACCGGCTGGCCAACGACGTCTAAAACTTTTCGTCTCAAACGCGATGCCGAGGATTGGGCAAGACGCACTGAAGATGAAATTGTACGTGGCGTGTATATCAAACGTTCCTCATCTGAACGACTCACCATTGAAGAAGCATTAAAACGCTACCTGGCAGAAATCTCACCGACCAAACGACCGGCGACCGCTGCCTGTGATGCGAGACATTCCAAACCGATCATCAAAGCCCTGGGAAAATACTCCCTGGCTGCCCTGACTCCCGAAATCATTGCCAAGTATCGAGACGACCGGTTAGCTGGCCTGGACCGTTGCGACGCCAGAGGTAACCCAGATCCCAAACCGCGCTCAGCGAATACCGTGCGCATAGACCTGGCCCTGCTCAGTCACCTGTACAACATTGCGATTAAAGAATGGGGGATCGGCCTGGCCATTAACCCGGTCCAGAATATTCGCAAGCCCTCCCCGCCTTCTGGCCGGGAGCGACGCTTGACCGAGGAAGAAGAGTTACAGCTCCTGGACGCCGTTGAGGCGCACACCAACCCGATGCTGGCCTGGATTGTCCGTATCGCGCTGGAAACCGGTATGCGTTCCTCAGAAATCACCTCTCTGCGCCGCTCTCAGGTTGATTTGAAAAAGCGTGTGGTTTTCCTGGTCGAAACCAAAAACACCATGCCGAGAACCGTTCCGCTCTCTCTCCTGGCGTTAGAATCCTTTAAGCAAGCGATTAATAATCCGGTACGGCCTATTGATACCGACCTGATTTTCTTTGGCGAACCAGGAAAAGACGGCAAGCGTCGCCCGTATAACTTCAACAAGGTATGGATGAAGATCAAAGCCAAGATTGGCCTGAAGGATTTTAAATTCCACGACCTGCGCCACGAGAGCGTCAGCCGTTTAGTGGAAGGCGGATTAAGTGATCAGCAAGTCGCCGCCATCAGCGGCCATAAATCCATGCAGATGCTACGCCGCTACACGCACCTAAGAGCCGAAGACCTGGTTGAAGAACTGGACGCAATTGCCAAAGGGAAAAAGGCTTAGCCAACACCGCCCCTCAAGTGTCAATGAAATGAGGATTAGGCCGATGTGACCTGGCTGTGAGCAATGGTCAGGACGGGTTTATTGACACTTGGGGGGCCAGAAGTACAGATGAGCTGAGCTAAAGGAATTGCATAGCACTAAAGGTTCGTACATGAGCCATTTTTCAACCTTAAGAAACACAAAGCTCATTAATGACATTAAAGCGGTTTACATGGGCTATTTTTGAGCTTATATTTAAATAAAACCGTTATATGGTTCATATTTGACACACCAGAGGCAATGCTATGAATCCTAAAGTACTACAACTTCGCAATCTCACCAGTAAGCTTGAGTCCGAAATTCACGAAGTTTTCGAAGAGATGCTTAGCAACGTTGACGCCTCAAGCAACCGCCCTATTTCAAGTTACTCAATTTACGAGACCGACACTCTGATTGATGATATGCAATCACGCAAGAAGAGTATCTCATTAGAAGACCTTGAATTGCAGACGGATATTTCTAAATCAACGATAAAACGAATGCTTAAAGACCCAAGCAAGACTTCGCTGGATAACTTTTTAGCCGTTGCGAATGAACTCGGAATGAAAATATGGATCGAAAAGTAAAAGTTCTTTTGTACGGCAAGTTTTGCGGTGTTTTGTCTCAAAACGAACAAGGTTTTCTATTCGAATATGAACCTGGTTATCGAGGCCGGAGCTTATCGCTGAGTATGCCTGTCACCGATGGGCCATTTAAGAGTAAAGAGCTGCATCCTTTTTTCCTCAGTCTTGCTCCCGAAGGATGGCTGAAGAAGCGCTACTCAGAACTACAAAAAATTGATGAAAACGATCCGCTGGGTATGCTGCTGTCCAACGGCAAAAATTTACTTGGTGCAGTCCAACTGTTGAGGTTAGAAGACCATGTATCCGAGCAATAGAAGCCTAATTAGCCTCGATGAGCTCAATGAACAAAATAGAGAACAAGTCGAGTATAAAAAAGGGGAGATCAAAACCCTACTAGGTTCGAATAGATTTCAGATCCAATTGCCTTTTTCGCGTACTGAATTTGTTACTGAGTTGCCAAAGAAACAAAAAGGCATGAGCATTTCCGGTTACCAACCCAAGCTTTCTCTGGCGATTAATGACGAGAATCAGATAGGGGTTGTGGAGAATAAGGCTCTATTTATTCTCAAGCCTTCACCAGAAGAATTTCCTCATCTTGCCGAAAACGAACACGCAACCATGTTAGTGATGAAATTCCTTGGTTTCGATACGCCTCCCTTTGGATTAGTTCGATTTAACGCTCCGGACGGAGAAGGTGAACTCGCCTTTATGATTAGGCGCTATGACCGCTTAAACGCAGGTGAAGAGGCGATTCATCAGGAGCAACTGGATGCCGCCATGGCCGTACGGGAAAAGTACGGGAAGACAGAAGGCGATGCCGAAGGATATGTGAGCTACGAGCAAGCCTGTAAGTTCTTAATTCATCAAGTAGACGGCAGCTTAAACTTTAAGAAAGAGCTATTTAACCGAATACTCGTCGCCTACTTTCTCGGTAATAATGACCTACACCTTAGAAATATTGGTTTGCTGCTACCGGAGCAAGAGGCCACCCGACTCGCGCCAATCTATGATTACGTATCTATAGCGCCCTATCCTGGCTACATCGCAAACGAGAACCCATTAGCATTACCTCTTCTCGCGAGTGAAGAAGGCGATAATTTCAATACCAGTGGCTATCAATCACATAGTACCTACACCGGCTATGACTTTCTCACCTTCGCACAAAATATTGGTCTCAACCCTAAACTGGCGACCAAAATGATCAAAGAGTTGTGCGCCAAGCAAGAGGCGATTCTCGATATCTACCGTAATAGCTTCATGCTCCCAGAGCACGTAGCGAAAGTCGCAGAATGGATATTGAGTCGAGTCAACTATTTGGGCCAATTAGAGCATGTTGCTGTTTAATACATGGACGCCCTGACCTGCCCCATGAAAGCGTCAGCCGGTTAGTAAAAGGCGGGCTAAGTGATCAGCAAGTCGCCGCCATCAGCGGCCACAAATCAATGCAGATGCTACACCGTTACACACCTCAGAGCCGAAGACCTGGTTGACGAAGTGGACGCGATTGCGAAAGGGGAAAAGGCTTAGCCAACTCTGCCCCTCAAGTGTCAATGAAATGAGGGTTAGACCTGTGTAACCTGGCTGTACTCAATGGATAAACTTGGTTTATTGACACTTGGGGGACCAGGTCAATACACGGCCAGGTCAATACTGCCTAAATCATTTCTGGACAAAAGTGTGTTTCGGGAACTAGAATATTAGCATTTAATTAATTACAGAAGGTATGGAAAAGAACCTTAATTCTTCGCCCAAAACTTCTGGCGCAGATCAAAAAATGGTGGGCAGTAATGGCGAGAGCTCCAATCAGAGGAAGTCACAAACAGCATCGCAACTTCCTCCGCTTATGTATTGGTTAAGGTTTTACCGAGCCTTTATCAATCCACTTCATGTTCAGATCTCTCTGTGGAAAAGGGATGGTTAATCCAGCCGCTTCGATATTCGGCTTCACTTGCTTCTGCACCAACCAATAGGTTTCCCAGTATTTATCTGTTGGACACCAAGCGCGAAGTTGGAGGTTCACTGAACTATCAGCCAGCATGTGGACAATCACTTGAGGCTCAGGATCTTTAAGAATATATGGCTGAGATAATGCCAGTTCTTTAAGCACATTCAATCCGACCTCGACTGAATCTTGGTAAGAAATGCCAACCGTGATATCCATACGACGTTTGTTGTTACGGCTAAAATTACGGATAGTTGAATTCCAAACGGCACTGTTCGGGCTAGAAATGTAGAGGCCATCTGCCGTCTCGAACACAGAGGTGAAAAGGCCAATATCAACCACGCTACCTGAGTAGCTTCCGAATTCAACGAACTCGCCTTTTTTGATCGGCTTAAGAAATAAAATCATGATACCTGCGGCAATGTTGCTCAATGTGTCCTTCAGTGCTAGACCAATCGCTAAACCCGCGGCACCAACTAAGGCAACCAAGCTGGCGGTATTCACACCAAAGAGATCTAGAACAATGACCAACGCGACTAAATAAACCGCATAAGAAGCCACTTGAGAAAGCAAGCGCGCGATAATTTCATCTCCACCACTGACTTTCTCTGTCGCTTTAAATACACCGCGCTTGACGAGCTTGGATACCACTGAGGCTAAGATAAAAATAAAAATCGTCAAGAGCGCATTTTGCAAGATCTGCATAATGAGCGCCTGATGCGTATCGTAAAAACCAGCGATATGTTCCATGGTTACTCCTCTATCTTTTTTGTAAGGATTGGTAATGGTTACTGCGTAACTCAATAAGTTCGACGTTCAATATTTGTGTATTACAGCGCTCCATAGATGAGATAACCGTTGTACCCCAAATAACACACCAACAGAACAACGCCTTCACTGCGAGAAATCGTCTGTGATTTGCCAAAACGAGCGGCGGTCAACAGCAGTAATCCCGTAACAAAAAGCATCGATGTCCAGTCACGCCAGAAGACTTCAGCACCAATATTGGCAATAGGTTCAATGATGCCAGCAATACCGATGACGGCTAAGGAGTTAAACATATTTGATCCGACCACATTCCCCACAGCTATATCATGCTCGCCTTTACGAGCCGCCACTATGGATGCAGCTAATTCGGGTAACGACGTCCCTAAGGCCACAATAGTTAGGCCAATCAATAAATCGCTGACACCGAGTTGTTGTGCGATTTCCACCGCTCCCCACACCAAAATACGCGAGCTGATAATCAGTAACACTAACCCTGTAATCAGCCAGAAAACGGATGACTTCAGTGACATACTTTGGCTAGACAGTTCATCGTCCATCTCTTGTTCTAAGTGATCCCCCTTTGAGCGTAATGCACTCCAGATTGACCAACCAATCAAAAGCATGAATCCACCAATCAACGCCCAGGCTTCTAACGTGCTGATATGGTGATTCCACAGCATTGCACCAATACCAAGCGTGATGACCAAAAGAATGGGAAGTTCTTTGCGGATGATGCTTGAATGCACAGCAATCGGTGCAATGATCGCGGTCACACCGAGTATTAAGGTAATGTTGACAATGTTCGAACCGACAGCATTTCCGAGTGCCAGAGCAGGGTTGCCATCCATAGCCGCCATTGCCGAAACCACCATTTCGGGAGCCGATGTACCGAATCCGACGACCAACATACCAATCAATAAAGGCGGCATTCCTGCGTAGTTGGCACTAGCGGCTGCGCCTTCAACAAATTTATCTGCACTCCAGACAAGCAGTGCAAAGCCAGCGATAATCGCGAGTGAAGCTAATAGCATGTTTAATCCCTATTAAATAACGTAAAAGTATAGAATAACGGCCAAAATTAATCGGTAGATGACATAAGGCATCATCCCAAATTGATTCAGGAATTTGAGGAAGTAGTGGATCGCCAGTATTGCGGTGAGAAAAGAGGTAACGCTACCAATTAAAAGTGCCAGCCAATCTACGGTTACCGAACTATCCATCGCTACTTCAGCGATTTTGACTGCTGCCGCGAGAGCAGTAATCGGTATGGCAAGCAAAAATGAAAGGCGCGAAGCGGCCTGACGCTCGACGCCAAGCATAAGCGCAGCGGTAATCGTCGCACCCGAACGTGAGGTTCCAGGTATTAACGCTAGGGCCTGAGCGCAGCCTACAACGACCACATCCTTCCAGGTTAACATGCTGATATCTCGTGTTTTCTTACTAAGGATATCAGCCAAGCCCAGTAATACGCCAAAGAACACGGTGGTGAAAATAATCACCTCAACCGAACGAAGTTGATGATCAATCACATCCATTAGCAGTAATCCCGCAAGTGCCGCGGGAAAGGTTCCCCACAAAATCGCCCAAGCTAAACGACTGTGTGATGTCGAATATTGACGATGAGTGATTGACTTACTCCACTCTGAGAGTAACAGAATGATATCTTGACGAAAGTAGATAAGTACAGCGAACAGCGTGCCAATGTGAGTAGCGAGATCGAAGCTGATACCTTGATCGGCTTCGCCAAGCAAAGTGGGCATTAAAATCAAATGGGCAGAGCTAGAAATAGGGAGAAACTCAGTGATTCCTTGCACAATCCCTAAAAACAAAGCGTACCATGCATCCACAGCAGGTTTCCTTTTGTAATCTCGGGAAGGCAAAAAAACAAAAGCTAAATAGCAATCCTACCCGTATCGCTATTTAGCTTAAGTCTTGCCAGAACATGTCGAACGTGAATACCACAAGCATGAGGCTTGGAGACTGTTGATATTCACTCCACTACTAACCAGTAGAGGAAGGCTACTCCCTTAAACGAGCCAGATTGTAACTAATAAGTACGATTTATATCAAATGTTAAATGAATAAGTTGAAATAAGAAAAATTTGGGTGGAGAGTATGTGTGCAAGTTTTGCTCTAACTATTAATACACAGTTTCAAAGTCCATCTGGCTACGATGAAAAATGCGACCCAAGCCGGAAATAAAACAACGACGGCACCATCTGTCGCGTCTGCTGCTTCAAGTCAACCGTCAACCAACGGGACAACCGCTCAGGCTAATCCAACTCAACAAACCGGTGCGAATGCTAAATCTATAAGTACAGCACGAACTAAAGATTTCAAAGAGGCGATTGCCTACTGCTGGACGCTCAAAGAGCCGAAGAGTGGCCAAAAGGACATTTGGTTCTGCCACGGCCCCATCCAAAAACATTAGTTGCGACCACTCTCCCGAAAGCTATGGAGTTAGTCGGTTGTGATTACCCAAATGCACTGAGAAAGTGGGATTTTAAAGATGGTGTGGTTCACGCCTGTGACCTTGGTTTGGAAAATTACGATGAAGACGTCGCTAATCTCTACCAGGTACCTCCGGTCATCACTAAGAATTTGCATCAGTATCGATGCAATCTACCTTACCAAGGCAGATGCAGAACAACTCACTGAACTCAAGGGCGCTCGATTGGGCGCCTTTTTACTAATTTCGATTTCTGAGGTAGTTTTACAATGCTTCATGAGTTGCGACCGGGAACGCATCTAGACATGTGTATCGTTGAGAAGATCCATTGTCCTCCATTTTAGCGATTTTAGGTTGGAGGATTTACTTTTGAGCGCTTTAAACTGCATTCATTGCACGTCCAATTTATCGCAGAACAAACAAAGGCAACCAAGAGCGTGGTCATGTATAAATGCACTGAGCCTGGTGAGATGACATCCAGATAAAAGTCATTGTTTAGAAACTCCAACCCAAACACGAATGCAAATGCGCAAGCCAGTCCCTTCGTGTATACATAGTGAAGAAAACCGTTGCGTCTTTGTAATAACCACTCTTGTCGCTGTTTCCTGTCCATACCTAACTCCTCCTTGAAAATTCCATAGAATGATGCGCTACAATGACAACAGCGTGAGTGTCATTGTCCATCGCAGTAAAGCCCAGAGTCTGCGTTCAAGATGATGGCACTCACGTGCTGTGCTACATGAACTGAAACCCATTTGAGTTTCTGCGCTGGTGCACATAGCAAAGAATACGGGCTTTCCCGTTTGACGATACGCGTTCGCAGTAACGGGGACGACTCATTACGAACGGCGCCCCCTAGAGACCAGCAATGTGGCATCTGTGGCACTCGGCATTTATGTTAACTCGGGCACAGAGAAGTACGTCAACGGAAACACGCTAACCATAGCAGTACCACGGTGATGGTGACATCATTCATCTTCAGTCACATCGACTTTCTCTTCCAAGTCTCTGATTAATTCATCAGCAATATGCTCAGCCGTAAACGCGAAGATATTCAGCTCTGACGTTGCTAGCATCCCTTCAACCGGTCGCTCGAGATGAAAAACCATATCCCAGTATTGATAGTCCATCCAAAGCTTGAGCCAGTCATTCGTCAACTGTAAGCGAGCGCAGACTGGCTTATCGTCACTGAGACGAGTCTGCATATCGTCAATCGTCGCGATGATAAACTGTCTGGTATCGTCACAAATGAGCATCACACTCTTTCTCCTTTCTAAATAGTGAGTGGTAAAAAAAGAGTAGTCAACGAACCGAAGAATTGCTTATGGCCTGTGAGGGCCTATTTGCTCAACGTTATTTTTAACACTCCTCAGGTGGAGTTCTAATTTAGGAGAGCGGCTATGTGGCGGGTTCACTGCTATCGGTGTTTCTGCAAAGCACGCAGTACTGCGAATCACCATACAATCGACGCGAACACCAAGGCCATCGTCCCTGATGGAAATACGCCCAAATAGATTCGGCTTTCAACTTTCGCCTGCAGAGCGCAGCCCAATCGGTGAACCTCATGGTGCCCTTGCGAATTCACACATTTATCTACGTAATATCGATTCACCCCTGACTTCCAGTCCAACGCAAACGAAAGACAACGCTACAATTTTAACCGCTTTAAGAGATAGTGTGTAATGTCCGTTTCCGTCACCAAGCCTTTATAGCGATTATCGGAGACAAGTACGATGGGCAGAGAAAGCGCGCTCTCTTTGAGTAACGGGAGCACATCTGTGAGCAGTGCCTGTGCGTCCATGATGGTCAGCTGCGTGTTCATCATGCTGGCGACCGGCTTATTCCAGATGCCCGCTTCTTTCATGGTTTCATGTTCAGTTCCCATGGCCGGAGTCAGATGAAGATTGAGCTGAGCTTTGTCCACCAATCCGACACATTCCCCTTTGTTGATAACGGGGATCACATTAATGGCGTCGGGTTTTAAGTATTCGTTAGCCAGGATGAGCGGCTCACCGGGGTCTAAACGAGGCAGGCTTTTGCTGGCTATATGGAGTAAGGTGATGGCTTCTTCATCCGCATCCGAGCTATCCGTCAGGCCATCGGCATGCAGTTGTCGAAGTATCGTCTCAAGCTGTTTCTCTGCCTCCTGTAGGTCGCCATAATCAACCGGCTTAGCAAACAGGTAGCCCTGCATATAGTCCACCCCCAAATAAGACAGCAAACGGGCTTCGTCCGGCGTTTCGATACCTTCAGCAATCACCTCAACGTCCAGGCGGTGGCATAGTCTGACCAACAGCTTAATGACCTGGTAGTATTCCCCCCGCTCATGGCTGCGTTCAATCAGCTCGCGGCTGACTCTGAGGTACTGAAATTGCCCCTGGCTCAATAAGTCAGCCAGTCGGAATCCCTCGGACAAGTCGTCCAGCGCAAACTGTACGCCCCGCTGATGAAACTCCGGGAGTAGCGTTGAGACATCGAGCGCTGCCGCAGGGCTTTTGACTTCATTCATGTCGATGACAATGTGCCGTGGCTCGACCTGCTCCTGCTTCGCAAGCCGCACCATGCATTCCAGGACTTCGGACAAACTCTGTTGGGTATTCGGCGAAAGATTGAGATTCAGGAAACGGCCGGATTTTTTCAGCCACGGCGCGCACTGGGAAAACGCGTTTTGGTAAGTCAGTAAATCCAACTCTGAGATAAGATTTAAATCCTCAGCGAGCCCAATCAGTTCCGTGGTTGTTGCGTTAAGCGCCGCGTCCAGGTTAAAACGGCACAGCGCCTCATAGCCTGCCACCGCCCAGTCCTGACAACGTATAATAGGTTGGTACTGAACGCCTATCGCGCCTTTTTCGATGGCATCTCGTACAAGGTCCTCTAACAGCACGTAGCGCTTAATCGTCAGTTGCAAATCGGTATCGTAGAACTGAATACGGCTTTTGTGTCCGGCTTGCTGAGCCAATGTCGCCTGAGAGGCATGCACGACGGCCCTTTTCATGGAATGGGTGTCCTTTCCCAACACCGACACACCGACTTTCCCGGAAATTAAAAACCGATACATGCGCTCATCGGCCTGCTTCACTTCAGAAAAGAAATGACGAATGCTGAAATGAATCGCGCGGGCCTGGTTCTGGCTAATGCATATCGGTTCGCACACGTAGACCAACAGGAAACTCTGATTCAGATTCCCGACCACCTGCGCACTTTTCACGGTTTGCATGACTTTGTGGAAAACGTCAAACGCTCTGGGATCCAGACTGGCGGGCTTAATGGCAAGCACCAGCGAGATACTCTGATACCGTGCGGTGTGCATTTTGGACTCCGCCGCCGAGATAAAGGCAGCCTGGTCCATGGTGCGTGACGATTCGGATTGAGTTGACGTTGATACGGGGGCCATCAGTGACTCCTTCGTTCTGCTCTCAGCCGCAAACTTCCATCGCGAGCTGGTGACGTAAAATTCGGACTTGTCGCTCTGCCGAGAGTTTCAAACTCCACGCCAGTTCATACACTTCCTGAGAAACCTGACCTTGAAGATAACGGTGCTGCGTATGGTTATAGCTGGCTTAGAGCAGCGCCAGACGTTCGCAGGCAGCATGGTATCGGTCCCAACTGTCAGCATGGCTGTGCATCATGGTTCACCTCTTACATCCATGTCGGTCGTGAGTGGTTATGATTGACTGTAAACGAACGACGTTCTGTTCGTAAATCAATTTTGGAAGAATGGCGAAAGAACTGTGCGCTTAGTCATTGAAAAAGAGCCGCCAAACGGCGGCTGCTTTGAGGGTTTATCAATCGTGATACTTATAGAGGTTGAGTAGGGCCTCTATTCCCTCAATATAGGCAAACGTGCATGACACGATGAACGGAGATGCGGAAATGTGACTCATGTCCTAATGACTCTGGTGAAACAAACCGCGCGGAACATGGGTTCGTCAATTGGTTCAGCGGCGATAGTACCAACTTAAGTTGCAGTCAGGGTCAAATTGGCAGCCTTGCCATACCGCATCATATCTTTGAGTCAGTTCGCGCAACAACCGATTCGCATCGGACAGGCTAACGCTCCCGGACATCCCACAAAGCTGGCATTGTTGGATAAAGTCTCTCGTGCAAAAAGCCGCGGGATACCGAGTGTCAGGCGCAACCAACGCCTGAATAACCAACAGCGCCTCATGGTAGACTCTTTCTTTCATCTCAAATCTCTCACACATTGCATGGGCACTTTTTAAAAATCCGCCGCAACGTTGGCCGTAATACTGAGGTGGGCAATAGAGGCAGGATACCCACTTAAGGGTAGTTCGAGAGGTCCTACTTGTCAGTTTTACAATCATGGCATTGATTATTCTGCCACTTTGTTTTAGTACAGGACATTCACTGAACAACCCCAGAGAAGCGCATGATTGTTAACTTTTATGAAGTCGCGCCCGATGGCACGCTATCTCTCCGAAATCGAATTACGTCTGTCGACAATACCACTCCGCTATTGCCGAAACTGGATGAAACGGTGTTCTTCAAGGCACCCAGCGCTGGGTGTTATCGGGTGGCCAATATCGTCCATATTGTCGAGCAACCCTCAGATGAGCCCACTTTTGCTCGGCTCTCGGAAGTCGATGTTCATTTGGTGAAAATTGAAGACATTTCACCAGACTATGCGATTTAGCCTGAAGACGTTTTTGCGCCTTTCGCGTCAACCTCTCAAAGGATGCAGCAGCAGATGGAGCTGCTGAGTGTCAGCGTTCCATTCCTTGGTTTCTGCAATAAAGCCACCATGCTCATTCACCACAGACTCAAGTCGGAGCGCTTTGTCCGATTGAAGCAACATCGACAGCGGTGCCACTTGCTGCTTGTGGTCGTTGAAGCCGTGTTGGGTTTGCTCTTCCAGCATATAGAGGATGTCCGGACTCGGTTCTTGTCCTTCAAGAAAGACTTCGGACTCTACTCCCTGCCTCGCATTCAGATACAGCAATAAAGCATGCAACTTAGCCATATCGGTCGTATTCGCCATAGTCATGCTGTCATGTAGACCTAAAAGCTTGGCTTCTAAATTGCCGTTAGAACTGCGCCCTAACTGAATCATGGCTTTGATGTCCTTTTTGAACTGATGACCGTGCCGCGCGTTCAACTTGTGCTTGATATAACGAACCAATATGTCGTTTCGCTTTGAGATAGGCACAAACCGAGGTGTCGCGGAGACTTCCATAAAAAGATGAAGCAATGCATGGCACACTAACGCTGCCAGTTGTGAGTAGTAATCGCTATCGTGTTTCATACGCGTTCGTAAGAGCCCAAGAAGCCCTCATTTAACCCCCCTTTTACTCGCAATAACAATGCACCATGCCGCTGGCTTTCAGACCGCGTGACGTGACGGCTGCTCTCACTCTTTGTCCTGAAGCTGATAAGCATAATGTGGCGTATTGCTATTTCTAATACTAAAGTTAAGGTATACAGCGACTATGTGAAGATTCGCGATGAAAACAAACAATCAGTTGGCCCCGACCTTCAGCCTCGATGGTCTTCAGTACCATTTATCTCTGAGGGGTGAAACCATACTCTCCATTGACAGCGACGCGATCAGTTACGAGCAAGCGGAAGACATCTACATTGCTCTTCTTAAAGCCATGGAGATATCGTTAACGCAGTATTGTCCTAATTTGGACCGTGCCTTTCAAAGGGAGTATCAGGAGAGCTTAACGTGCGATTAAAGCCGTGAATGCCATAACCAGGCGATGACAACACGGGCTCCCCCTTTTCCCATGGGTGAGTATTTTATTGCTACGTTGACGGTTATCACAATTCGCCACATCCCTCTTGAGACACAAAATCATCGCGGTAGAGTAATAGACAACGTATTGCCTATATCGAAAGGTACCCAAGAACTATCCAGGCATCCAGAGCGCCCTGCTTTTTTCAGAAGAAAGCCTTACGTCGACCATGCTAAAAGAAACTCTGGGGCGAAACCTTCCTCTGTCGGTTGAATTACAACGTTTCAGCCAGTTGAGCATCGAGAAAAGTACCTGCGCAAAATACATTTTTATTGATTTTGCCCACATTACGGATGAGTTCGAGAACAACTACTACAACATCAAATATCAGATAGGCTTACACGCCAAAGAAATACTGATTAACTGCCCGAGAGACATCAGCGTGGCGTACTTATTCAAGTGGCCCAATTTGTATGGGGTGTTTTATGCCGATGACTATATTGACAAGATTTTTCAAGGCACCCATAAAATCATGCAAGGTGAAATGTGGCTGTCCAGGCAACTCTCTCAGGACTATATCCTACATTTTCGCAGCAATATCCCTGTGCTCTCCAGCCGAATGCTAGGCGCCGTGCTGACCAAACGTGAGCATGAGGTCGTTAAACTATTAGTGAAAGGACAAACGAACCCTGAAATCGCTGAGCATTTTGGCGTAAGTCTGAATACCGTAAAATCCCATCTGCACAACCTCTTCAAAAAATCAACGCCAAGAACTGGGTTCAGGCCATAACTTGCTTGTACACGATGCAACCGCATCGTTATGCCTTGATATTGTAAAGGAATTCAATGAGGTCTGATTGAGTCACCATACCTTTAAGTCGGTTCCTATTATCGACAATAGGTATATGGTGATACCCTGACGTTAGAAGAGGAATCGTTCGCGCGATATGGGTATCCGTACGCATAAACACTGGCGCTGCATTCATAAATTGGCTTACCTCTTTCTTGGCTTTTTTCTTTGCTTGCAGGTAAAGTGCGATAAATGAGTCAAACTTTCTATTCTCAACACTTCTTAGAAAGTCAACCAAGGAAAATATCCCCACAAGCTCATGCTCATCATCAACCACAGGTAAAGCCGTAAATTGATTCTGCTGAAGTAGTTCCAATGCTTTATGGATAGTGTCATTCGGCTTCAATGTTATCAACCGGCTCGTCATTACATGCTCACAAGTCAATTTTTGATGCCGATGTTCCAGCGCAAGTAAATGAGTCTGTTTGAAAATATCGTCTAGCGTTCTCTCATCGATATCGAGCCACTCATTTCTCGTTGCAATGGTTTCATGTAACTCACTAAAAAATATAGAGATTTTGTTGTGAGCGAGTGTTGATGTTGAGCCTGATGACTCTTTTTTAGATGCCCTGTGGTTGAGGTACCAACGGTAAAAATAGCCACAAATGATAAGCGGGATAATATTGAATAATACCGGATCTAGAAGAAATGAGAGTCCCATTGCTGGCTGCGTACTTTGGCTTATTGCTGGCACCAGTGCTGTGGCCACACCTGGCGGATGAACGCACTTGAAAATAACCATCGTAATAATGCTCAGCGTTATCGTCGTTAAGCAAAGTATTGTCGCATCGTCTATCAAAGATGTAAGACATACACCAACTAGTGCTGGCAGCAGATGGCCTGCCAAAACAGGCCAAGTTCGCCCCATTGGACTACTTGGCACAACGAATACGATTGTAATGGAAGCACCTATCGAAGCGATCATCAATGGCGTTGTGGGCAGATGATGCATTAGGGTCGCAAGGTATGAAACGATAGATGCCGTTAACAAAACTGGCAGAATCAATGATAGAACTTGTCTAATTTCGTTTTTTATGAACATAAGGTAATGATTGTATTAGCAAACTTAGCACATCATATAATTATGATTTAAGAAAGTTTACAGATTTGTTGAGCGATAAGTTGGGTATTCTATGAGATGTGTAAATAGAAATGAAGCTAATCTGGAGGCACTCAAGCTGCCACGTATCAAGCCGGTCGCTTTTGGAGAGGTCTGAATTGCATCTCTTACTAATTTAGTACTTATTGGATTACCTAGCATATTGAAAATAACTCTACTGTTGTGGTACGGTGAATTTGGCCACATAGCTAGAGTTTTGTCATAAAGAAAAGTAAGTCAAATACTAAACTGAGTGCAGTTTAGAAAAACCGACGTAAACCACAATGGGGCATTTACGAGTTAACACTGTCATTTCATAAGCTGTCGTTACGACTCTCAAGATCCTCTCATATGTCAATAACACCGCCATCACCATAACAGTGTCTCACAACCTCTCTCAGAAAATCGTACCAATTGACATTTAAGGGACACGACCATGAGAACTCAAGACTTATCTCCTATTTAGTGAAAACATCAGATCTCAATTTCACAAAAAAATAGAATATTTAGGAATAAAAAGGGTTAGTTTAAGATCCTTTAGTAATTTAACTACAACTTTTCTTAGTCTAGTCACTATCTTTATCAATTCACCGTCTAGATCCTGCCCCCTCTATATCTCCTTCTCTTCTAAACACTTAAAAGCCCAACGTAATAAATAAAATAATCCAATGAAAACAATCCATTAAAAAAACAAAACTACTAATAATTCATTTAATTTCGATATACCGAAATGAATATATCCCTCTGACGAATTTTAGCGGCTAAAAAAAACCACTTTTACAATGAAAAACCACAATAAAACCACATAAAGTATATCTAAACTTACCGTCAACTTAGACACATATCACGACAAGTTAATGCAATTTAGAACCACAATTGCGAACAAAACGGCCTTGATGCCCCATAAAATCCATGATTATGATTACTTTGATTATTATCTGAACCAACTCCCTAAAATCATAAGTTTACGGTATTTGGTGGGTAATTATTAAAAGCAATAACGAACGTTACGAAGGAGAGCAAAATGATGACGACTGAAGAATGGCTGTACAACAAATACGGAAATTCTCCGCTGCTTTCGTTTACCCAGGTTGCAGAGATCCTGCATCGCAGTCCTGAAGGGTTGAGAATTACTCTTCGCACTAACTGCGATTTAGCCAACAAGCTGAAACCCAATCGACTCAAAATTGGCAGACGTGTTTATTTCAAAGTCTCCGATATCGCCAACTTAATTGACCAGGCTACCCCGGACAACATGGAGGCTTGAGATGTCTGATTACGTCAAAGAGCTGCAAGCCTGGATTATCCAGCGCCAGCCCAAAACTCGCCCTCCCACCAAACAGGAAGTCCTGGCAACTTTCCTTGGCGTTCAACCCTTCGTCGAGGAAAGCATTGAGGCAGGATATAACCTCAAAACCATTTGGGAGTACCTGACGGAACAGAAATATATCTCGTTCCGCTATGAAACATTTCTGCGCTACGTAAAGCAGTACATCACGACAGTTCCCAAGCCCTGCACAACCGATAAGCCAGCGAAAGAGAAGCAAAACGTTTCTCGTAAAATCAGTGGATTTTCGTTTGATGCAAAGCCAAATAAGCAGGACTTGATATGAATACGCAGACACGCTGTTTACCCGCTGTCAGCTCGCAGTCGCAGCGCTACCAACGCGCAACACCGACACAACTTTGTGTGTTTTTCGCTGGTATTGATGTGGTTTGTTCGTGTTTTTACCTGCTTTTGGGCTGGTTTACGCGCAATTGCGCGACAGCAGCGCAGCATACCTGCGATATCCAAAACACAGTTGCGGGCGATATTGCGGGCAGGATAGGTGAAGTGGTCCCCCCGACAAGTCGGCGGTTACCACTTCACTTCCCTTATTCGCGCCAGGGCGCTCAACGGTAATCCTGCCCTGCGGGGCCGAGTCAGTAACAGACGGTTCGAGACGGAGACAACACATGAATCATTCAGAAAAAGTCACCAGGAAGAATACGACGCCAATCAAAGTCTATTGCCTGCCGGAAGAGCGTGAACGGATTGAAGCCAATGCCAAACAAGCCGGGCTGAGCGTATCCACTTACCTGCGCAGAATTGGTCAGGGACGCCAAGTGAAAAGTGTCGTCGATGCTGAGCAAGTGCGAGAACTGGTTAAGGTCAATGGCGATCTTGGCCGTCTTGGCGGTTTACTCAAACTCTGGCTGACCAACGATGTTAAAGCCGCCCAAATCGGTGTGCCGACCATCAAGGCCGTGCTGAACCGGATTGAGACCACCAAAGATCAAATGAGCACCATCATGGAGTCGGTCCTGCGCCAAAGGTGATAGTCATGATTGTTAAACACATTCCGATGCGTTCCACGCACAAATCTGATTTTGCCGGCTTAATTGATTACCTCACCGATGCTCAAAGCAAAGAGCACCGCTTGGGGCACGTTAAGCTGACGAACTGCCACGCCGATTCCGTCCGGGACGCAATCAGCGAAGTGCTTGCCACTCAGCAGTCGAACACCCGTGCAAAGAACGATAAAACCTATCACCTGATCATCAGCTTCCGAGCCGGTGAACAGCTTGAGCAGGACGTGCTTTCAGAGATTGAAAATCGTGTGTGTGACAGCCTTGGATTTAACGGTCATCAACGTATCAGCGCCGTGCACAATGACACGGACAATCTGCATATCCATGTTGCCATCAATAAGATTCATCCCACGCGCCACACCATGCATGAACCGTATGCCGCCTACCGAACCTTGGCCGAACAATGTGAGCAGTTAGAAAATGCGTTTGGACTCCAGCAGGACAATCACACGCCGCAGCAAACTCACAACGCTGCGCGCGCGGCTGATATGGAGCGGCACTCTGGTATTGAAAGCCTGACCGGTTGGATTAAACGTGAGTGTTTAGACGAGATGAAAGCCGCCCAGACCTGGGCTGAACTACACGATACCTGCCGCACACACGGCCTAACGCTATCAGCCAAAGGGAATGGTTTGGTTTTCTCGGCTGACAATGGCATCACGGTCAAAGCCAGTACCGTTGCTCGCGATCTTTCAAAACCCAAATTAGAAACTCGATTCGGCGCTTTCCAATCGGCTCAGACCGATAGTAATCACTCCGGCCCAGCCGCGCAGCGCAAGTACCAAAAGCAGCCGCTAAAAACACGCATCGATACCAGCGAACTGTATGCACGCTATCAGCGTGAGCAAAAGGCTCTCGCAACTCATAAGGCCACCGCTTTAGAGCAGCTTCGCCACAAGAAAAACCAGCAAATCATCAACGCCAAAAATAACAACAAGGTTCGCCGCGCCGCCATCAAGCTGACCGGCAGCGGTCGATTTACTAAACGTGTGCTGTATTCCCAGGCGAGTCAGGCACTGCAAAGCCGCTTGGACTCTATCCATAAACAATACCGACAAGAACGCCAACAGGTTTATCAAACTCACAGCAAGCGCACCTGGGCGGACTGGCTGAAGCACCAAGCGCAACACGGTGATCCAAAAGCATTAGCCGCGTTGCGAGCGCGAGAAGCAGCTCAAACACTGAATGGCAACACGCTCCAGGGAAACGGACAGACACGCAAAGACCAGCGCAGTGTGATCGATTCAATCACCAAAACCGGCACCGTTCTGTTTCTCTCCAAAAATGGCGCGGTACGTGACGATGGTCATCGCCTCCAGGTTTCGACCCAATCCGATTCCGAAGCGATAACTCAGGCGCTGAAAATAGCCCTGGAGCGTTATGGCAATCAGATCAGCGTCAATGGTTCCCCGGAGTTTAAAGCTCGCGTAATTCGTGCAGCGGCAGACACCGGCCTGCCCCTCACTTTCAGCGATAAAGGTCTGGAACAACGCCGACTCGCACTGCTGTCTGCCAATCATCAGATCACATCGAATAAGGCTCAACGCCGTGGTGTTCCACCGATTGGCAAAGCGCCGCCTGGCATCAGGCGCAACACGCTCAGCACTCTTTCTCAGCTTGACGTCATGCGTTTTGACAAACCACAAGAGCAAAGGCCATCGGCGCTGGAACAACGCAAAATGCAACTGCGCGCTGAAATGGCTCAGAAAAAACAGAAACAAGCCAAGAAGAGCAGAAGTCGATAACCACTTAAACGTCAGTAAGGAATATACGATGAACATCAGCACAAAAATTTTAGCGGCTAAAATTCGTCTTTTAGCACTCGGCGGGATAATGGCGCACGCTAGCCCTGTTTGGTCCGGTATACCGGTGGCCGACGGCGTTAACCTGCAACAAAACATCATTTCGGCGATGGAAGCCGTGACGCAGACCGCCAAACAAATCCAGCAGTATCAGTCCCAATTGCAGCAATATGAAAACATGCTGCAAAACACCATGGCTCCGGCTTCCTACATCTGGGACCAGGCTCAATCCACAATTCATGACCTGACTCAGGCGACCAATACGCTCGCCTACTATCAGAATCAGCTTGGCAGTCTGGACGAGTATCTGGGCAAATTTCAGGATGTGGCGTACTACCGCAGTTCACCTTGTTTTTCCTCTTCAGGGTGCAGTGAAACGGAAAGGACTGCCATGATCCAAAACCGTCGTTTGGCCTCTGAGTCTCAGAAAAAGGCCAACGATGCGTTATTCAACAACCTGGCACTCCAGCAAGACAACTTACAAACCGATGCCCGTCAGCTTCAGCGATTGCAATCAGCCGCTCAGGGAGCTGATGGTCAGATGGCCGCTATCGGTTATGCCAACCAGCTTGCCAGTAACCAGGCCAACCAACTGCTGCAAATCCGCAGTTTATTGATTGCTCAGCAAAACGCAGTGGGCGCTCGAATGCAGGCAGATGCTGATAAAGAGGCACTGCAACAAGCCGCTCACGAAGCACTTTTTGATTTTGGTTCGCCAACCGACCGTTCCCAAAACAGAGGGTTTTAAGCATGAAAATAACTTCATCTATCACTTTGTGCCTGTTCACGTCATTACTTCTGCTTGGCTGTGACCAATCCCAAGAAATCAAAGATATCGATTGCGACTCACCGAACCTGACCAAAGCCGAAAAACAACAAGCCAACTGCTTTTGGAACATGGGTGACCCTACCGACCGCAGCCAGAATAAGGGGTTCTGAACATGAAGGTTCGTCAGGTAATTACCTTGGGCTTGATTATCCCTTCGGCATCCGCCCATGCTGCCATTGATAACAACGGTGTGCTGGATGATGTCGCATTACAATTCATGACGGTCGCCAGTACCTGGAATGGCGTGATAACCAACTATGCCAGTTGGCTGTTCTGGCTGCTTGGTACGATCTCTCTGGTTTGGACCGGAGGAACCCTCCTCCTCCGTCAAGCGGATATCAGGGAATTCTTTGCCGAGTTTATCCGCTTCATAATGACGTTCGGCTTCTTTCTGTGGCTGCTACGTAATGGCCCTGAGTTTGCCACGTCCATCATCGATTCATTGAGAATCATTGGTGCAGAAGCTGCGGGGTTACCCCGTGAACTGACACCATCTGAGCCGATCAGTATTGCTCTGGATATTGTGGCTAAATCAAGCAGTGCCTACAGCTTTTCCAGCCCCTTCGATAGCCTGGCGATCTTTATCATCACCCTGCTGATTGTCGTTTGTATGACGATCGTTTCTGCCAACGTGTTAGTTGCCTTGGTGTCGGCCTGGGTACTTTGTTATGCAGGAATCTTTGTCCTCGGCTTTGGCGGCTCGCGCTGGACTTCCGATATCGCCATTAACTATTTCCGTAACGTCCTTGGCCTGGCGTTAAAACTCATGACGATGACTCTCATGATCGGCATTGCGATGTCCATCATGGATTCATTCCTGGTCAACCTTTCTGACGACGCTCCCATGCGAGAGCTACTGGTTATTTTCATTGTCGCGTTGGTCCTGGTGCTACTGATCCACTCCGTTCCCAATATCGTTGCCGGTCTCATCCCCGGCGCAGGGGCCGCCGCCAGTTCGGGCAACATCAGTGCCGGAGCAATGGCCGGGGCCGCAATGACCACAGGGGGAATGGCCGCTGGTGCAGTCATGAGTACTGCCGGTGGCGCATCCGCCCTTCAAGCCGCGTTTAAATCGGCGACCAACTCAGAGATGGCTGAAATGATGACAGGCTCAATTGGCAACGATTCGGCAAAGTCCGAAGAACCAGGTACAGGTGACACACCGTTTGCCAGAGCCGCAGGTATGGGACGTGAGTCGAATTGAGTTTTAGCGGGCCGGTAGACAGTTGGCTAAAGAGTCACACACCGAAGTTCTGAGAGAACATATCTCCAGGATTTCACCATTAGGCATAGAGGAGAACAAGCATGGAACTACATTTCCCACCACAAAACTGGACCGACTTTGGCGCATTTTTCGCGGTCATGTTTCTAGTGATGCTGGCGTTTTATTTTGCTGGTCAGTGGGCACATTCAACCAAATACAGTAAGCAGCTTTATCGCTTAGCGGACGTGCTGGAAGGGATTCAAAACAAAGTGGCCGATAAGGCGTATCGAGGAATGATGTCGTTGAATAAGCAAACCAACAAAACCAAAGGTTGGCCGTTCAAGTAACGCAAATAATCAAGACACACAGGCCGGTGCTCGCAACACCGGCCCGCATTTTCACATTAACCTTCCTGAGAGGTATAACATGACAATAAAACATTATAGTGCACACTTTAAAGATATAAAGTGCTCATTTTTCACCCTGACATGTTCTATCTTCAAAGGGTGATCCCATGACCAACAAAACCAATAGCAGCACCCGACAAAATAAGCACCGTTTTAACAAGTATCGAGGAAAAAGGCTCAAAGCAGTACCAGAAACCACTCGTATAGTCTCAGACCGAGTCGCTAAATTCCCGGTACGTAGCTTTATGCTCAAATCGCTGGATATACGCCGCAAAGACGCCCGACTCCGAATGTATCGAATACTCGAAACCTTAATTGATGCGGTAGATTGGTCTACTTTGCGTATCGGCGTAGCCAAAAAAGAGTTCTTGGATCCGATTACATACAAAGCCTTCATAAAACGCCATGAACGACTGCACAACGAAACGATTCCCCGTTCCACTTGGTACCGGTATATCCAAAAAATCACCAATGCGGGCTACTTAAATAGTATCACTGCAAAAATGAGTACAAGTGAAGGGAAGGTTTTCAACAAACCCGCTTATAAATGGTTCACGAAAAAATTCATGACTGAACTCGGGTTCAAAAAAGATTGGCTTTCTCAGCAACAAGAGCACGCGCTGAAATCTCTCAAAGCTAAAGGGCTAAGTAATCAATGGCGAGTATTTAAAGGCCACAGTGCTCGCATAGCTCGTTCTATGGCGATATCGCTGCAAACAACGCAAGACTATCGTTATTGCGAAGCAGAGCCTTTTAGCAACAAGAGCTGACGGTACCTAAACCAAGCTCAACACTTCAAGACAACACGCCGGTTTACTCCGGTCATATTCGCACGCCTGAAATCTAGAAATGTTCAATTTTGCGCCACTAATGAGCAATTCTGACCCCACCCCAAACTCCAATTTCTACTGATTTACTCATCAATCACTGTGCAGTTGCCCTTAAAACGAAGCAATTTAACTCGTACAAACCATATCGTCGATAAAGTGAGACTCTAAAACGGGACCACGGGAAGCACGAGAAGTGAGAACTGTACAGACTTCCTAACCTATTACTTCATGCATTGATTCATGCCTCGTACCTCCCCATGAATCAATGTCTTCGCGAACTGACGTTCGAATAGAATTTGAAAGTTTACGCTGCGCTATGCCCAAAGGGGCAAGCCCCTCTGGACTCCCATTGGAAGCTTGGTCACTAGGCTGCAAGAGCAGTTCACATATTGAGCACCTGAGCATATGGTGAGATGATAGTTTTACGCCAGGAAGGTAATCGACTCAAACCACCAAAATCTTCTCACCGAGAGAGTCAGACGCAGCATGAAAAGAAAAGCACCCAATACAGAGCCACCACGCCCCCTCACAGAGGCCGAAAAGGACAACTTGAGGAAAGATATGCAGGAGTCGTCAAAATGGGCCAGAGAAGAGCTGAGAAAGAGAAAAGAAGCCAAAGCATCTCGTTCTGAGTATCTAGATCATGATGGGCCAAGACCACTCACGTCTGAAGAGATTGAAGATCTACGCCAGGAAATGAAAGATGCGTCGGTTAAGATGCGAGAAGAGTTGGAGAAAAGAGGATGGACTAAGCGAACATAGTTTGATTGAACACTTCAGGTATCCACATAGATGATTAGTTTCTAATTGTTACTGTATAGAAACTTCCCACTCCAGAAATTCATCAGACTTTAAGCTAATAAGGCAAATGTAGTATTTTTCCTGATTGCTTTATGATTGTAAAAAATAGGAACCCTACATAAATGAAGAGATTAATGCAAGAAACTCTGATGTGTTTTAGAAAAGTTAGGCAATATGTTTACCAAGTTGAAAATCAGGAAGTCTAATATCTTCAGAATATATCATTATTTCAGAACCAACAGATTTTTTTTGAGCAGTATATTGTAGAGAGTATTCTTTCTTAGGAAACTCCCTATAAATATCTCGTATTTCTGGCGCATTATCATATGACACAATCCAGTTATAAAACCCCGAATTAACTAGTTCATCCTTAATTAAAACATGGTCACCATGGTTATAATAATTTCTATATAATCCTTGTCCCTTTACATAATATGGAGGATCCAAATATATAAGTGACTGATGAGGAACTTCTTCGTTTAGCTTTGCAATAAGCTCAACAGCATCAAGCTTATATAAGGATATTTGATTAGTAAACAACGATATCCTTTGTATTCTTCTAATTAAGTCTTCCTTATTAAAACGGACATCTAACTTCCACTTTCCTGACTGGGATTTACCACCAATAACACCCGCCTTCAGAATTCCGGATCTATTTGTTCTGTTTAAAAAGAAAGCAGAAAAACCTAACTTTAATATCGAAACATCATCTTCTTCAATATTTTTAGTCAAGATTTCTCTTTGGTTGTACCACTCATCAATCGTGATTTCTGTTTCACGGATCAGCTCTATAAAATCTTTGGGGTTGTTCAGAACACTAAACCAAAACGAATGAATCGCTGGATCAATATCATTGATATGAATGTGATCAGTGGTTCCACTAAACAGCATATCTAGTGCAACTGCTCCTCCGCCTGTGTAGGGTTCAACGTAATGTCCACCTCTTATGTCATTTACATCATATACAGCTTTAACATAATTGGACAGTTTACCTTTTCCACCAGGGTACCTTAGAGGAGTTGAAAATCGCATATGAGTTGAGTGTATTTACCTAAAATGAATTATCCCTCACTCTATCATACATACTTAGATACTTAAACTTGGAAATCATACGCAACTTAGATAACATAAACTACTATAACAATTAATACTTCAAATAGTTATTAATTTTAGACCAATCTATTCTTTATGACGAGGTGCTGAGTTGAGTATAAGTTATCGAAAAGTTACTAGGGCTGTAAGTTCCATAGATTTAGATCTAACAAACCCTAGACTAGCTGGCATTGTTAAGAGACAAGCTATAACAACTCAGAAAGATGCTGTTGTCGCGCTGACCAATAGTTCTGATGTTCATTCCTTATGCCATTCGATAGTAAGTAATGGCTTCCACCCTGACGAGGTGTTGATCGCTGTAGAAGATGAAACTGGTAAAAAGAACAGAGTCACGGTCATTGAAGGAAACAGACGCTTATCAGCATGTAAAATTCTCTTACAGCCCAACCTTCTCAAAGGCACCCCAGACTTCAATAAGATAAATCGTCTTACAAAGAACTCTAACTATAAAGAAGCTATCGAGTCGATAAAAAGACTATCTGTTGTAATTCTGACTTCTCGCAGTGAAGCTGCTGCATATTTAGCTTCCAAGCACACTTCTGATTCCATTAAAAGATGGAGCCCATATACCCAAGGAGCCTATCTATATGGTTTTCTACGTGAATACAAAACTGTAGAAAATGTTAAAAAAATTCTCAGAGGTTCGATGTTAAAAGCAAAGATCAAAGAGAAATTAATGCACTATCAACTAACAGAAGAAATATTAAATCTTGAATGTTGGAATGAACAAGAGCTCGATTTTCTACTTAGTGGCATAGACAAACTTAATATTGGTGCAATAATAAGATTTATATCTTCATCTGAATTCATGAACAATATCTGTGAAGTAAAAATATCAGAGTCGGGAAAACTATCAGTAACAACAAGACCATCTTCAAAAGTACTAGTAGACTCTTCTATTTTTTGTAAAATCCTAGAAAAACTATCTCGTGATGCTTTAATTACAGAGCGCCTGAATACTCGTCAAGAAGACAAGAAAGCAATGTCTGATTATTTGAAGGAGTTTATCGAAGAGTTCAGAAGTATTAATGGTAGTGAGGATACTAGCTCAAGTAGTTTTACTTTTACAACATATGAAGACACTCCAGATAATGAGAGCCATCATGACGATACTACTACGGAAGATAACGAATCGGGTAGAAACAATTCGGAAAATGACCAAAGTACTCATAGTGGTACGGAAAAGCATCAACATACTCGGAAAAAAGTAGAAAAGTTGCTACCTCAATCACTTACGATTCCTCACGCAAATACAAAGCTTCTAAGTTTATGTACAGAGGCGCAAAAACTACCTTATAAAACTAACCTTTATAGTTCGAGTTTGATGATCCGAGCAATATTAGAAGTAACGTTGAAGCTCTTACTTAAGCGAACTAATAACTACGGTGACTTAAAGAAGCAGTATAAAGATCGATCTTCTGATTTCGCAAACATACTTAACTTTGTTGAAAAGAATACCTCAAAAATTGTCGATTACGAGGACATTAAGGTGGTACGAAATGCTGTTTCAGATCTGCAACAACAGAGCAAGGAGCTCCTAAACCTTACAAACCATGAAGATACTCAGCTCCTAACAGAAAAAGAAGTTGAACATGTTCGAGCTAAAATGCTTGAACTGATTACTTCTGCTTTCAAAAAGCTGTAAGCGCTGAACGTGGTAATTCAGGCTGGCTCCAACGCTTGCTCTATCATTTCGATATAACCTATAAGGAGAAACTCCTGAAAAAGGTACACTAGAGGTACAGTCACTAGTTTTGACACTTTCACCAAAACTACGATAAACTACTGTTTAGTAAATACTTTAAGGTATTTTTAGTTACGCTTAATTTACCTCGGTTTTCCTAGACTTCCTGCGTTAGTGGCTAACTCATAATCGATTGGTCCCCAGTTCAAGCCTGGGAGGGACCACCAAATTCCAGAAGGCACGTAGAGAAAGTAGCGGAATGGATATTGAGCCGGATCACCATTTGGGTCAATTAGGCCATGGTGCTGTTTAACACATGAACTTCGTACTGGTATTTTTAAATCAGAGCCGTACCACTAAATGAAACTAGGATTGAGGACTAAACTAACTATTTTCAATTTAAGGCTTATACTTAAAGTAGCTCTACCAATTTGAGTTACTTTTTCATTATCAACCAAGTTTCCTTTCACAGTTATTCTCGCTCCTTTTCGTTTAACTGCTGCGACAGATATCTTGATTTACTATGGAATAGCTCTATTTTTCAGAGCTTTAACCTATAACATTAGTCGAGGTATGTATGTCTGACAGAGTAACGGGATCAGTAAAATGGTTCAACGAAACTAAGGGCTTTGGTTTTATCACCAAAGATAGTGACGGTAAGGATATTTTTGTTCATTTCCGTTCAATTTCCTCTGATGGGTTTAAGACCCTGTTGGAAGGCCAAAAAGTAAGTTTTGAAGTTGAACCCGGTGAGAAAGGCCCGCAAGCAACCAATGTGACTCTCATCTAAGTACGGTTGAAGGCTGAGCCAACTCAAGCTTTGCCTTCATTTTTTTAGAGTCTAGTTATTTTTTGAGGGCATAAATCCATTCCAACGTCTTCCTTCTTTTAGAATTTCAACTCTGATCCTTCAGGTTATAGATTTTCAGCTGATTAAAGCTATTTGGATATGGGAAATATGAAAATGTCCCAGAAAACATATCTATGACAACGAGGCTGCCTTTTTAAAAGGTCAACCATCATTGAAAGGAAGTTAATCATGAGACCTACCAACGAAAAATCATGGCGTGCAACATACCAAAGGTCGATGAAGGTAAACGGAACCGAATATAAATACTGGTCTCTAAAACAACTGGCCCAAGACTATCAAGCCAACCTGTCGAAGATCCCTTTTACTAAGCGCATACTTATTGAAAATATCGTTCGACAAGCGTCTGATTTTGAAGAAGCAGCTCGAATTATCGAAGCGTTGTTTCTTACAAAATCGACTTTCCCTTCAGAGAGTCACGGGACTTCATCTGAGTTTAATTTCTATCCCAGCAGAGTCTTGATGCAAGACTACACCGGTATTCCAGCCTTAGTTGATCTGGCTGCTATCAGAGATGCGATTGCACAAACTGGCGGGGATCCAAGCCACGTCACACCCATGTGTAAGGTTGATCTTGTCATTGACCATTCGTTGATTGTCGATCAGTCAGGTTCAGAATCCGCGATACATACGAATTATGAACACGAAATGGCTCGAAACAAAGAGCGGTATACATTCTTGAAATGGGCACAAAAGAACTTCCGGAACTTGACCGTTATCCCCCCCGGTAAGGGCATATGCCATCAGGTTAATCTGGAATATCTGGCACAAGTTGTTCATGAAGACGAAAATGGTGTGCTATTCCCAGATACGGTTATCGGAACCGATAGCCACACCACTATGGTCAATGGATTAGGAGTGTTGGGCTGGGGCGTCGGTGGAATTGAAGCTGAAGCCGTAATGCTAGGCCAACCACTCAATATAACGATTCCCAAAGTAGTCGGAGTGAGGCTTGATGGGCAACTGCGTCCCGGTGTTACTGCAACGGATTTGGTCTTATCTATCACTGAGAAGCTAAGATCCCATGGTGTGGTGGGTAAGCTGGTCGAGTACTATGGTTACGGTTTAGCCGCTTTGTCTGTGGCCGACAGGGCTACGATTGCTAACATGGCTCCAGAGTACGGCGCCACATGCGGTTTTTTCCCTATCGATGAAAACACACTTGCCTATTTGACCCTTACTAACCGATCTTCTGCACTGGTTGACAAAGTTCGAGCTTATGCGAAAGAGCAAAGCCTATGGTGGGATACAAAAGAAACCTCACCGGAGTATGATGAAAATATTGTGGTAGATTTATCGACCATTGTGACCTCAGTGGCTGGGCCCAAAAGGCCACAAGATCGACTTAACATCAGTGCAATTAAGCAAGCGACGCTTGAACAATGCGCTATTGAAGGTGTTTCCTCCTCAAGCCCCGGAGCAAAACATTCCGAGTCATCCACGCACCTCCATCATGGTGATGTCGTAATTGCCGCCATCACTTCATGTACGAATACTTCCAACCCAGCGGTTATGTTAACGGCCGGATTGGTTGCGAAGGCCGCCGTGGAAAGAGGGTTGTCCGTTCCTGCTTATGTCAAAACGTCTCTCGCACCAGGGTCATTAGCAGTGGCCAGATATCTCAATGAGACTGGGCTGCAACATTACTTAGACTTGTTGGGATTTCATCGTGTTGGATACGGGTGTACCACATGTATTGGGAATTCAGGTCCACTCAAGAGCAATCTAGAAGAAGAGATTTCGGCAAATAGCTTGCACGTATCCGCTGTGTTATCAGGGAACCGAAATTTCGAGGGGCGAATCCATCCATCAGTCAGCTTAAACTGGCTTGCCTCTCCACCATTGGTTGTCGCGTTTGCGTTAGCGGGTACAACCTGTGTTGACCTAGAAAATGAACCCATTGCCATCAATAGTAAAAATGAGCCTGTCTATCTGCGGGAGCTTTGGCCGAGTCCGCTCATGCTGGAGGAAATGCTGAGTCAGGTTCATGAGAGCCACTTTAGATTGAGTTACAGTGACATTGCTGAAGGGGATGAAGAGTGGGAACAATTATCGATGCAAGATAGTCCCTGTTATCCTTGGGAGCCGACCTCGACCTACATACAACGTCCACCATTTTTGGAACTTCCACCCCCCACATTTCCTATTGAGTCAGCACGTGTATTAGCTATTTTGGGAGATTCGATAACAACAGACCATATTTCTCCGGCGGGGCTTATCTCAGTAAATAGTCCTGCAGGAAAATATTTGCGGTCAGAAAATATCACTCCAGAAGAGTTCAATAGCTACGGTGCGCGCAGAGGGAACCACAACGTCATGGTTCGCGGCACTTTTTCAAACGTGCGACTGGAAAATAAAATAGCATCGCCGACTAAAGGTGGCGTCACAAGATGTTTCGGTGATACCAAGCTGGATGAATGTAACATGTCGACCACGGAGAAAAAGCCTCCAGTCATGCCTATTTTTGAAGCGAGCAGAAACGCCATTGAACTGCAGGTGCCATTGGTCATATTTGCCGGCAAAGACTATGGTTGTGGTTCAAGTCGAGATTGGGCCGCTAAAGGATGCCTGTTATTGAATGTAAAAGCCGTCATCGCGGAATCGTTTGAACGAATTCATCGCAGCAACTTAGTGGGTATGGGCATCTTGCCGCTCCAACTGAAAAGACCAGGCGAACTCGACGCGCTAACTCTGGAAGGCAATGAGACCGTGTTTATTGCCCCTAATGAGCCGATGAAGCCCTTGCTGGAATTAGACATTATTGTCGTAACGGCTCAAGGTACAGAACATTCCGTACCTGTTGTTGCACGTATCGACAATCCAAAAGAGTTAGAGTATTTCAACGCAGGAGGCATTCTTCAGTATGTGCTAAAGCAACTCAAGACGCCTAAAATGCCATTGTGAAATTTAATCTCTCGGGTGACGGGGCATGTGGGAGCTAAAGATATGATTGATAAAGGGAAGGCTCCCAACGAACTGCGCAGGGAGCCTTTAAGAGTTACGCTGCTGCCATGCTCAAACGTGGTACAGGCTTGTCATTGATTGGAAGATGAATCAATGCAGCAATAAACGCGAGTACGGCCGCTGACCACCAAATTGGATCATAGGACCCGTAATAATCGTAGATACGACCACCAACCCATGCCCCCAAAAAGCTGCCGACTTGGTGAGTGAAAAACACCAAACCATATAGCGTCGACAGGTAACGAGCTCCAAACATTTGACGGACTAAACCAGATGTAAGCGGCACCGTTCCTAACCAACAAAAACCGATGGCAGCACCGAAGATAAGCGCCGTTTGCTCGGTAATCGGCAGTGCCAAAAAAGCACCGATCACAACCGTACGCATCACATACAACGCAAACATCATATAACACTTGCTAAAACGATCTGCCATTACCCCCCAGAAATATGAGCCAAGGATGTTAAATATACCCACGTAAGCCAACGCCATGGCCGCGGTTGATGCAGGTAGATTTTTATCCGCCAAATAACTAGGCAGGTGAGTCGCGATAAACATCACATGGAAACCACACACAAAAAAACCAGCATGAATCAACCAGTACCCTTTGTGGGCAAACGCTTCTTTCAAAGCTTCTTTTAGTGTTTGTTTGTCCTCGTGAACATGGTTGTTAGCAGTATTTGCATTTCGCTTTGCCGTATTCATGAATAGTGCAAACAACACCATAAAACTGCACAGTACCGCGAAGATTTGCATTGAACTTTGCCAACCAGAAGCGCTCAACAATGCTTGCGCCCCCGGGATCATAGCAAACATACCGAATGATCCAGCTGCCGTGGTCAAACCGAAGGCTTTCGCCGCATGTTGCGCTGGTACAACTTTAGCGACTGCACCGAGCACGATCACGTAGCTGGTTGCGCTTAAACCAAGACCAACAAGCACACCTAGCGATAAGTACACCATTGTTGGATCAGCGCTGATAGAAGTTAAGTACAGCCCCAGGGCGTAAGAGATAGCACCTAAAATGATGATACGTTTCGCTCCCCAACGGTCGGCGGCCATACCCACAAATGGCTGGAACGCTCCAAACAATAAGTTTTGCAATGCGATTGCAAAGCTGAAGAACTCTCGTCCCGTTTGGAAGTAGTCGGATATCGGTGTCATAAAGATACCAAAGGATTGTCTGATCCCTAGACTGGTAATCAAAATACCGATACCTAGCCAAACAAGCAGTGGAAATCGAAAAATAATCATAAATCGCTCTTATTAATGAGTGTGGTGCTGAAAATGGCCTTCCTGCCACTTATGGATTCGAGATCACCACTGGTAATAGACTTCACTGTCACTATTGCCAATAACCTTGACGAGTTATGGATAAAGATTAATAACAGGCACTAAATGTTACACTCAGGTAACAAATCATTTCGAAGTGTAAAGAGTGTTATGCAGTGACACAAATGATTAAAAGTGAATTAATTCATGCAAATTGTGCATAAATAAATTTAGGCTTATGGCTAAACGCCTAAACATCCAAAGGCAGAGCGTAAACGGCGAAGTTGAGTACTCCACCAAGTGACGCCCCACTCCGCTTTTGTGGCTAGTCGGGTAGTGAGTTAGAGCGGAGCTTGCCCTGTAATGCTGCCGGATTCACTAGGCACCGTAAAGTCGATCGCCAGTTTTTGGTAGTCAATAATCATCGGCCGATATAACCGAACAATCGTAACGATTATACAGTTTCGTGCGCGTTAACTGGTCAGGTGCAAGGGCCGGTATGAGCAGCTAACTCTAAAAACAAAGAGGACACACACCTTACTATGACGGCGTGTGTCCTCTTTAATTAACATCGCTCAGAGACAAAAATAGCCCACGTTCCGTGAGCTATTGGGTAATTAATCGATCTTAAACCTTAGCGGTTGTGGTTTACGACAACGCCGCGACCAATGCTTTACCGACGCCATGAGCACTGGTTGGGTTTTGCCCGGTAATCAGTCGCTCATCAACAATGACGAACTCCTGCCAGGGCTGCACTTTACTGAAACGGGCTGCTTTTCGGGTCAGTGATTCTTCCAGCAAGAACGGAATGTGTTCGATGGTGCCAAAATCAATCTCTTCTTCGCGGGTAAAGCCGGTAACCGATTTAGAGGCCAGTAAGCTTTCACCGCTGCTCAGAGTAATTGGCAGCAGTGCCGCCGGGCCATGACAGACAGCCGCAATCGTGCCGCCACCTTCATAATGTTTGGCCGCCAGTTGTGCAAAGCTGGCATTGCTTGCCAGATCGGACAGCAAGCCGAAGCCGCCCGGGTAGAATAGCGCAACATAGTCATCAATATTGATTTGCGAGACCGGAATGGTGTTATTGATGCGATTTTGAAAATCATCATCCGCCAGTACTCGGCTGTTCACCTCATCACCTTCGATGTCAGTGCCATACAGCGGTGCTTTGCCACCGTTAATCGACGCTATGTCATACTCAAATCCCGCTGTGGTCAGCTCATGAATGACGTGCGTAATCTCTGGTGAGTAAGTGCCGTTCGCCTGGTCGGTATCGCCCAGAGTGGCATGGTTGGTTACCGGAATTAGAATCTTCTTCATTGCTGTCTCCTGCATTATTGAGTACAAAAAAGATACTAATTGAAAATCATTTCAATGATAATACCGCCAATCAACAAAAGATTATTGCTAAATAGCAACAATGGAAGATTATGAACAGTTTCGAGGGCATCATCGAGTTTGTCGCCGTGGCGGAAACTCAGGGCTTTTCGGCGGCCGCTAAACAGCTCAGTTGCAGCACCAGTCACGTCAGCCGCCAAGTATCGCGGCTGGAGGATCGCCTGGGGGTCACCTTATTTGCCCGTTCAACCCGGCAAATCAACTTAACCGATGCCGGTCAGCTGTATTACTCGCAATGCCGAGAGCTGGTGACCGGGCTGGAACAGGCCAATGAAGGCTTAAACTCACAGCAAATTACTCTAAGCGGCACCTTGCGTGTTAGTGCTGCCGGCGGATTCGCGGAAGAACACGTCGCTCCGGCCCTGATGCAGTTTGCCAAGTTGTACCCAGAAGTGACCATCGAGATGGATTTTAACTCCCGGATGGTCAATTTTATTGAAGATGGCATCGACTTCGCGATTCGTTACGGCGCGCTAAAAGATTCGGGTCTGGTTGCCAGAAAGCTGGTTGACCGCCCAATGGCCGCCGTCGCCAGCCGTGACTATTTATATCGCTTTGGTGAGCCAACCCACCCGAATCAACTCAAACAGCATAGCTGCATCATTACCAATAACGATCACTGGCAATTTGCCAGCGAGAGCAAACCTCTCAGCGTGCGAGTGCACGGGCGCTGGAAAAGTAACAATTCCAATGCAGCCATTGCAGCCTGCGAGGAGGGGCTTGGCATCGCCTATATGCCGAAAAGCAGCCTGGCCAGAGGATTGGAATCCGGCACGCTGTTTCCGATCCTGCAAGACTTCTGGGGACCAGGCAACAGCAGCTGGATTGTGTATCAGAACCAACGCTTTCTGCCGTTACGTGCCCGCCTGGCGATCGACTATCTGGTCAGTTATTTCGCTGACTGGGCACAAGCTGGCAAATAACGTCCGCTCTAAGCAGGACACACACCGTATTCGAAAGCCACAGCTAAACAGGACACACACCCGATTAGACAGTGTGTGTCCTGCTTAATGTCTCCCACAAATTGTCAACCTAAGCCAGAGCGATAGAGTCAGATTAATAACGGGATAGTCACCTATGTTCCAAAAGCTCATTAATCTGACCATAAAAAAGCTGCACAACATAACTATATGTATTTTAAGAACAAATAACTCATTTGTAAGAAAATAAATTAAGGAGGGTTACCCATGTTCTAAAAGCTTTTAAAGCTGTACAAAGAGGCAGATCCGCCGTTAAAAATCCTGTCCATATAATGCGTATGTCCCGCTAACGGTTTGCTGATCACGGTTTGTCCTGATAAGGGTTTCTGCTAGGATAAATCACGCCTGTTTACTGCTTGGACGCTCCCCATGGCCCTCATCAAAGTTCACCAACAACTGACCGACATTCCGCAGCCTGAGTGGGACGCGCTGCGCTGCTGTGACTATCCGTTTCTGTCATACGCCTATCTGAGCGCGTTAGAACAGAGCGGCTGTGTCAGTGATGACAGCGGCTGGCATCCACTCCATCTGACCTTAGAAGATGAGCACGGCTCTCTGCTGGCAGCGATGCCGATGTATCTGAAAAGTCACTCCTGGGGCGAATACGTGTTTGACTGGTCATGGCAGGAAGCATTTGAAAAAGCAGGCGAAGAGTATTTTCCCAAGCTGGTGACGGCAATTCCGTTTACGCCGGTCAGCGGCCCGCGCCTGCTCTATCGCGCAGAGGTCATCAGCTATGACGACGCCCTGCAGCCGATGCTGAGCGCAGTGCGTCAGCTGTGTGCCGAGCATCAGTTCTCCGGCTGGCATGGACTGTTTGTCGAAGCGCGGCATATCCAAAAGTTCAAGCCGCTCTCGGTACGGATGGACTGCCAGTATCACTGGTATAACCGTGGCTATCAGCACTTTGATGATTTCCTTGCGACCCTGACTTCACGTAAACGAAAAAACCTGCGTAAAGAGCGCGAGAAAGTACAACAGCAACAGGTGGAACTTCGCGTTATTGAGGGAGAGCTGCTCTCTGCCGACGATGTGGCGGTGTTTTTTGAGTTCTACCAGCTGACTTATCTCAAACGCGGCCGCTATCCTCATCTCAATCAGGCCTTCTTTGAACAGCTACGCCGGCAGATGCCCACCCAGATTGTCCTCATCATGGCGTACCACCAACAGCTGCCCGTCGCCGGAGCCTGGTATTTTAAAGACTCGCAAACCTTATACGGCCGTTACTGGGGCTGCACACAAGAGTTCGACAGCCTGCACTTTGAAGCCTGCTACTATCAGGGGATAGAGTACTGCATCACGCATCAGCTTGCGCACTTTGACCCGGGCGCGCAAGGGGAACATAAGATTCAGCGCGGCTTTGAGCCGCTTGCCACCTGGTCCGTGCACTGGATTGAGTCCGCGACGTTTCGCCCGGCGGTCGCCGATTTCGTCCGCCGGGAGCAGCAGCTGGTACAAGACAGAATGGCGGCTCTCGCCACGTATCTGCCTTACAAGTCAGATCAGCCCTGAGCGCCCGTGCCTCAGACTACCGGTAAAGCTGTTTTAGCGCAGCAAAGCTCACCGATTTGATTGAGAAACTGACGCGGCAGCAGCGGATGGGATTTAGCGGCCACCAGCAACACAATATCGACCGCTGGCAGCGGCGGAAAGTCACTCAGGATGGTGAGATCGTCGGTTACACTGAGCCGCCCCATCGCGCCAACCGCCAGCCCCTGACGGACAATCGCCCGCTGCGCCGATGAGGTATTACAACACGCCACTAAGTGAAACGGCACACCGCGCTTGGTCAGGCTGTCGATGGCAGCCGAATGATAGCGGCAGTCGGTCTGAAACAGCGCCAGCGGCAACGAAGCACTCTGAGTGATCACCGCATCCGGCTGAGCCGTGATCCAAACGCCCTGATCACTGGTAATCCAGTACCCTTCCTCACTGTTGGACGAACGCGTCACAATCGCGGCATCCAGCTTACCTTCGTCCAGCCACTGGCGCAGTACCACACTCGGCTCATTAAACACCTGAATTGAACAGGTCGGTTTCGCCGCCAGTAACGCCTGCATTAATTTCGGCAATACCTGATCGTTATAGTCTTCCGGACAGCCGAGTCGCAGTGGCTGTTTGTGCTGGAACTGTTGCAACTCGACCAGCGCCTTATCGTGCCGATCCAGCAGTTCATGGGCATGATTGACCAGGCGGATACCCGCTTCGCTCAGGGCCAGATTACGCCCCTCTTTGACAAACAGTTCACTACCGATTTCCTGCTCCAGCTTGCGCATCTGCGCACTGAACGCCGATTGGGTCCGGGCAATTTGCTTGGCGGCGCGGGTAAAACTGCCGGTGTCGACAAAGGCCAGAAAACTGCGTAACGAGTCAATATCCATATCAATCCATCGCTTTTATTAATGGTTATTATCCAAACAATCCGTTAGTCAGGCTGCGATTGTTTTTCTATGCTGAGCAACAGACAAGACAAGGAGTTTATGTATGCAACTTTATATCGCCAATCAAAACTACTCAACCTGGTCACTCAGAGCCTGGCTGATTTTCGCCCATTACCATCTGCCGGTCGAGATCCGTAAACTGCAGCTATGCACCCCGGAGTTTTATACCACGCTGCAAGCCATTACGCCGACAGGCAAAGTCCCGGCTCTGCAGGATGGTGACATAGTGGTGTGGGAATCGCTGGCGATTCTTGAGTACGTCAATGACAACTATCTAAATGGCCAAGCCTGGCCTGCGGATAAAGCCGACAAAGCCAAAGCCCGGGCTATCAGCTGCGAAATGCATTCGGGGTTCAATGCGCTGCGTAACGAAATGCCGATGAACTGCCGCGCGCGCCGTCACGTTGAGTTAAGCGATGCCGCGCAACAGGATATCGCCCGCATTGATACGTTATGGAGTGAGCAGATGGCGCGCTATCCAGGCCAATGGTTGTTTGGCAAGTGGTCTATTGCGGATGCAATGTTTGCCCCAGTCGCGCTGCGCTTTAAAACCTACGGTATCGAACTGTCACCCGGCGCCGCCCAATACCGGGATCACGTGCTCGCCAGCCCGACCATCCAGCGCTGGCTCAGCGAAGCCAGCTTAGAAACCGAGATTGTTGATATCGATGAGGCTGGCACGCCAGTCTGATTTTTATTGGGACACACACCGTTATTCTCATACTCTTAACGGGACACACACCGTAAATATTGACGACTGATGAAAGTGTGTGTCCTGCTAATATATCCGAGCAGGACACACACCTTGAATTATGGTGTGTGTCCTTATCCACTCCCTTATCCACTCCCTTCAACACAAATGAATCTGAACAGGACACACACTTTAAGAGCAAAGACTAAACGTATAGTGTCCTTCACTCTCTAAACCAATATCAGAAAACGAAAGTAAATGAGGGTTATGACATCAAGGTGTACCAAAGCGGAAGGAAAGGTGTACCAAAGAGGACGTAAATACAGCAGAAATGAATCTGTACCCGGTTTTAAATAACTAAGAAATGACGATCCCCAGCATACGCTGGCGATTTAACTGCGATTTAGCATGCATGAGATGACGCTGCGAACCAACCCATGCTCTCGGCCTCTTCTCAAGTTCAGAGCAAAGCGTTAAACACTCTTTCTGCACCAGTGATAAACGCTGCAGAATACCCGGTGCGCTCTCATCGAGAACCCCACGTTTACCTTCTCTCATCTGCCGTCCCAGCCAATCCAACAGCTCCAGATAATCCATCAATCGAAACGGGATACCACGCTTTTTTTCCTGGCTGTGGTAACCAATAAAATCCAGCAAAGCACGCGCAGAGGTTTTACCTCTATCCAGGGCAACCAGGCGCGCTTTCACCGAAGTATGGTCAGACTGCTCAGGCGTATCCGCGATTTTCGCCCGTACAGGATTAAGATCAGCGTACGCCATAGCCGCCAGCAGAGCTTTGTCATCGAGCAGGGCCTGAGACTTAAACCGCCCTTCCCAGAACCGACCTGTGCACTGATCCTCTTGATTCGCCTGCCGTGCTATCTGGTAATTTAACTCTTTCATAAACCAGCTCAGTGAGCAAAGACGAGAGCGCCAAACCTCGATAATTTCCCGGCACTTCTGCCATTCGGCGGCAGCTAATTTCTGACCTGATTGATAACGCTGAATCAGTCTAGGCAAACAATGTTCTATCCCCCAGCGTTCAATGACGTCTGAATCGGAAAGTGCAGCCACGCCGTCCATGTCAATAAAGGCCACCAGGTGATAGTGATTACTCATCACTGCATAAGCGCAAATATCAATGCAGTAAATGGTCGCCAGAGTTAAAATGCGCTCTTCCACCCAAGCGCGACGATGTTGATAAGACTGACCGGTATGAGAATCCTCTCCACATAAATACGAACGACGTACGCAGCGAGAAACGCAGTGATAATAGGGTGTGATGTCAGGGCAAATCAACTGAGAGCGTGCTGTCGTCATAGGTCATGTCATTTATGGGTGATATGACGAGTCTGGCGCACAGAGCATAAAGCGCAAACGCACAAGAAAAAACTGCAGTCCAGATATCGTAACAGCTGCAACTGCACTGCTTATAAAGCATTAGAAAGTGGCCGCTCACCCGGGGGAAATGAACAGAAATAAACAGAGAAATAAACAGGACACACACCGTCAGTCACATTGAAATGATGGTGTGTGTCCTCGTCAAGGGCTCCCCGTTAACGGAGTGTGTCCGGCTAACAAACGGGCTAACACTACTCACATGGTGATAAACCGGCGATGAATGGCGCCATGTAATGGTGAGCCTCAAACACACAGGCGAGATGCGTCGCACCTGGCATCTCGTGACTTTGCAACAACTCACTCCCGTGCTGATTTGCAAAATCGCGCATCGCCTCACTATCAAACAGTTCATCGTTCTGAGCAAACAGCAGTAAGGTTGGGACAGGTAACGAAGACAGCTGTTTCGCGGGATGACGTGGCGTCAGCGCGTTAGCCATGTTAACGCTATAGCGCGAGACGAAGTCAGGTGCAGCCTTTAATACTTGCTCCGGGAAATTGAGCTTAACCGCCCAACACTGCCCGAACAGGTAGCCCGCACTGATTGCATTAACAATGAATGGCCACTGCCGTACCTGAGCAAAGCGCTGTTTTTCATCAATTGGACGAGCGATTCCGGCAAACGGACCAAGCTCAGGCGCGAGAAGAGTGAGGCTGTCAGCCGAGCGCCGATCATTGTAGCGGGTAAAATAGTTGATCAGCATACCCGCGCCACTAGAGTGGCCAGCAAGATGCCGCTGCGCATAAGGAAAACATCGTGTTATCTCATCGACTATCGTATCCACATCCCGCCAAATGAGCTCAGGTTGGGCAACGCTGCCCCGTTTTCCATCAGATTTACCATGCCCGCGTATGTCAACCAGGCAGACTGCAATTCGGGGATCGACACACAGCTGATAAGCCAGCACCGGATAACCTGCGTTACGATGAACGCCACCGCCATGGTACAGAATAATCACATCTGAGGGGGTATCACTTTGCTGATATACACAAAAGCTCAAACCCGCTACCTTCCCCTCACGGGTCTTCACCGCAGCATATTGCGCACTATCAAATTGGCCGAGATATTGAGAGTAACGATTAAAGTCAATCAAGTCAGAGAGTTCCATTCAAATAATTTCATCATTTCAACCAGCAGTATGACCCAACAGTGCCTGCCTATGTTCCGTCATCCATAATGCCAGAGAATCCAGCGTGGGTTTTAATGTTTTACCAAGCTCAGTGATCTGGTATTCCACTCTGGGTGGCATCTCCGGATAGACAGTTCTGGTCACAAGCCCTCTCGCCTCGAACAGGCGTAACTGCTTAGTCAGTTCCTTCTGAGTAATAGTCCCAATCGCGCGCTGTAATGCACCGAATCGAATCACCCCATCGGTCACGATGAGACGGTAAAGAATGGGGATCGCCCACTTACCGGAAATGATGTTTACGAAATCCACCATAGGGCAATGGAAGCTATTGGCAGCCAGTTTATTTTTATCAATTCCTTTAGTATCCATTTGGTACCTACTTCCTTATTCATACTATTAACTTAATAATGTTCATTTTTAACCCAAACAACAAGCAGGAAGTGAATATGAATGACCGGTTGAAAAACAAAGTGGCCTTGATTACCGGAGGTACCGCAGGAATCGGTTTGGAAACGGCAAGGCAGTTTCAACTCGCAGGAGCCAAAGTCATCGTGACCGGGCGCAGTCCCAAGGGGATTCGACGCGCACAACAATACTTAGACACCTCTGCCACAGTTATCCCAAACGATGCGGCATGCCCAGGCCAGCAAAAACGATTAGCGCAGCAACTCAGCGCTACAGTCAACAAATTAGACATCGTCTACCTTAACGCTGGTGATGTGACACACCTGCCTTTAGAAGAATGGGATGAAACCAGCTTTGACCGTGTTATCGCAACGAACCTGAAAGGGCCATTTTTCCTGATTCAATCCTTACTGCCACTACTTAATAACGGGGCTTCGATTATTCTGTGCGGTAGTGCCTCGGCCCACATTGGTCTGGCACAAAGCAGCATCTATGCTGCCAGCAAAGCCGGTTTAATTTCTCTGGCCCGGACGCTTTGCGCCGAACTCAAGCACAGAGGAATCCGGGTGAATGTTCTGAGCCCGGGACCGACTCAAACGGATGCATTTGATAAATTTGGTTTACCGGCAGAACAGCAAGCGGTATTGCTGGAACAAGTCAAGCAACTGGTGCCGCTCAACCGCTTAGGTACACCTGTAGAAGTCGCCAAAGCGGCATTGTTTCTCGCTTCTGACGATTCGTCTTATATGCTGGGTTCCGAGCTGCTGGTTGACGGCGGGGTGGTAAATATCTAGTCACTACCAGCACACACCTGACAACGATAAGAAGGTGTGTGTCCCCCTTTAACTTCTTGAACTTAACGCCCCGCTAACCTAACCCCGATTACGGTGTGTGTCCTCGTTACGTTCATAACGCACAAGAAAAAACTGCAGTCCAGATATCGTAACAGCTGCAACTTCACTGCTTATAAAGTAGTAGAAAGTGGCCGCTCACCAGGGGGAAATAAACAGAAATAAACAGGACACACATCGTCAGTCACATTGAAATGATGGTGTGTGTCCTCGTCAAGGGCTGGAAAAATGAACAGGACTGATGTCACCAGGAATAACGCACATTGATCAGTGCGGTGTTGTAGCCGGCGTTCTCATCATACAGCCCGCCGTTCGAGTAGTGAACATACATAAAGGCGAGATAAACCGCGTCATATTTCAGCCCGGCCGCGATTCGGTCTTCAAACTGGAAGTGGCCGCCCATGTCACGATCGTTGACATAACGGTCGCTGATGTAACTCACCCCGATACCGAACTCAACCACAGGGACGCCACCGAGCAGCGGCTGCGTGAACTGGTAATAGAGCACCGGCGTCAGCGCGATGATGCTGAAATCATCATCGTCGCGCAGGAACCAGCGGTTGTAGGAAGCATCCCAGTACACAGCGAGATGGCCGCGGTCACTCTCCAGCCAGCGGTAATCGAGGTCGTGTTGCCCCCCAATGCGCCCCAGCAGGTCGTCTTCAAACGAATAACCGGCCCCGATGCTGACACCGTCAACCAGGCTCTGACTGTAACTGGCAGGAACAAACAGAATAGACATGATGACTATCAATAGATTACGAAATAAAATATTCATAGTTTTGCTTTCTTGTTGTTATTGATAAAGGACATTTTAGTATAGGCACGCCATTAGTGTACTTTCTTGGCGCGGCGTCTGCAGGCAAAGTGACTAAGGCAACGGCCGTTTGCAGGCAGGCCCTTTCACTCTCATACCAACAATGTTTGTCATCCCGTGAATTAACCGACTACGCTTATGACTAATCCCCTCCCGATAAGGTTAGCATAATGAACAAAATCACCACTTCCCTCTGCCTCGCACTCACCGCTTTCTCTGTGCCAACGCTCGCCGCCGGTGACTACCTGCTTGACCCTAACCTCTCTTCGGTCAGTTTCGCCACCATCAAAAAGCAGTACATCGTCGAGCCAGCCAGCATACCTACCCTGAGCGGACAGCTGAGCGAAGATGGTAAATTCTCAGTCAATATCGACCTGACAGGCATCCGTACCGGCGTACCGATCCGGGACAGTCGCCTCAACGAGATCTATTTTGAGAGCATGAAATATCCGCAGGTGACGGTCAGCGGTGCGGTCGACAGTAAACTGCTGTCCGGGGCCGCCAGCAGCAGCATTATCTCAGCAGAGGTCACCCTGTACGGCCACAGCAAGATGGTGGATTTCCCGGTGGTGATCATGCCCGCCGATGGTAAGGTCATGGTCAGCTCCAGCGCTCCGGTCATCATCAACGCCGCTGATTTCTCGATTCCGGCCGCCAACCTGAGCGCCCTGTCAGACACCGTGGGCGGGCTGAGTTTGTCGGACAGCGTGCCGGTCAGCCTGACGCTGCTGTTTCAACAATAAGTTCAGTAATTACTTAAACAGTAACTTCAACAATAACACGCGGCACTTGATCGCTTAATGGAATCAATAGTTTAGTGAAACCAGCACCAGCCGGCGTCACTAATTTGTAGTCAAGTCACTAGTTTGTAATCAAGTCACTAATTTGCAATCAAACCGCCATTAAAGCCTCATGAAAGCGCCGCGAATCTGACACACAGCCTGACTAGCATAACGTCAACACATAGGATTGTGAGGACGTTATGCTATCCACCAGCCCCTTCAAATTACCGCGTAAAACCCCGTTTGGCCTTGGCGAACACCTGGCAGAATGGGCAACCGGATTAAGCCAGCTGGATAAATTCTACGCCCAGCGCCCGGCCGGCTGTGACACCGCGCAGTTCCTGCGCTTTACCCTCGAAATTCTCGGTATCGATTATCAGCTCACGAAAGGATCGTTAGCTCATGTGCCGCAAAGCGGTGCCACTGTAGTGGTTGCCAACCACCCGCTCGGCTGCGTGGAAGGCGTCATTCTGGCCGAAATGCTGCTGACCCGCCGCTCTGACATCAAGATCCTCGCCAACCACTACCTCAAAACCGTACCGGAACTCGATTCACTGTTTATCGGCGTCGATGTGTTTGAAACCGAGAAATCGGCCAAAGCCAATCTGCTCGCGATGCGCCAGGCACATAAACACCTTGAGCAAGGGGGATTGCTGCTGATTTTCCCGGCTGGTGAAGTGTCGCAACTGGTCGATCGCAAACAGCGCCGCCTGGAAGACAAAGAGTGGAGTCACTCAGTCAGCCGCCTGATCAAAAAACACAAAGCTAAAACGGTGCCGGTGTTTATCGACGGCCATAATTCGAAACGCTTTTATATGGCAGGTAAAATCCACCCGCTGCTGCGCACCCTGATGCTCGGACGCGAGCTGCTCAATAAAAAACAGAGCTGCATCTCAATCGCGATTGGCGAAACCATTCACTACAAAGAGATTCACGATCTGTGCGACCAGCAGTTGGTCAATTACCTGCGCCTCAACACCTACCTACTGCACAGCCAGCACACCATCACGCGGAATAAGGCGACCCAGGACAGTTCGCTGCAGCCAATCGACAGCCGACTGCCATCGGAGGATCTGCGCCAGGATTTAGCGCGCCTGCCTTTCTCCGATCATCTGCTGCGCCACAACGAATTTGACGTCTACTGCACCCGGGCCGAAAACATTCCGGCCATCATGCATGAGATTGGCCGGGTAAGAGAAATCAACTTCCGTCAGGTCGGTGAAGGCACCGGGCTGGCGCTCGATATCGATGAGTTTGATCGCGACTACCTGCATCTGTTTATTTGGGATCGCGAGCGTCAGGCACTGGTCGGCGCCTACCGTCTTGGCCTGGTGGATCAAATTCTTACAGAGCGGGGTATCGACGGCCTCTACTCCAGCACCCTGTTCCATTACGATCCGCGCTTTTTGCACAACATGGGCAATGCGATTGAAATGGGTCGCTCGGTGATCGACGCCTATTATCAGAAGAGCATGGCACCGCTGCTGCTGCTGTGGAAAGGCATCGCCACTTACGTCAGCCGCAACCCGCAGTACACTCATCTGTTCGGGCCGGTCAGCATCAGCAGTGATTACAGCGATCAGGCTCGGCGCCTACTGGCCGATACCATGACCCTGCACTACTACGACAAAGCGCAGGCGGATTTGGTCGAAGCCACCAACCCGCTGCCAGTCGGTCAAAATCTGTGGAATGCCAGCCTGCTTACCTCACTGGCCGATCTACAACTGCTGTCGCGGGTGATTGCGCGTATCGATGAAGGCAAAGGGATACCTGTTCTGCTGCGCCAGTATCTCGGCCTGAACGGCAAACTGGTCAGCTTCAACATCGACCCGGACTTTAACGATGCGCTGGACGGCCTGATTGTGGTTGACCTGCGCAACGTACCGCAGCGCACGCTGGCGCGCTATATGGGCAGCGCCGAAGCTGAGCAGTATCTGGACTACCACCAGCAATAATTATCTGCCAGACGAAACTATCTCTTAGGAGGACACACACCGTAATTGACGGTGTGTGTCCTCGTTAGGTTCTCGTTAGGTTTCACTTGTTAGATTTCTAAATTTTAGTTGCGGGCATAGGGAGATTTAGGGTGTGTGTCCCCGTTAGACTTTGTCCCTGTTAGACTTAGGTGCGGCCCGGTTGGAATGGTAGATCTCAGGGACGGCGTAGACGTAACGTCTGTCCATTATCGTCGAGGCCATCCGTGACACAAACATCGCCCTGGTTTGAAATCACGATGGCTTCAATACCGCTTTGCTGATTCAGATAGGCCAATGCCTCACCGACTGAAGACAAAAAGCCTGCAGTGCTCCAGATTTCTCCGTCGACGGAAAGATCCGAAATGATGGTGACACTGGCGATGTCGGTCACGATCGGTTTGCCGCTGTTTGCATCGAGCAGGTGATGATAGCGCACGCCATTATGCTCGAAGTATCGTTCATTGATGCCTGAGGTCACCATCGACTGATCCCTAAGTGGCACCACCCGGCAGACTTGTCCGCGGGAACCGAGCGGGTCCTGGATCCCGACCTGCCATACTTTGGCGGGGTTATCCACCGCATGGCCCAGAGTGAGCACGTTACCACCCAGATTAATGTAACCGGACTGAACATTCTGACTCACCAGGTAATGTTTTATCCGATCGGCAAAGTAGCCTTTGGCGATTGCGCCCAGATCCACCTGCATACCGACTTTGGTCAAGAACACGGTTTGGTAGTCGTCATCCAACACGATTCGGGAAGGATCCACTATCGCAAGCTTCTCGTTCAATTCAGCGTCAGTTGGCAGCTTTGCCTCTTTAAAGCCGATGCGCCAAGTTTTTATAAGCGGCCCAACCGCGATATTAAACGGGTTCGCTCGGTCCAGACTGACCGCCTGGGCCCGTTTCAGTAATTCATACAAATCCGCTTGCACCCGCACAGGACGAATCCCTGCATGATGATTAACGTTCATCAACTCTGAATCGGGCTGATTCACGGTAAAGCGTTGAGCAAAATCCTGCAGTTTAAGGTAGCACTCTTTTAGCAATGACTCGCCTTGGGGATGATGGATCACGAGGTCAATAAACGTGCCCATCATGTGAAAGCGAGCTTTATAGCTTGGCATTGTTTGCTCCCGCTTAGCAATGAAAAGAGGGAAGACTAATGCTTCCCTTTACTCACTAGTTTCTGCTCGAAACGCTGTCACCGGCAATACGGCCGTACGTGAAGATATCAATCAAGGCGTTGCCTCCCAAACGGTTACCGGCGTGAATACCACCGGTTACTTCACCCGCAGCGTACAGCCCCGGAATAGGCAAGCCCTGCGTATCCAGCACACGTGCCTGGGTATCGATTTTCAGCCCCCCCATGGTATGGTGAACCGATGGCTTTCTTGGCGTTGCATAGAACGGGGCCCGCTCGACTTTCAAACCGAGTGCGCCTTTGTGAAACTCGGGATCACGCCCCTGATCAACATAAGAGTTATAGCGGCGAATCGTCTCACACAGCTCAGCTTGCGGCACATTGATCTTACCGGCCAGCTCTTCAAGGGAATCCGCTCTGATAATAATTCCTTCCTCAATTTCACGCTCGATGGTGTCGTGCGTGGTATTCGCCGCGGTTTGACGAATCGCTTCGTCCGCAATCATATAAATGACGCCACCGTTATCGAAGAATGACTTAGACAGCTTATCCCGACTCTCACATTCATTGACAAATCGCTTACCCTGCTGATTAACAAACACAAAGTTTTCCGGTGGCACAATGAGCCCCGTTAACAACGCGCCCGATTTAGGGTCACCAATCGGCATCAGCTGGATAAACTCCATACCGACTAAATCGGCCCCGGCCTTTTGGCCAATCGCAATCCCATCCCCTACCAGAGCAGGTGAGTTGGTGGTCTTGATGTCGTCGGCAATCTCAGTCCAGTAATTGTTGTACTTCTGCAGCATCTTGGTATTAGCACCAAAACCACCAGACGCCAGCACCACACCATGGCGGGCCGTGATCTTGTATCGGGTACCATCGGCGTGGGTCGCATTGATCCCTACCACTTGACCATTTTCAATCATCAGCTCATCAGCGCGTGTATCGGTGATAATGCGGCCACCTTGAGCAATGATGTGTTTCTTCAGCTTTTCAACAAACTCGACACCTTTGGGACGATTGGGTTTGTGAGCGCGGCGCCATAGCGCCCCAACCGCAATATCAACCATGCTTCGGTTAAAGTCGATCCCTTTCTCTGTCAGCCAGTCAATCGACTCCATCGCCCGGCTGGTCAGCGTATGCACAAGATCATACTGACCATAAATCAATTCGCCGTCCAAGTTGGTCCGCTTACCACCCAGATAAGTTTGGATTAAATGCAGCTGTGTTGAATCAAACAGATAATGGTTACCGTTCTCCAAATCAAGAAAGTAATTCGCTAACTGATCTTTCAACGTCCGAAAGTCTGACAGGTATTCTGGCGCAATCTCCGACTCTGGGATCTCGCTAATCGCCTTTAAATAGTCAGCCTCACCCGCTAAAGCCGGGAAGTTTTGCTGCCAGTTCGGCTCTGCCGCATTCACCCACCCGCCGGTACGTACCGTATTACCACCGATAGCAGGGAACTTCTCCAGCACAATCACTGATTTATTGTTATCCAGTGCGGTCAGTGCAGCACTCAAACCGGCACCACCCCCACCAACAACAACAACATCAACCGTTTCTTGCGCGATTTCCGTCGACCACTCTACTGCTGCACGCGCTTTGCAACGTAGGGCCTCTGAATTACCGCCCGCCAAATCAACCGCATTCGAAACGCCATCAATCACCGCCTGGCTACTCACCGTTGCACCGGAAATCACGTCAATATTCAGCGTTTGTCCATACAGAATCTGTTGAGGAATACGCTCGAATGCAGGGTTAGCAATGCCATCAGACTCTTTGGATGAGTCAACCGAGATAGCCAGGATTTTATCTTCAGAGAAACTCACCGTCACAGGCAGTTGACCATTATGGCCATAGCCATAGGCAGTGTATTCGCCCGGTTCAAACTTAATCTCGATGCTTTGAAGCTCTTTGATACGCTGGTGTTTTAACGCTTCAGCGGCACTGTCGATAATCATGTAATCCATGATTTCCCACAGTGGGGTCGGAATCATTAACGCTTCCTGCTGAGCAATATCGGCAAATTCCGCGCAGACTTCATCGTTGATGGCTTTGGTCGCCCAGGTCGGCTCGACAAGGAAGCCTTTACCGATGCTGACCATGTCATAACCCTGCGCGAGAGCCGCATCGGCGTCACGACGCTGGGCAATGCCCCCCACACCAATAACCGGGATCCTGGCAACATTGTCCGACTTCAGCGCATGAAACTTACGAATAAGAGGCTCTTTATCCTCGGGCTCAACAATCGAGTTGCGCGCGTAATTCCCCATCGAGAAATGAAAATAATCAAGACCACTTTCAGCCAGTTTATCCAGCAGATACATGGTTTCTTCAAATCGGATGCCCGGCAGCTCTATTTCTTCTGGCGAGAAACGGTAACCAATGATGAAGTCGTTCACTTGATGCGACGCTACCACTTGCTTGGCCTGCTCTAAAACCGCCAGCGGAAATGCAGTACGTTTGTCAATGTCCCCGCCCCACTTGTCTTTGCGCCGATTCGAGTGAGGAGAAAAGAACTGTTGGATTAGGTAAGTATTGGCGCCATGGATTTCCACACCGTCAAAACCAGCCTCAATCGCACGATTAACCGCATGACCAAAGTGCTCGATCATTTCCTCGATCTGTTCTTCAGTCATTTCTAGTGGCGTTTCTGCATTATCGCGCAGGGCCGCTACAGGGCTGGCCGAGATTGGCTGATGACCACCGTTAAACTCACCATTTGCCATACGACCGGCATGATAAATTTGCAAAATAGCTTTAGAGCCTTTGGCTTTGATCGCCGAGGACAGTTTTTTAAGACCCGCTATCTTGCTGTCACTGTTGATGCCGAGCGCGCCGGGAAAAGCGCGCCCATAATTTTCGACAAACGCACTCTCAACGATAATGGCAGCTGCATCTCCGGAACGAGATGCATAGTAGTCGACCATTTCTTGAGTCACACCACCATCAAAAAACGCAGATTGGATGGTCATTGGAGCCATCACAATACGGTTTTTTAGCGTAGCATGGGATAATCCAAGCGTTATTTCTTCAGTCAATGTTGTCATTAGTTAACATTCCTTACACATATTAATTCTTAGATGAAACATTCCTCAATCAGCCAGATAGCAAAGGGATTTTTCATATAAGAAAACGTCATCAACCGGAATACACATAAAGATACTATGGATATTTTGCACGGATAAATGAAACGTTTGCATCTAATATATGCACAAATTGCATGCAAATATTGCTTGTACATGCAACAGTAGCATCAAAAAAATACTAAACAGGACACACACCTCAACGAGCGATAAACCCAAAGGCGTGTGTCCTCGTTAGAGATAGTGTGTGTCCCGGTTAAAGATTTGCCCTGTCAAGGCTTCAACGATTAAAGGGATTTAAGAGAAGGCGTGTTCAAGTGACCAAAAGTAAAAAGGCACAGCCAGAAATCAATCTGACTGCGCCTGAACAATCGGCAGGACAACCCGGCGTATGCTCCCCCTTATACCGGGTTGTCCCTGTGCTTACTGTGCCCCGGCCAATGGGTGGGCGAGAGACAAGTAACTGATTCACCTAAGGGCGAAGATTATCGGTTAGTGGATCACTCCCTTGCTCAGGAAAGATCGGCGATTTCTCTTTCCACGATTTTTTTCACTTGATCCTCATCGGCAACAAAGCTTTCTCTGTCTTTGCGTAACGATTTCACCAAACCAAACATCATCGCAATAATAACAAGGGTAAAGGGCAAAGCCCCTGCAATCGAGGCCGCTTGCAGTGCTTTTAACGCCTCTTTCCCCCCCATTAACATAATCATCAGCGTGACCACTCCCAGTAACGAGCCCCACAAAATACGTTGCTGGACAGGTGGACGACGCCCGAACGATAGCAGCCGGCCCAATACCAGAGTGCCAGAGTCCGAAGCGGTCACGAAAAAGACCACCACCACAATCAGCGCGCAGACTTTTGCAATGGTCGCTGCGATACCAGGGGTGAGCACATCAAAGGCGGCAAACAAGGTGCCCGCATAATCCCAATGGTTTACCGCGGTGTGGTAAATGGTCATGTTCGAGCCATAAATCGATTGATAGATACCCGCTGAACCGATAACGCTGAACCAGATCAAGGAAACTAACGTCGGGATAAAGATGACGCCCATAACAAACTCGCGGATGGTACGTCCTCGTGAGATGCGCGCGATAAACATGCCGACAAACGCCGACCAGGCAATCCACCATCCCCAATAGAAGATGGTCCAGCCGCCCTGCCAGGTTTGTTCTTCTGTGCTTCGTGCCGTCCACAAAGTCATAAAGAAAGACTGGGAAACGTATTCTCCCAGCGTCGTTAAACTGCTCGCAATCAAGTAGTTACCATTCGATGCCAAAAGAAAATACAGAATAATAGTAATGCAGATGTAGCTGTTGAACTGAGACAGCATATTAATACCTTTGGCGACACCGCTTGTGGCCGACAAGGTCGCAATCAAGGTAATAAAGATGATAGACAGAACGGTGACGGTGGTGGATTTTTCTGCTAAAAAGTTGAGTGAAATGAGTCCGGCGCTGATCTGCTCCACCCCCAGTCCCAGCGTGGTGGCAATACCGAAGATAGTGCCAAAAACGGCCAGTATATCCACCGCATGCCCTATCGGGCCGTAAATCTTATTGCCAATTAATGGATAAAGCGCGGAACGAATTGAAAGCGGCAGCCCCTTCCGAAAAGAAAAATAAGCGAGTGACAAGCCGACGATGGCATACAACCCCCACCCCACAGCTCCCCAATGGAATACGGTTAGGGTCACTCCCCCCACCGCGGCTTCGGCCACCAGATCATTAGGAACCGGAAATCCGGCATCTCCGGGTTGCAAGCCAGCGGCCAGTGCGACCTGTTTGGCTTCAAAAAAACGCCTGACCGCGCTTTTCACCTCGGCGCTCATGAACGGATTGCCGCCGCTCCAGTCGCTGGCAAAGTGTATCATGGGTTCAGACATGGAAAAAAACAGCATACCGGCCCCGGTTCCACAGCCAAACAGCATAGAAAACCAAGCAAAATTGGAAAACTCCGGTTTTTCGTCATCCCTGCCTAACCGAATGCCTCCCACCTTAGAAAGCATTAACGTTGTGCACACCAGGAAAGAAAGCAGCATGATGATAATGTAATACCAGCCCAGCGTTTCTTCTATCCATCTTTTTAGCCCCAGGAACTGCTGACTGGCCACTTCCCCCAGCAAAATGGTATAGAGAATAAACACCACAACCATCACTAAAGCGGTTATTCCCAGGGTTGCATTGAGGCCTTTAAGTACTCCTCGCTGAGCAATAAAGGCATCGATCTGTCTATCTTCAAGCATTGGTAACCTCTTATTTTTTTTATTGTGCCAGTGTTATCCTAAAAATCTAAAAGGGATACAACAAACTAGAAAAACAGGGTCATTCCATAAGTAAATTAATGGATTACCAGCAAAACCCCATCCGTTTAACCCGGTTTATATGCACTAGTGTCGCTTACTCTGGGATAATGCGATCAAGTCATCGCCACAGGGGCAGTGACTTGATCCGATTGCATTATTGAGTCACAAACACTGAATACATGTTCTATTACTTATTACTTATTACTTATTACTTATTACTTAGTGATTACTAATTATTGGCTTTTGGCTACGCGCTAGCCGGGCAAATATTGTTTACTCCAGCCTAAGCTGGCGATATTAAGCTCGATCATGCTTGCTATTTCACACTCGCTATAGCCGATACTGGCTAACACGGCTTGGGTTGAGTGACCAAATTTTTCCGTCGCAGCGATCGCCCGTATTGCCGCCCGGCTTGGCCGAATCGAATAGTGGTCAATTTGGGTAAAACAATGCCCGCTGGGATGATCAGGATAAATAGAAAACGCATAACTCCCTAAATGCGTGCCAACGCTGCCATCGTGCACACGGCTGTATTGCTGGCGTAAAGCCTCGATGGAGTTTGGCTCCGCCACCGCGACATCGGCCTCACGGAGAAGATTGAGCCAATGGGCAGTCGCCGCTTGTTTGAAAGCATTTTTTAAATAGACGTGTACATCCGGCGTATCGCTCAGCTCGGTTAAACCCTCAATGGCGGTGAGTTGGTCCAATTCGCTCGGGTTGGAGTCGAGAAAGATCCAACCGTCCAGGGTTTGATAAAAATGTGACAGCGGATGATTGCCTAATACGGTGCGGCCCGATGCCTCGTTAAATGGCTCTCGTCCTTCATAATCAAACATAAACGGAAGCTGAGCCATATTGGTGACCGCCGAAAGAGACGTTCTGACCCTGCTGACCTGACCGGTCATTAATTGATGGTACATCGCCAACGCCATCCCCATACCCGCCGCAAAACCACAGTTGACGTCTAAAGTACCGACATGAGCGTGTTCTTCCGGCGTTTCACTTCCGCCAAAACGCATCATGATGCCACTGTTGGCCTGAATAATATCATCGTAACCAATGTAGTTGGTTTTAGGTCCTGGCAACGGGCCACCAAAACAGTCTAAGCGACAAAACAGCACCTCCGGATTGACCGCAAGCAGACTCTGAGCGTCCAGGCCCAGAGGTTCAAGCTGGCGTTGCGGGGCATTAATCAGCACCAGATCCACCGACCGGATCAGGCGATGCAGCACTTCACGGCCTTGTTCGGTCATGATGTTAACCAACGCTTTCTTTTTGCCCATATCAGTTTGAAAGCTATAGACACAGCCGATGAGCGGATCATAAAGCGGCGTGACCGGATCCAGCTTAATCACCTCTGCCCCAAATCGGCCTAAAAACGCGCCCGAGTGAGGTCCGGCGATCACATTGGTCAGATCGAGCACTTTTTTACCGTCCAGCCAGCCTTTCTGCTCTTGGCCAGTGGCCCCAACCGCTTGAACTGCATTAGGTGCAAAAGGAGAAACTGTGCTACTTAAGCGCTCTAATGCTGCCTCAAAACTGACAAATTCTCTGCCCCTGGCTTGGATAAACGCCGCCGGATTGTGTTCAAACCAGACTAACGGGCCAGGCTGCTTCATCCAACCATATTCTGGGTCATTCACCTCAATAATTAAACCGGCCTGGTTGGTATGCTCGTCATGCAGCCATTCTTGCGTTGTACGCTGTGACGCGCCAGGGATCCCCGTTTCGCCAAAAATGCGATCCCACTCACTGGCCGTTTTGGTCAGAAACGCCCGCTTCATTTTAGCGGCAACGACCTTGGCCCATTTTTCCGGCAACGGGTAGACTCCGAGTGAGGTCTCCCCGTCCCATTCATCGACCGGTAAGTGCAGATCTTTTACTTCGGGAAAGCCTTCCGCCATCAGCTCATCGTACACGCCAAGAACCTGCAGAGCACGTTTGGCATGATTACGGTGAGACGGACACACACAGTAAAACTTTCGGCCATCGGCACAATCATAGGTGCGGAAAAACGGATCTAAGTACTCTTGCAGCTCGGCATAACTGAGATCCATGTCTATGTTATTGTCGCGACGATAAGCAATTTCATGCTCACGCATGGTCTTGTAGCGCTCGGGCAACTGATCAATCACAAACGAATTATATGAAAGGCCTTCCATTAAGGCCGCCGCGACCGGCACTTCGATGTGATCGCCCTGGCCGCTTTGCGCCCGTTCATACAAGGCCATGACAACGGAACTGGCAGCCAGCGATATGGCATAGGAGGAGCCAAGCGGAACCGGAGAAAAGCTGGGCTCAATCCCCATCAGCACACGGTTAAATCCCATATCGGTAAAAGAGCCTGAGGTGGCCGCGATGATCGCCTCGGTCGCTTTCCATTCTCGTCTTAGCATGTCGTTGCTGGCAAAGCCTGGTATCGACAAGGTGATCAGTTCAGGACGCTCTGCGCGTAATGCATCGAAATCAATGCCAAGTCGACTTAAAACACCCGGCCGAAAGTTCTCGATCACCACGTCTGCCTGCGCAATCAGCTGTTGTGCCTGGCTCAGCCCTGTCGCGGATTTTAAGTCTAAGGTGATGCACTGTTTATTGCGATTTAACACTGCATTGGCAGGGCTAACCCACTGTGGCCCTTGCGGTGGGTCAATATGAATCACTGTTGCGCCAAGGTCGGCTAACGTCATGGCAACAGCTGGAGCAGCGATTTGTTGTCCAAAGTCCACGACCCGGACACCAACAAGAGGCAGTTGATGGTTATTATTCATCTCTATTGATCCTGTGTAAAAAGCGTCTTTTCACTGAATGAAGAAACCCCGTTTGGAGCGGGCTTATTCACTTGTTTTTTATTACCGCGGCAGAGCCACCTCGTAAGTACTGCAAAGTTCAGCACAGGCGGAATACTAGAATTGCACTTCGATAGCCGCTAGCAATAAAAACAAGACCAATGGGTGAATTTTTTTTATGCCTGCGAAAAAATAACAAAGTTGAATATACAAGCGGCTGATAAAAATAAGATATTTAAATAGGCTCACCAGAGCAGATTAACAGCTATAAAAATACTTAACTCTAAGGGTTATTTTTTATTGCTTTAAAGAGCTAAGCTTATTCATAACAATGAAGTTGTTAATCAGTCTTAGGTTGGGTTAATTCCTGCTGAGTCATAACGCAATAATGCTTACCCGTATTTAATTGCCGTATTGAATGCTTAGCCGTATTTGAGGTGTTATTTGCAGATAAGCTAAGGATAAGCTAAATAACAATAAGTGGAGCCGATATGTCTAACCAAATAATTCTGCCTCGTATCCTCCAGGTAGGAGAAAATGCCAGTTTAGAAATTCCGACCATTCTGAACAGTCTAGGGTGCTCTCGCCCCCTCATCATTACAGATAAAATGATGGTTGAACTGGGCTATGCGCAACAAGTTCAGTCTTGCTTAAACGAGCATCAAATCATCTCGGAAGTGTTTGATGATACCGTGCCAGAGCCAACAGTCAGCTCAATTCAGGCGGGAGTCAACGTCGTTCGTCATGGTAACTTTGACAGTATTATTGCTTTAGGCGGCGGCAGTCCAATCGACAGCGCAAAGGCGATCAGTATCCTGGGTAAATTTGGCGGCGAAATGCGCGATTACAAATTCCCAAGAGTCGTCAATGAACAAGGTCTGCCTATCATCGCCGTCCCGACCACAGCCGGTACCGGCTCCGAAGTGACACGCTTTACCATCATCACCGACGAGACCAATGATGAAAAGATGCTGTGTGCAGGGGTGGGTTTTATGCCAATCGCTGCTCTGGTCGATTACACACTGACCCTGAGCCTGCCTGCCCGAATCACCGCCGATACCGGCATCGACGCTTTGACGCATGCCATAGAAGCCTATGTCAGTAAAAAGGCCAGTCCGTACAGTGACAGCCAAGCCATTGCCGCGATGAAGTTAATCGGCCCTCACCTGCGCCGCGCTTATCACGATGGTCGTGATCATCAAGCCCGGGAAGCCATGATGTTAGGTTCTACATTAGCCGGCATTGCCTTTTCTAACGCTTCCGTTGCCTTAGTGCACGGTATGAGCCGACCGATTGGCGCCGCCTTTCATGTTCCTCACGGGCTCTCCAATGCCATGCTGTTACCCGCGGTGACCGAGTTTTCAATTCCAAGCGCAGCGCACAGGTACGCGGACTGTGCGCGGGCAATGGGTGTTGCTACGCAATCCGATAGCGATCAAGAGGCCAACCGTAAACTCATGGCGGAACTGCATGCGCTCAATGACGAACTGATGGTACCGACGCCAGCGCAATTTGGCATCGACCGCCAGCAGTTTTTGGCACTCATGCCTACGATGGCAGAACAAGCTCTGGCATCAGGCTCACCAAATAATAACCCCGTTGTACCAACACCAGAACAAATCATCGAAATTTATCAACAGCTTTGGTGAGTGAGTACAGCATGACGAGCTCGCCCGGACGGCTCGCTCTTAGCGCGATATTTGTACTTAACACCATATTGATAATTAACGTAATACCTTGTACTCAAAGAAAAAACCAGTAACAGGCAAACTATATTCGAGGAAGAACAATGAACACCATCGGACACCTAATTAACGGTCAGTTAGTAACAACAGCTCAACGCTTGCAAGATGTTTACAACCCTGCAACCGGTACAGCCTCAAAGCAGGTTGCCTTAGCACCGAAAGAAACCGTGCAAGAAGCGATTGCCGCTGCGCAGGCAGCATTCCCGGCCTGGCGCGATACGCCAGCGATCAAAAGAGCCAGGGTTATGTTCCGCTTCAAGGAATTACTGGAGCAACATGCAGATAAAATTTGCCAGTTGATCGGCGAAGAGCATGGCAAGATCTGCCATGACGCGGCTGGTGAGCTACAAAGAGGCATCGAGAACGTCGAATTTGCCTGCGGCGTGCCGGAACTGCTCAAAGGCGAGTTCAGTAAAAATGTCGGGCCAAATATTGATTCCTGGAGTGAATTTCAGCCATTAGGTGTAGTGGCCGGAATTACCCCTTTCAACTTCCCGGCCATGGTACCGATGTGGATGTTTCCGCTCGCCATTGCCTGTGGTAACACCTTCGTTCTGAAACCTTCAGAACGCGACCCGAGCTCAACCCTGTATATTGCCCAGCTGTTAAAAGAAGCGGGCCTGCCGGATGGCGTACTCAACGTAGTCAATGGCGATAAAGAAGCCGTTGATGTGCTATTAACGGATGAGCGTATTAAAGCGGTCAGCTTTGTCGGGTCGACCCCGATTGCCGAATACATTTATGCCACAGCGTGTGCCAATGGTAAGCGTTGCCAAGCATTGGGCGGAGCGAAAAACCACGCGATTGTGATGCCGGATGCGGATATGGACAATGCGGTTAACCAACTGCTCGGCGCGGCATTTGGCTCATCAGGTGAACGCTGCATGGCGTTGTCGGTTGCGGTTGCGGTCGGCAAAGAAGCGGCCAATGCCTTGGTCGACAAAATGCAAACCGCGATGCAGCACCTTGCAGTTGGTGAGTACAGTGACAAAAACAATGATTTTGGCCCGGTGATCACGCGCGAGCATCAGCAAAAGATTATCGGTTACATTAACAGTGCGGAAGCTGATGGTGCGAGCGTAGTGGTCGATGGTCGCCATCCCAACGTAGCGGGCTATGAGAGCGGCTTCTTTGTCGGCGCAACATTGATAGATGGCGTCACCCCGTCAATGCAAAGCTACCAGGAAGAAATTTTCGGTCCCGTCCTGCAGGTGGTTCGTGTCGAGACCATGGAACAAGCAATGCAGCTGATTAATGATCATGAATACGGAAACGGTACTTGCATCTTCACGCGTGATGGCGAAGCTGCGCGCTATTTCTCTGATCACATTCAAGTGGGCATGGTCGGGATCAACGTACCGCTTCCTGTCCCCGTCGCTTATCATAGCTTTGGCGGTTGGAAACGCTCGCTGTTTGGTGATCTGCATGCCTATGGCCCTGATGGGGTGCGCTTCTACACCAAGCGTAAAACCATCACACAGCGTTGGCCGTCAAGCGGCGTGCGCGAAGGTGTGACCTTTGCTTTCCCGAGCTAAGCCTCCCATCGTCATCATAGCCAGTCCAGCCTAGCGCTGGCCTGGCTTTTTTATCCGGTGTAAAAGTCGCTGTTTACGATATTCAGCGAATCGCTTCTTCATATTCATCACCTCCGTCATTGGATAAACATTAGTCAGTGCAGACCAGAGCAGATTAAAGGGAACTGGTCACAAAATAGCAAATGCAGCCGTTCACGCCCAACTTGTTAAGGTTAGAATGACGGTAAAAAAACGTTTTAAACGCACACAGCCTAGTGAACATAAGAAGCAAAAAATGAAAAAAAAACTGCCCCCCCTCAATTGGCTTAGATCATTTGAAGTTTCCGCACGCTGCCTGAACTTCACCCAGGCAGCTCAGGAACTTAACATGACTCAAGCCGCCGTCAGCCAGCAAATCAAAGGATTAGAAGCGCAATTAGGTACTGAGCTGTTTAAACGCTTACCCAGAGGCTTAGAACTGACCAAATCCGGCCGTGCATATATTCCCATCGTGCATGAATCTATCAAACGGCTGGCCGACGTCACCAATGAATTGTTTGGACAAGGGCAGACCCGGCCGTTAACCATTCGCTCTAGTCTGGTTTTTTTTAGCACGTGGTTAGCGCCGCGATTAGGGCGTTTCAGAAAACTGCATCCAGAGGTCAACCTGCGCCTGCCGGCCAATATCTGGGTAGAAAATCTCGATAAAGAATCGGACATGGAGATTCGTTACGGAATGGGGGAGTGGTTTGGTATGCATTGCCACAGACTCACCTGGGACTACCTGATCCCGGTATGTAGCCCTGCACTTCTCAATACTACTATCCCGCTAACCACGCCCAATCAACTGCTCAATCACACCCTGCTGCATGTTGACGGGTATAACGAAGGATGGGCTTACTGGCTGAACAAAACCGGCTTTGCGCACATTGACTCTTCGCAGGGGATTCATTTTGATACCTTAATTTCAGCCCTCGAACTGGCCAAAGCTGGCGAAGGGGTTGCATTAGGAAGAAGCTCTTTGATTCAAGGCATGCTCACCGCCGGGCAATTGGTGGCGCCATTTGAACAAAAACTCCCAACCAGTGAGGCATTTTATCTGGTGAGCCCTAACCAAGCTATCGAGCATCCCCACGCTCGCCTGTTTCGGTCTTGGCTGTTAAACGAAGTGGAACAAGGAAAAAGCCACTGGTCTTTGCCGGCCTGCGGGACGGCCTAGTGCTGATTATATGGGGTCTGTAGACACAAACGAAGCCCCCTTAAAACTCACTCCTCTCAGCCCTCTTTTAGCAGGACACACACCATCTCTTACCAGGACACACACCGTAAATCAAGCAGCAACTAAAGGTGTGTGTCCCCGTAACAAAGAGGCATCGTAACGGCGTGTGTCCTGCTTATTCTTTCTCTGCAGACTTAAGCGCTACGATGGCGCGGGTGGGTGACAATCTCACTGATGATGTGCTCGCGAAACCAGCGGTGTGCGCTGTCATTGTTGAATTTTTCGTGCCAATAGACGGAATGCTGAGACTGCGCGACCCGAAACGGTAGCACCCGAACCACCAGGCCGAAGTCCTGCGCCATGTATGTCGCCAGATGCTGCGGCACCACAGAGATCATCTCGCTGCTGCGAATGGCACTAAAAGTCGGGATATAGCCCTGAGTGGTGAGTTTGATATTGCGTTTCAGACGGCGTTGGCTGAAATAGCGGTCAATCTGTTTCGAGCTGCCGCCACCAGTCACGGTCTGCACAAACGGCTGGGCAAGAAACTGATCCATGCTGATCTCAACCTGATTAGCCAGCGGATGATCCGCGCTCATCACCATCACCCAGTGATCTTTATCGATCACCTTACGGATGAAATTGGGCGCAAAGTCTTCATCTATGGTGATCACAAAGTCGATCAATCCTTCCAGCAGCAGGCTGCGCGCCTGAATATCCCAGTTGATAACATGAAACGACACCTGCGACTCATCAGCCAGATAGGGCCGGATCACATCCGGCAGAATGTAGGCACTGACATAATCCGGGCAGGCAATAATAAACTCGCGCTTATCCTTATCCGGATCATAACTGGCGGCGAAAATATCATTCAGCCCGTCCAGCACCAGCGCCAGACTCGACTGGATCTCAAGCGCAGTTGGCGTGAGCTGCATATGTGACCCGACCCTCACCAACAGTTGGTCATTGAGTAAGCGGCGTAACTGGGCGAGATGCTTACTCATGGTCGGCTGGGCGATACCCAGCGACTCTGCTGCCGCGGTAACACTCTTGTACTCCAGTAAGGCATTGAGCGGGATCAGCAGATTCATATTGATCTGATTAAGCGGTTTAACCTGCTTCATAAACATTCCAAAACATAATATTTCACATTCATTTTAGGTTATGGATAACTTGTACTCAATCTCTATACTGGACCGCAGATAACAGGTTGCTCTCTGCGACCCGTTCACAGCACCACCCCGCGTACCAACGGCGTATCGCCCGCTTTGACAGATCCGACAAATCACGCCCGTCAGACACAGCCTTAATGCTGGGCCGACGCACGCCCGTGATGGCCTTGTGTATTCCTCAAAGCCGCTGCCCACCGTTGTGCGTTAAACCTGAAGTAGCAGCACACCACAGCTGCGAGGATCTAACATGCAAAAATACCGCCCTGAAGATTACCAACGCGCCCGGGAAGAGATCACCGACCTGCGCTCCGCGATTCAATTTCTCTCCGAATATGAAGGCCAGCTGCTGGAAACCGATATCGAAGTCGATCCGGTCGGTGAACTGTCCGGTGTCTATCGCCATATCGGCGCGGCCGGCACCACCATGCGCCCGACCAAACAAGGTCCGATGATGCTGTTTAACAACATCAAAGGCTTTGAGAAATCACCGGTTGCGATTGGCGTACTGGCCAGTCGCGCACGTACCGCCCTGCTGCTCGGCCATGAGCCGGAACACCTCGGTCATGCCATGATGCAGGCCGCCAATAGCCCGATCAAACCGATCCTGGTCGATCAGGCGCCGTGCCAGGAAGTGGTGCACTACGCCGACGATCCGGACTTCGATATCCGCAAACTGATCCCGGCCCCCACCAACACAGTGGAAGATGCCGGCCCGTACGTCACCCTCGGCCTGGTATATGCCGAAGATCCGGAAAACGGCGATACCAACGTCACCATTCACCGCCAGTGCTTTCAGTCGCGGGATGAAGTATCGATCTTCTTCGCGCCGGGCCGTCATATTGATGTGTTCCGTAAAAAAGCCGAAGCGATGGGCAAACCTCTTCCTATCACGGTCAATATCGGTCTCGATCCGGCAGTGTACGTTTCCGCCTGCTTTGAGCCACCAGTGACCCCGCTGGGCTTTAACGAACTGGAAATTGCCGGCGCGTTCCGTAACCGCCCGGTTGAACTGGTTCAAGCCAAAACCGTCGATACCAAAGCCATCGCCCATGCTGAAATCGTGATTGAAGGTGAGATCATGCCGGACTACCGCGTGGTGGAAGATCAAAACAGCCACACAGGTAAAGCCATGCCGGAGTTTCCGGGCTACACCGGCGAAGCCAACCCGAGCCTGCCGGTGATCAAAGTAAAATCGGTGACAACGCGCACCAACCCAATCACCCAAACCTGTATCGGCTGCAGTGAAGAGCACGTCAGCCTGGCCGGGATCTGTACCGAAGCCAGTATTTTGTCGATGACCGAGCGCGCTATGCCGGGCCGCGTCCTGAACGTCTACGCCCACTCTTCCGGTGGCGGCAAACTGATGGCGGTGATGCAGTTCAAGAAACTCAGTGCCAAAGATGAAGGTCGTCAGCGCCAGGCCGCACTGGTCGCCTTCGGTGCCTTCCCGGAACTGAAGAACATCATTCTGGTGGAAGATGACGTGGATATTTTTGACTCTAACGACGTGCTGTGGGCGCTCAATACCCGCCACCAGGCCGATGTCGATACCATAGTGATCCCGGGCGTCACCACCCACGTACTCGACCCGTCACAAATGCCGGACATGAGCCCGTCGATCAAGGCGCGCGGTATGTCATGTAAAACCATCTACGACTGCACCGTCCCTCTGGAACTGAAAGAGACCCGCTTCCAGCGCTCGCAGTTTATGGAAGTCGATTACCAGCGCTTCCTGCCACAAGACTGATCATCGAGCAGAGCTTCATCAGGATGCGCTAAGCAGGACACACACCGTAGTGAAGGCGTGTGTCCTCGTTAAAAAGCGATGTATATTTTTAATGTAACAGTTTTCGAAAAAATCTATTAGTTTACTTTGCTTTTCCCATTTAATGCTTTTTCATACTCGGCCAATTTTGTCTTTATAACTGGACCATCAGGTCTAGCTAAATTAGCTAACAGCATTAAATCTCTAGCTATTTTCAAATCCTCCACCTCTAAAGACAGAGCAAGTTCTCTTAACTTATTTACAGACTTAGGTGATATTTTAGGAAAACTAGGTTCTCTATTACCTATAGCCACAAACTTATTAGATAAAGATATAAATTGACTAATGTCTATATTATAAGATTTACGAATTGCAGAGTTAAATTCCATATTTCTCTCTGTATCAAAAAATAAAAAATCGACAATATAGAAATATGTAAATAAACCTTTAGATATTCCTCTTCCCATCATATTTCTTACTTCATGATATCCACTTAAAGGTGAAATAGTGAAGTCACCGCAGACAGTTTGCTCTACGGTCTCAAGAAAATATCCGCCGCCACTAACTCCACTTTGTTCATCGTTCAACTCAAATCCAGAACGACCATTCATTGTTTTGTCTAAAAGCAAACCTAACGCAATAAGCTTATGTCCTTTTGGAACATGGACTGTAATCTCATGTTCAAGCTTTAAATACTCAACGCAGATAAGACTGTTTTTAAATGTACAACTTTTATTTCTATTATTTGGTATCTTACTAGCACTTAAAGAGTAGAATGGGAAGTCAGATACAGTACCAAAATCTACATTGTCAAAATCAACTTTTGACAAACCTTTATTTAGAGACAAACCAAGTGCGTAAGATACATCATGAGTCAAATGAATAAGATCACTATAAAACTCTTTCGGTATATTAAATTTATTTAAATCTAATACAGAAATAGAGTGTTGTTCACAAAGTGATTTAGTTTGATGGTAAAGATCTATAGATTCTCGCTGTTCAAGATCCTGAATAGGAAACATCAGATTTAAAATATTCACATTCAAAGCAGACAAGTAACTGTAAAATAATTTTAAATGTTCTTTATACGGTTCTCCGAGAAGAGAGCCATAGAAATTAACATCGTTTATATAGTGGTCGATGATTAATAAGTCTGAACTTTCAATCTCATCTTTATGATTAACAATTGTTTTCATACATGAGTAAAAAGGGGTTCTACCTGATGAAAGTTGAACAACGTCATGCTCTAACCTCAATGCTTCAATATACCCTTTATTCCCCATAACAGAGTTAGATGTACCCACTACAAATATCTTCATAAAATCCTACAGTCAGTATAATTCCAAAGGTGAGGGCTTCATAAGGTACTTGTTATGCCCACTATTGTTGAGCGGGTGAGTTAACTAACAAAAATGCACCTCAGAAACCCTCAATCGCTGATTGGATAATCACGATAAACATATCATCAACCTCAACGACAGTATGAACTCTCTGGAATATTAAATCTATCCAATGGTACGAAATACCGCGCATAAAAAAGGTGGCCTTGGCCACCTTTTGCTTTTCTGATAGTGAGTGCTTACAGATTAGAACTCTGTACAGCCCCATTCAGGGTAGTGCTTACGCACGTAGGCGTTCAGCTCTTTTTCAGCCTGGGTGTAATGACGCACGTTATCCTGGCCATCGTTCAGCGCGTGAACCATACCCGCACCAACAGTCACGTTGGTGTAACGGTCGATGATGATGAATGCACCGGTTTGAAGCAGCGCACTGTAAGTATCAACGGCAACTTTGTCGGTCAGTGACACTGACGCCAGCGCGATTTCATTCAGGTTCAGAGATTCACTGTTCTCTTCATGCTGTTCCAGCGTGTTCACATCGACTTTGTGGTCAATGTTGCTGATACGGCCGGTACAGGTCTTGGTTGCGAACTTGAATGAGTACTCTTTCTGAGTACGCAGCGGGTTCTCATCCATCCATACCACGTGAGCAGACAGCTTGTTCGTCACCACTGGCTCATGACCAGAGTGAACCAGCATATCGCCGCGTGACACATCAATCTCGTTTTCCAGAGTCAGCGTGATGGCCTGACCTGGGTACGCCGTTTCTAGCTCGCCATCGTGAGTGTAGATGGTTTTGATGCGTGAGGTTTTGCCTGATGGCAGCGCCGTCACTTCATCACCGACACGGACCACACCGGATGCCAGCGTGCCGCAGAAGCCGCGGAAGTTCAGGTTAGGACGGTTAACGTACTGAACCGGGAAACGCATATGCTCAAGATCTTTATCCTGATCAATTTTAACCGTTTCCAGCAGCTTCATCAGAGTCGCACCCGGGTACCAGTCCATGTTCTCGCTTGGCGTGACGACGTTATCACCTTTCAGTGCAGAGATTGGCACGAAACGAATATCGTCGATGTTAAAGTTTTTCGCCATTTCACGGTAATCAGCTTTAATCTTCTGATACACGTCCTGGCTGTACTCCATCAGGTCCATTTTGTTAATGGCAACGATGATGTGCTTAATACCCAGCAGAGAACAGATGTAGCTGTGACGGCGGGTCTGAGTCTGGATGCCGTAACGGGCATCAACCATCACGATCGCCAGGTCACAAGTCGAAGCGCCGGTCACCATGTTACGCGTGTACTGCTCGTGTCCCGGAGTATCAGCGATGATGAACTTACGCTTGTCGGTTGAGAAGTAACGGTACGCCACATCGATAGTGATGCCCTGTTCACGTTCTGACTGCAGGCCATCCACCAGCAGAGCCAGGTCGAACGCTTCATCTGTGGTATTGAACTTTTGTGAATCTTTTTCAATCGCAGCCATCTGATCTTCATAAATCAGCTTGCTGTCGAACAGCAGGCGGCCGATCAGGGTCGATTTACCATCATCCACGTTACCACAGGTAAGGAAACGAAGAAGGTCCTTGTTTTCATGCACTTTCAGATACGCTTCGATATCTTCTGCAATTAGATCTGATGCGTGTGACATTTTAATTCCTTGATTTTCTTTACCACACCGGATGCTTGACACCCGGTGAGTGATGTTATTCAAAACAGTTCAATTCGGGTCGGTTCACCGGCTCAGCGATAAAACTCAGTCAGTACCGAAATAAATTCTTGCTTGGCGGTAAGCGGTAGCTGGTTGATACCGGCTGCCGCTTTACGGCCGCCACCTGTATCAAACTGACAGCAGACTTCATCAGCACCCGTGCGGTTTTCCAGCGGCGCACGGACGCTCACGGTGTAATCCTGCAGATTCTGGTTCAGCGTCAATACTGCATGGGCTTTCGCCGGAGACTGATTAGCAAGCGCATTACCAAACACACCGCTGATACGGCGTGCCCAGGCTTCGCATGGCAGTTCATACACTTCCGCTACCTCATTACTCTCAACCGGAGACAGGGCTTCAATATGAGCATAATCTTCGGCATAACCGTTTTTCAGCAGGTAATAAGGTGAGTCCGGATCGTTTTTCAGATCAAACGGAGAAGCGTATGGCATCAGCATCGCCAGTAAATCGGCTGGCGGGATATGCAGATCGTCAATGGTCGCGCCATAACCGTTGTAGTTGATCAGCGTGCCGAGTTCTTTCAAAAACTCACGCTGCTCCGAAGTTAAACCGATTTGGTCGGCCAGCACTTCCGCGGTACTAAACAGGTTATCGCCATAGATACCGGCTACCGCCCACTCGGCATAACGATGGTTCAAATGCTGGCTGATGAGCAAACTGGTACACACCTGGGCATCCAGGTTAACCAAAGCCGTGAAGTTACTCGCCTGAGGCACTTCACCGGTCCGGTGATGGTCACAATAGAACACCGGAATATCGCGCTCGATCAGCTCATAGAGAGCATCGATGTTTTTTTCCATCGAAATATCAAGCACAGTCACTCCGCACACATCCGTTTGTGCAGCCACCTGTTGCAGCAGTTTAATATCACGCTTAACGCCGGTCACCAGAGTTGAGCGTTTTGGCTCAGCTTTACGCAGCTGAAGTAACGCGATGATGCCATCAGCATCGCCATTAAAAACATCGTAATGCATGATTAAATATACCCAAGCTTAATTAGCTGTTCGACCACAGCCTCAGCGCATTCTTCCACGCTTTTATCCGCGGTTTTCACATGAATCTCTGCGTTCAGCGGCGCTTCATAGGCAGAATCAATGCCGGTGAAGTTTTTGATTTCGCCGGCACGGGCTTTCTTATATAAGCCTTTAGGATCACGCTGTTCGCACACCTCCAGCGGTGTATCGATATACACTTCCAGGAACTGGCCATCATCTAGCAAGGCACGCGCCTGCTCACGATCAGAAATAAACGGCGAGATAAACGCAGTCAGAACGATCGTGCCCGCATCAACAAACAGCTTAGCCACTTCACTGATACGGCGGATATTCTCGATGCGGTCTGCATCACTAAAGCCTAAATCCTTATTCAAGCCATGACGGACGTTGTCGCCATCTAATAAGTAACTATGTTTACCCAGGCTGAGCAGCTTGCTTTCAACGGCGTTCGCCACCGTTGACTTACCCGAGCCACTTAATCCGGTAAACCAAAGCACAACCGGCTTTTGCTTCTTGAGTTCAACGCGATCAGCATGAGTCACGGTTGTGTTATGCCACACCACATCATCACTGACCGATTGATTTTCTTTTTTAATGTATGGAGAAGTCATAGTTATTTGCTTCTGATTGGGTCATCCGAAATCAGAAGTAGCCCTCACGTTTTTTCTTTTCCATTGAACCTGAGCTGTCGTGGTCAATCGCACGGCCCTGGCGCTCGGAAGTCGTGGTCAGCAGCATTTCCTGGATGATTTCAGGCAGAGTCGTTGCTTCAGATTCCACCGCGCCGGTCAGCGGGTAGCAACCCAGAGTACGGAAGCGAACCATCTTCTCTTCAACCACTTCACCTTCTTTCAGTTCCATACGCTCATCATCAACCATGATCAGCATGCCGTCACGCTCAACCACAGGGCGCTTGGCAGACAGGTACAGACCCGGGATTTCGATGTTTTCCAGGTAGATGTATTGCCAGATATCCAGCTCAGTCCAGTTTGACAGCGGGAACACACGAATGCTTTCGCCCTTGTTCACTTTACCGTTGTAGATGTTCCACAGCTCAGGACGCTGGTTTTTCGGGTCCCAACGGTGGTGTTCATCACGGAATGAGTAAACACGCTCTTTCGCACGTGATTTCTCTTCGTCACGACGTGCGCCGCCAAAAGCCGCGTCAAAACCATGCTTGTCCAGTGCCTGTTTCAGGCCCTGAGTTTTCATGATATCGGTGTGCATGGAGCTGCCATGAACGAACGGGCTGATGCCCATCGCCAGACCTTCCGGGTTCTGGTGCACAATCAGTTCCATACCCAGTTTTTTCGCCATGTAATCACGAAACGCGATCATCTCTTTGAATTTCCACGTGGTGTCCACGTGCATCAGCGGAAACGGCGGGATACCCGGCGCAAACGCTTTTTTAGCCAGGTGCAGCATCACGGAGGAGTCTTTGCCCACCGAGTAAAGCATTACCGGGTTATCAAACTCAGCTGCGACTTCGCGCATGATATGAATTGACTCAGCTTCCAGCTGTTTAAGGTGAGTCATACGTTCAGGAGAAATATTCATTCCAATCTTTTCCATTTGTTGAATTGGTGAAAATGTAACACACAATGGTTCAAACATCCCGTTGAGGAGCTTATTCTAACGCGCAGTTTTTATAGTCCAAACAGTACGCTGATACTGCTGACAGTGATCAGACCATAAACCAGGCTGACCGGCAGGCCCACTTTGAGAAAATCTTTAATATGATACTGTCCGGCGTTAAACACCATCAGGTTGGTCTGATAGCCGTACGGGCTGACAAAACTGGCACTGGCACCAAAAGCAACCGCGAGAATATAGCCGGTCGGTTCCACGCCGAGGGTGTTCGCCAGGCCAACGGCCAGCGGAAACACCAGGGCTGCCGCGGCGTTATTGGTCACCAGCTCGGTCAGCCACCAGGTCATGATATAGACCACACATAAGCCGACGAACGGGGTAAAGGATTGCTGATTATCCAAAATCAACATGTCCAGCAACTCTGTCGCCTTGGTGTTATTAAGGGCGTGGGACAGCAGCAGCGCGGCCGAGATGATCAGCCAGATCTGAGTCGGCAGACGCTGCAGAATTTCATTCGGTTTCAGCATTCGGGTCAGTAAAAACACCCCGAGCAGCATAAACATACTTTTGAACAGCGGGACTAAACCTAAGGCGGAAAGCGCAATCGCGGCGACAAAGCCAAACACAGCCAGCCACTCTTTAGCCGGCGTCAAAGTCTGCTCCGTTTCCACCCCGCTGACAAAAAAGAAGTTTTTGCGCAGGTTATGACGCGATTTAAAATCTTCACCCACCGCCAGCACCAGGTTATCACCCGCTTTCAGCACCACTTCACCCAACTTGCCAGACAAGCGTTCACCGTCGCGCTTAATCGCGACGACCGCGGCATCGAACAGCGCACGGAAACCGGCGTGTTTGAGTGTGCGGCCGACTAAGGTACTTTCCGGACGGACAATCACTTCAGACAAGTTATCGAGTGGCAGGCCATTCTGGTTGGCAAAAGATTCCAGCCCGGAGAACTGATTAAGCAGGGTAACTTTTTTAATATCACCACTGAACAGCAGGCGGTCACCCTGCTGCAGCACTTCATGCGGAGAAACCGGTGAAATCAGCTTGCCCTGACGCTGCAACTCCACCAGAAACAGCGCTTCCAGATTACGCAGGCCGTTTTCTTCAATCGTGCGGCCAATCAGGGCTGAGCCTTCACGTACCTTAGTATCAATAAAGTAATCGGCCAGTACCTGAGTGGTGTTGCAGTGGTTGGGCAGCCAGCGACTGGCAATAAACAGGGTCAGGCCACAGCCCAGCACCAGCAGACTGCCGACCAGGGTAAAATCGAAGAAACCCAGCGGCTTAAAGCCCGCTTCGACAACCATGGAATTGACGATCAGGTTAGTCGATGTACCCACCAATGTTAACGTGCCGCCGAGAATGGCAGCGTAAGAGAGCGGGATTAATAACCGGCTCGGCGCATGATGGCGGTTGGCGCGGATCGGCGCCAGCATGGCCGACACCACCGCGGTATTGTTCAGCACCGCAGAGGATAACGCCCCGAAGGTAAACAGATTGAGCCACGAGCGGCGGTAGCTGCTACGAATCACGAAGTTCGCTACCTGGCGTAAAAAGCGGGTTTTCTCCAAAGCCAGAGAACACACCATCAGCAGCACCAGAGTCAGAACGCCCTGGCTGGCAAAGCTGCTCACCACCTGTTCACTGCTGACAAAACCGCACACAAACAATACTAAAAGCAACACCCCGAACACGCGTTCAGGGTTGGATTGATATTTGATCAGCCCCGCTATTGTTAACACAAACAGCAACAAGACCGCCAAAGCCGACGTATGAGTAACTAACATTGTTGTTTTTCTTCTTCCTTGGAAAATGAGCTGCTATTTATTTATCTATTTAATTTCTACAGCTCTTCGTACACTTTGAGTGCACGCTCAAGATCATCGTAAAAAGTCAGCGTGCCCTGATGGAGGATTATCGCACTGTCACAAAACTCACGGATCTCCTTCATATCGTGACTGACCATGATCACACTGGCGGTTTTACTTTTATCCAGCAGTGCCTGCTTGGCCTTTTTACGAAACTTCTGGTCACCGACTGAGGTCGCCTCATCAATCAGATAAATATCAAAATCAATCGCAATACAGCAGCCAAAGGCCAGGCGGGAGCGCATACCACTGGAGTAATTTTTCACCGGCAAATCGTACTTCACCCCTAGCTCAGCAAAGTGTTTTACCTTTTCTTCGTACTCATCCAGATTGGCCACCCCGTTCACCCGGCCGATAAAACGGGTATTTTCCCGCCCGGTCATTTGCGGGTGAATTCCGGTAGAAAGCGCCACCGGCCAGGAGATGGCTTTATCAGTCACCACCTTACCCGAGTTCGGGTATTCACTGCCGGCAATAATCCGGAACAGAGTCGATTTACCCGCACCATTGGAACCAAGTAAGGCGACATTGTGCCCTTCAGGCAGGGTAAAGTTAAGGTCTTTAAAAACGTACTGTTTACCCAGCTCTGAAGGGTAATATTTAGTGAGGTTTTTGATTTCAATCACTAATCACTATCCCTTGCCAAAATTTCTTTATATTGGTTTATCTTATTATTAATAACAGGCCCGTGCGGTCTTAACTTTTGTGCAGCACTAAGTACTAAATAAGCCAAATCAATTTTAGCGTCGGCTTCTAAAGCAAACGCCAACTCCCTTAAAGAATCCACATAGTTATCTGTCTTGTTTCTGCCAAATACTTTCTCGTGGACTTCAACAACTTCATCAATTGTTACATTCCGTAAAGCTATCTTGAGATCTTTGCGGTCTGCATCGCTAAGATCACTACTAAAAACGTCAAGGGCTCTTTTATAGCGTTCTATCACAAAGTTTCTTGATATAGCGATATAATCCATAATAGGCTGCTCAAAAACCACCAAATGAGCTAAATAGTCATCTAATTTTTTCTCATCGATGGTAAAAATCTGATCAAATTCTTCGCTTTTGTAGTATCCCAATCTATTATTTTTAATCACCTGCCCGGTAGGACGTCCTCTTAAAAGCAGTGAAACATACTCTAACTGGCTTCGATAGGCACGATGAACAATAAACACAGAATCCGACAATGCTTTATTATTCACAATTTTTGATCTTAACTTGTCTTCAGCATCGAAGATAATCTCAGCACCACTCGAGTCCCGATATACAAATCCATCCCCGTACGTATTGTGTATACCTACGTTATCAAATGATGAAGACAAATTAATTAAATGCTTTAATTGTGGTGCTTTTTTAAAACGATTACTGAGATTAAAACATGGTGAGAAAATTTTCTCATCATGATGCATGCTCCACTGAAAAACATAACAATCTGCATTATCAGTATCAGATAAGAAATCTTTAACTGTCATGGTAAAGTCTTTCGGTGTCCAGAACTCATCAATATCAATAAATAATATGTGAGTAAATCCATCAAGCTTAGCTCTCAGGGCAATATCATTATATGCGGCTTTCTGAAAGTTCCCCTTAGCTTCTTCAACCAGATCATCTCTTATCTGATACTCCACCGCATAATTTTCGGATAAGCTATCAAGAATTGCCATCGTTCTGTCACTGGTGTTATTGACATAAACCTCAACTGCATCAAAGCCAAAGTATAAATGATGGTGAACCCACTCAGAGATGTAAGCCCCTTCGTCTTTAGCAATCGCTGCAACTTTAACTTTCAACATACACTATCACACCCAAGAGTAGCGTTTAGAAAGAATACTCATATCATGATTGAAAGCCCCGTTTACAATGTTATTTTCAACTCTATTGTAAATATGCTTTTTATGATTCGGCTTAAAATCAAAACTAGAGACATAGTTTATAAACTCTTTCCTCTGCTCTGGTGTGGCATCTACGATCTTATCGAAATGGCGAATAAAAGGTACAATATCAACACTGATAGAAGCATTAACATTTTCCGTTACATCTTGTTTTTCGGGATACAATCCAACCAAAGAAAAGAACTTTTCCACCATCAGTTTTTTATTTTCGTCATAATTGATCAAATGAATATTTTCATCCCCGACATGCCGAGACCAATGATCAACTAAGCGGTTCATACGAATGTTTTCCAGTTCGCGCTCACAAAAAGTAAAAATAGTATCATTGGGATTAACCCCCCATTGAACCTTCACACCTTGAAGAAATGCTGAAATCAGATAATCGGTATAATCTCTCACTGCGATGACGACTTTAACCTGCAACCCTTTAGCTAAAGCACTGTCAATCAGCATCTTGATATGGGCTGGTCGGTCTCGAATCAGAAATTCAGAGGAAACAATCGTGCTCGAATCTCGACTTAGCGCAAAATCGAGTAATTTCGGCCATTCTTTGTCAAACACATCCTGCTTAAAATCAGGATGATTAGAAGCAAACAAATTATGCGCGTTGCCATGAACACCAAACGGAGCGAAACAAGCCTTGTTTGACAGCGAAGTTGGCAACGCCAATCCTACTTTTTGAATTGCACTGGTGGCAGTTTTTCCGATACCCGGATGAAAAATCAGCGTTTTAGGTTGATTGAGATTGATATTAGACGACATATTACTGCTTACTCACCTAAAAACGGGAAGCGGCCAAACTGACTGACAAGCGGTCCCCATTTTAAAATCTGTTGTTCATTTAATTCGTTACCGCCGGCAAACGGATTGCTCCATCCCGCAGCCTGCCACTTATCGATCGGATTAAGAATATGCAGGTTGGCTAAGCCAAAGTCTCCTGGCAGCTGGGCATCAGCGACGGCATTATCACCGATATGGACAAAACGGCTCTTATCTTTGAGCTCATTACTGATATAAGACCACATGGTGGCGTTATCTTTACGCAGCCCCAGTTCCGAAGAGACAAACAGGCGGTACCCATTAGTGACGCCAGCTTTACGCAGCATCAGGATGATCTGATATTCGGTATAATAGGTATCCGAAATGATGTAGACCGTTTTGCCCATACCAATCAGCTGATTGAGCACATCGACCACTTCATCTTTACTTTCAATCATTTCCAGATCGTAAGCAAACTCCATCTCAGCATATTGCTGCGCCTGCGGCTCGGACCAGCCCTGTGATGTTGCCAGCTTTTGATAGGTTTCAAAAATGGTCACATCACCCTGAAACTCTTTATCCTGACGGACCAGAAACTCGGCCTGATTACGCACTTCAACAAAGGTTTTCGCATCAGCAACCACGCCTTGCGACACCAGATACTGGCCCAGTTTTAGTTTGGCATAATCCGGCACATAATGGCTGCGGCGCACCAGGGTATCAAACACATCAAAAGAGATAACATCAAACATTTGCACTTTGTGCAGCAGTTGCTGTTGGGTGCTGACGTAATTGGTAAACAGATAGCCTTTATCCTGAGTGAAACTGGCCAGTTCCGGGTGGAAAAACAGCTGGGTATACCCTTGGCGTTCCGCCAGCAAGCCGATACAACGCTCTAACGCATGCAGCTGAGAACCATCATTAGGCAGTGGCTCTGCAGGGAAATCACTGTACTGGTACTCTTTCTCCAGCAGCGGTCTTAACGCCTCAGGTTTGGCCCAGAACATACCGCCAACCGGGTAAGCCAGAAACTCAGAGTGATCCTGTAAATCCCATTGCTGAAAAAATTCACCTTTGAACGGTTTATTCTTGAGCCAGTGATTCACCCAGTCCGGCATCATGGTGTATGAGGTCGGATAGTACAGGCCGCACTCACTATCCTGCAGCATCTGGGTCATCACCCGGGCGATCACTGCATGGTCTTTGAGCAGATATTCACCGAGATAATCGGCCCACTGGGTCTGCGGACGACCGGAATAAAGCGACTTTTTCGAATGCAGATGACAAAACAGATCGTAATCGAGAAGCTGACGGCCAAACTCGACCAGCATCGGGCCAAAATTGCGTCCGCGGTTTGGTACTTCAACCACTTCAATCTTCTGCACCGAATCCAGCGGAGCCAAATGCTCATCAATGGAGGCCTGATAGGCTTTATCACTGACACTGATAAACAGATCCACCTGAGCCGGAAAATCGCGCAGGCAACGGGCATAATAAGGAATAAAGTCTTCATAAAAGATATGCAGACAAACCGCGACTTTAGCCTGTTTAAGCAACTGAGGAGCCGGAGTAATATCCAGCGTACTGGTTGGGGTCCACTTAGGCGAAAATGGTGCCGTAATCCGCCCTTCCTGCCGCCCCGATTGCAAGTAATGGGCTAACGGGCTGATATTGGAGTGATAGACATCCAGATTATGTTTTTGGTAGGTCAGGTTATCAAAGGCAGGGCTCGGGCTGACTGAAGAAAAGCAGCTTTTGTGCAGGTAGTCACTGAACGCTTCCTGCTCGGAGCTGAACGGCCGGTTCTGCACCTGACAGTACCAATTAAAATCAAACAAACCATGCTGTTTGGCTTCATTCAGCAACTGTTGCTGGTGCACATCGAACTTCACACCGCTGACAGCATAACTCTGTGACAGTTTTTTCATCCTGCGCTGCAACAGGCGACCTTCGACATTGACCGCCAGTTTCATCAGTTGCGGATTGTTACGCAGTGTGCGCTCCACTTTCGGAAAGCGCCGTTTAATCATAGCTCTGTAATTCATACTCTCAATCCGAAGAAGTCGATACCATTCACGGTTCCCTCACTGGCAATATCGTCATCAATTTCAAACAACGGCCAGCTGTGGCGCGGCAGAAGCCCCTTTTTGGTGACAAACGTGGTGTAGAGAGACTCCACTTCCTGCTTGGTAAACTCAATGCCCAGCTGTGCAAAAGATTCAAGTTGCGCCAGGGCACCCTGGCAGACAGCTTCGACCAAATGAAAATGGTGCTGAGTAGACACTTTTCGGCCATAGTAATAGTCAAAAGTGACATGCGGCAGAGGGCTGAGGCGAATGTCCTGAAACTGGCCAACAGGCGCGGTAAGTAATCCTTCGAGAAACATCGAGCGGTCTAAAGGAACATAACCCTCACCCAGTTTCACGCCTTCATGCAGATAACCATTCATCACAGCTCTGTTTTCACCCAGCGACTGTTCACCCGGATTCGACGCGATCAGATAGTGGCCAACCGTATCCACTTTGTAAATCAGGCTGAGCAAGGTTTGAATGGTTCCGCCATACCCCAGGTCAACCACATCAACCACACCGTGCTCAAAAAAGCCCAGTTCGGTCAGGTAGTGACGATACGCATCACTGGAGGTAGAAATCACAGGTGTCAGTTGAGGGATTTTGTCTTGCAGCAAAGCGGAGACTTTATCCAGCTGCTGAGGAAGCAAAAGCTGTTTACTGAACTCCTTTTCCGTGAATACCTGGCGAATTTTAGTATCACTGAGCATAAACCGGCTGCGCATTAACTCGTGTAAGGTACCGGAGAATTTGAAGTTGAGTGAATAAGGATAGGTTTGCGGTTGCAGCAAACCGATTTTAAACAAGAACGCACGTGACACCAGCAGATAACGTGTGTCTGCCTCATGCTGCTGCGCCTGCGCGTAGCGCTGAAACGCCTGTTGCAGCCAATACCCTTCGCGGGCAAGAAAAAACAGTGGTCTGCCGGCAGGCTGATGCGTGAGCAAATGCTGGTTAAAGTAGGTCAGCACCGGAGACAAAAACACTGCCCCCAGCTGCTGCAAGGATTCGATAGCCATCTGATGCCTGTACTAATTTAGTAATTTTGTAAGATATTAAGATGAAGAAGATGGGTGTTGAGTCAATTGCTTGACAAAAAGTTGATAATCCATCGCAAATACCACAGGTTCAGCGTTGATTTTAATACCATCAACATAGAGATCCGCCAGAGTCGGAGTTAATGTATTCTGTTCCAGATCCGGGGCGATTTCGAACGCACAATCCGTTTTTGGTAAGCCTGCCTCAACTAAATCTTCGCGCGGTTGATCCGCCATCACTTCACAGAAGGTGTGATTCCCCTGTTTAAAAGCAACGTGCACCGATTTGCTCGGGTCGCTCTTTTTATAGACCCAACCTTTGACAACATGATTGAAACACGCATCCAGGTGGTACACATAGTCCGCTGCCGGTACATTTTGTCCTGACAATTTTGATTTTATTTTTCGTGCAACTCTTAGCAGTGGCATACCTGTCCCATTAATATCCGTTTTACTTACTATACTTTTATATTTAAAACCGCTCCGGAACGAAGCGGCAAATTAGGTTGCAGAACACTAACACGGTATCGGAAATTGGTTCATAAACCGATTCATCTTTGCGATCCTGATGCAACTATCATCCAGGCGATAATACCACTGTTTGGATGAGGCATCATAGCGCTTATGCAGGTCGATAAAAATTTTCGCATTACGCAATACGGACTTTAAGGCAAACTTTCCATCCATCGAAAGCCGTTGTTTTAATTGATCTTCATTGATTGGACACGGGTAGACATCAAGTAAAACGTCCAGTAACTCTCGTGGCCGTCCGGTGGCAGGTGCGATATACAAAGACAGAATTTGTTTTTCTTCATCCAGAGAGAGTGGCGATATCATAACCCCTCCAGATGTGAAGATGGTCTCTGCTGCGTTTCACGGCGCTGACGAATCAGGCTTTCAATACGCTCAGCAAACGGATTCGGCTGCTCACTGAGCGCAAACTCCGCCACCATTTGATCGGCTGCTCTTGACGGTACAGGCTCCTTTTTCGCCGTGAAATGCCCCCCTTGTAATAAAAACATTTCTTTATGGGAGTTTATCGGTGCATCTGCTGCACCACCTGTCGGCGCAGTTATTTCCCCCTGGCTGATGCAGTTAAACGCAGTATCCGCCTGCAACTCAATATGCAAATGCGCGGGCGTTCGCAACTGATACAGATTACTGCGCTGCCGGCCCCGTTTATCAAAGCGATGCACCAGCTCAAGCAAACCCAAAGCCTCAAGCTGCCGGACATGCTGTTTGACAGTACGCAGCGACACCTCGCAATACCGGGCCAGATATTGGTATGAAGGGAAACAACGGCCATGAATATCGGCGTTATCCGCCAGTTTCAGCAGAATCAGCTTACTGATCGGCGAACCAGTTCTGACTTTCATGAAGGTGGCAACTAAAGTATGGCTCATACAGGTATCCTCTTGATTATACGGAGGACTACCAAACCAGCCTTAACCACATGAGGGTTCTATTAATGGGTAGAAATTTGCGATCTTAGTTCAAAAATACAAGCCACCTCGCAGCGCTAAGAGCTGATTAACTACCCAAATTACAAACCCATTTGAACTCGTTCTAACTTTTAACACGCCGTGCGGAAAACGCTCAATTTTAGTCTTGCAGCCCCGTCCCTCCGGACAAAAAAACACCTAAAGTCGCCCTGTCCGCCTGAGATAGGAAATGAGCATGACGACAGCCATACGTCGCTTTATTTATGTTTATAACCCGGTCCATCACCAAGAGGAGAACTACTTTCCGCCCGGTAAACAGCCAGGCCGTGAAGACTTTATCTGGCTGATTGCCAAAGCCGCTGGTTTACACCCGGCGGGCTTTCAACTGGCGCTGTTTGTCTGGCTGCACCATGGCAGCCTGCAAGCGCTGGCAGAGCGTTTTCAGCTACCACACCGAAAGCTGCAACATGACCTGGACGCATTTTTCACCACCCTGGAACAACTGAGTATTGCAGAGGAGAACTAGCTTATGGCCCCCCATACAAACTGGCAGGTTCCACCAACGGCCCGGCCGTCAATCCAGTGGCTGACCATACATTGCAGTGCCACCCATGCCGGACAAGATATCGATGCCGCCGAAATACGGCGCTGGCATCAGGCCAAAGGATGGCAGGATATTGGTTATCACTGGGTGATTAAACGCAATGGCACGCTTGAAATCGGCCGTCCGGCAGAGCAAACCGGCGCTCACGTGTACGGACACAACCCAGGCAACTTAGGCATTTGCCTCATCGGTGGCTGCGATAAGCAGTTGCAGCCACAAGATAACTTTACCCTGGCGCAGCGCAAAACGCTGTTCACTCTGATCGCCGAGTTGCAAGCACGCTACGCACTCACTGACGAGCAGGTCAAACCGCACCATGCCTGGTCTTCACATAAGGCTTGCCCGGTGATCAACCTGCATGCAACAGACTTTGCAACACACCAAACAGGGAGCAACACATGAGTTTATGGAGCCGTATTTTTGGCAGCACTTCATTGGTGGAAAAAAGCTTAGACGCAATGACCCGGACAGGAGATGCAATGTTCTTTACCAATCAGGAAAAGGCCGGATACAAACTCGATCTGCTCAAAGCCTTTGAGCCGTTCAAACTGGTGCAACGCTGTATTGTACTGCTGTTTACCGTACCCTACGTGCTGCTGCACAGCCTGGTGATCGTCGGCTGCATGCACGGATTTGAGTGGCAACCGATAGGAGAAATGATCAATGAGGCGTTTGGCTATCCGGTCCTGACCGCCGTCGGATTATACCTGACCGGCGGGGTATGGCCGAAAAAGTCATAACCGATAACGCATCTGTTTGAGAGCACTATCCATACAACAGAAGCCATACAAAACAAGCGCAGCCTTATGCTGCGCTTGCTATGATTACGTATTTATCCTTCAGCCAAGGGCTGCGTCAGGCAAGCTCAGCTTCTTTAACCGGCTGGCGCTCGGTACGCTGCTGTTTTAATTCAGCCTTTGTATCTTGCAAATAAAGGTTATTAAAACAGAAGTTGGTCGCTTCGATATAACCTTCAACCGAACCACAGTCAAAACGCTGGCCTTTAAACTTATAGGCAATCACGCAGCCTTGCTGCGCCTGTTTGAGCAGCGCATCGGTGATCTGAATTTCACCGCCTTTGCCTGGCTCGGTATTTTCAATCAGCTCAAAGATATCCGGCGTAAGAATATAACGGCCGATGATCGCCAGGTTGCTTGGCTCGGTCCCCGGGGCTGGCTTCTCTACCATATCATTAATGCGCAGCAAATCATCGCGAATTGCTTCACCAGCAATCACGCCATATTTATGGGTTTGATCACGCGGCACTTCCTGCACTGCCACAATCGAGCAGCGGAACTGCTTATACAAATTCACCATCTGCTTAAGTACGCCATCCCCTTCAGGGTTGACACACAGATCATCAGCCAGCACCACGGCAAACGGTTCATCACCGACCAGTTCACGCCCGGTCAGAATCGCATGACCGAGCCCTTTCATCTCGCGCTGGCGAATATAGGTATAGTTAGCCGAGTCAATCAAATGGCGGATATCAACCAGCAGATCTTCTTTATTGGTGCCTTCGATCTGATGTTCCAGCTCGTAGTTTTTATCAAAGTGATCCATCAGAGTGTGCTTACCACGCCCGGTAACAATACACATCCCATTCATACCGGCGTGAATCGCCTCTTCGACACCATATTCAATCAGCGGTTTGTTGACCACCGGCATCATCTCTTTCGGCATGGATTTGGTTGCCGGAAGAAAACGGGTGCCGTAGCCAGCGGCAGGAAATAAACATTTTTTAATCATGACGTTGTTAATACCTTATTATTTGTTAATGTTATAAAATAAACCGAGTGAAAATTCATCTTCTTCGAAGTCGGGTTTGGTTTACAGCCAAAGAAAGAAGGAGCATCCGTCGTTAGTTTGTCGTCAACTGCAGAGTCGAATGATACTCTTCAGTTGCTTTATCTCGATACTTGGCATACCATACTTTTATTTTTTACTTACAGAAAATTTATATTTACGTATAAATATACCTAATATTAAAAATATAAAAACTCTGTATAGATATAGTCTATAAATATCGTTAACGTATAAATTAACCACCGCAATCAGCGGTGGCTTATAATAAAAAAACAAACAGATATTATTTCACTTAGTTGAATCAATCTTATTTAAAACCAGATCTTTATAATAACCAAAATGTGGATTATTAGGATTTATTTTAATCGCCAGATCACACGCAATGATAGATTCCTCTAACAAATTGAGTCCATTTAAAATTTTTGCTTTTTGCATATGATATTCGGAATTTTCACTATTGATCGCAAGCAACCTATTATTAACTATAAAGGCAGAATTAAACTTACACCTTTTAATTAAATACTCAGAAAACCAAAATAAATAAGAAACAGATTGTTGTTTTTTTTTCGGGACATTTAATTTTTTGGTAGGGAAATTCAGCCCATCTAAAAGGGATATTAAAACCATCTTAAGTAGTCCCATATCTCTTAAACAGTAGCTAACAGGATGCCCAGCGAACTTTATTTTATACTCATTAAGATTGACACCCATGAGTTTACGATAACTATCTATATGAATAGCATCTTTATCATAGGGATCATAAAAAAAATGATATTCAATAGAGTCACATAGATCCGTATCAACAATCATTTCTGAACTATTCATAAATGGGATATCCGTATCCCATCTATGCTCCCAGTCATTCTTTATATTGAATAAAGGAGAAATTGCGATAACTCGATCTACAAAAAATGCTTTAGCAAACTTTATACTGCCATATGCACCCATGCTACTTCCATAGCTAGCAATCAAAGAGTAAGAATTTTTAATCCTTTTTAAAAAACTTTTTATAGTATCAATATCATTTATGCTGAGATTCTCATACCAAATGTCTTTAGAAGTTTTTATAGCAATAAGATCATAATTATTCTCTAGTAAAACTTCGCCCCCAAAACCGGAACCACTAAGTTCGCGATTTGTTCTTTCGGTGAAAGTGACGACAAGGCCTTTGGAATCTTCATTCGAAAAAAAATAATCTACAACTAAATCATCACGGTTTATGATTGTAACTTTCTGATTCAAGCGATTATGACTCCTATACAAATGACTAAGTATCTGCACCCGTGGTTACGTGGTTGATCCAATCTTAGATTAGTATAATATTCAACCAGAATTGCACCGTGGTGATGTTCTCCGCCATAATGTGCCTGTATATACTTCGAGAATCAACCTTCATTTACAAAAGTGTCGATTACCAAACCATAAAAGTGTCGATCACCATACCATATTGGAGGAATTTGAGATACATAACACAGATTTGTATAGATTACTTAAGTATTCGTTGTGATATATATGAATTATTAATAATGTGAAAACTCACATATATTATATAAAATTTCCTAATCACTAATAATTTCATTAGGTTCTAGGGCTAATCTGTATTTCTCCACTTTCTTCTTAATCAAAGGGCCACTAGGTCTTGCTTTATGTGCGATCTCCATTAAGCGTAACGCTTCAATCAAATCGGTGTCTTCAAGTTTGATTGCTTGGTCACGAACCCAGTCAACATCTCTTGCTGTTTTAATATCTGCAAACGTCACCGTTTGGATATCAAAGCGTGGTTTGGGTTTGAGTTTAAGAAATGCATAGCAACGTTCAACCAATGAGTCTAAACGAGCCTGAGTGACTTTCTGCAGCGCTGTTTCAACCAAAGCCTTATCTTGAGGATCAGCAATCACTTCTATATCGCCATTTTTCAATGATGCTTGAAGTTGATGGTAGTCCTGTGCGGCCAGAATGATATCTAATGAAGCACGCACTGTTACATCAACATCACATTTGCCAAACTCAGGCTGACAACCTGAACTATCTATCTTCAAACGCCAATGGCGCTTTAAATCCGTAACTTCCAGTCGCAGCGTGCGAACGTGATTAAAGGGATATAGTGACGCAGGAAACAAGAAATTCATCGCTTTCGCTACAGCTTTACTTTGCAGCTTTTTAGGCGTTAGTACCAATGCAGCGTTAAGTAGTTTTAAATTCATAGGCTGTGTGAAACTTTATCATAGGTGGGTAGAAAATATATAAGCCAAGATAACATAGAATAGACACGAGAAGTTCACCATCTATAATTCACTATAAGATAACTTTCAAATAGATTAGAAATCTATAATTTTATTACCCCACAATTTTTCAGCTAATCTGAAATCTTCAGGCCAATCGATATCAACCGATTTCGCTTTTTCCTGGGTCAATAAATAAGGTCTAACACCGATCCTATCTCCATATAATTTATAGTTATCTATATGAGAAATAAACATCCCGCTATCGACTTCAAAAAGTGGCTTGATATTTTGAGTCATTGGCCATTTTAATTGACTACGGTCATAGCTCAGTGGTTTTTTATCATCCCAAATAAATCCTTGCAGCTTGAGAACTGTCATTAACGAATCAAAACCTTCACCTAATTTACTAAAGTACAAATCAATTGCACTCTGATAATCATAGGTATCTATAAAGGGGGACGTTACATGAGTCCAGAGTATATGTCCTTCTTTAATTAAACTGGGTACATAAGCAATAAGCTCATCTGTTGTAGTGGAACTACTGCCTAATTCATCAGGCCTTTCATCCAGTACTATTCGAGTGTCTTTAATTGTAGCAGCAAATTCTAAAACTCTTTCATCATTAGATGAAACGATGAACTGATCCACTGAATTAATCTCTGTTAGTTGCTTTAGCTTTATATTTAACAGACCACCTTCAATACCAGCAAAACTCTTAACATTTTTATCAGGTATCCGTTGACTTCCTTTCCTACAAGGCAAAAACACAGTTAACATGCTAATTCTTCCCAATTTAGTATAACTTTATAATCGTGTTCAAGTGACGCTTTTTTTATTTTTTCAGGAACATTAGAAAATGGAATATATGCAATAAATTCACACGAATTTTTAATCGCAGCTTCCAAATCCGAAATCGCATCACCAAACATAATTGCTTTAGGATTAGATTCTTGCTTTAAAATATTTTCTAGTAATGTAGCCTTTGGTGTTGGCGAACCAAAAACATTAGTAAAATATTTATCCAGTCCACGCAACTTAAATATTTCCCGTAACTCCGATTGCTCTGAACCACTTGCTACATATTTATTACCTTGTAAACATTCAACAAATTCCAAAAAACCAGGAGTTAGATCTGCTTCAATATAAAGTGTTTTACACTGATTAGAAAAACTTTCAAGAATATCGTCCCTAAGAGTATCTCTACCTAAGCCAACTTCTAAAATATCATCAAGAAAGACATTAACATGATGAAAACGTGATTTACCAAAATTATTAGCAAAATAAGAGATACAAGTATCTATCTTATTTTTATCAAACGAAAGAGCGCATAACGCTCTTTCCATAGCATCAATTTTCAGTTGGTTTGAGTCAAGAATAACTCCATCACAATCAAAGATATAAATGTCATAGTTATGAATGGATTGCATAAACAGACCCTTGCTGCACTGGATAAGTCGTCGGAGTCAGTGACGTAAGTACGATTGAACCTTCAACATTATGATATTGTTGAATTACATCAACCATTTCCTGCTGGCGACTATCTCCTTTTTCGTAGCCATCAAACCCGACGAGACTAACCTTCTCTGGCTTGGCAATGACCAACAAACCAAGTACATAGGCGCTGGTTAAATCATAGGATGAGTTAACTTTGGTGCTATCTACACTAAGAGCATCCACATTGCTATCAAAACCAACATCAAAGACTTCCAGATGATTCAATGAAGTCATTTCAGTTTCACTAAAGCGGTGTTTTGGCAAAATAACAGGATGAGAAAGCTGCTTATAGCGCTCGAAATCCGACAAGAACTTAGCATTATGTGACAATACAAAATAATCGACCAGGCTGTTATCAATGTCTTCCACCAGGTTGACTGAAAGTACGACCGGCTGCTTCTCTTTAATATACAATTCGACCGCATCTTTGTATTGCTTGCTGGTTTTTCCATTAGCAATCACTAGCACTTCTTTACCGGAAAATTTTTCTACTAGACTATCAGTGCCTGTCACTTCGTTTGAAGTCGAGTTAAATGATACTGCCGTTTCCAAAACAGCTCCGTTATAAGAAGTTGTACCTTCAAGCTGGCTCAGGTAACTAATAGCACCGACTATCTCTTCTGTACCAAAATGGCTGCTGGACAATAAGTTTTGGATATAAGTAGGATGAACATCATTTTGAGCGCCTAAGAAATACAACAGATTTGTTCCCCAACCATATTGTTTTTGCATACCTTCAAAATGACGCACAACCAGATCATAAACAGGTTGTGGATTATATAAACTTTCGCTACCCAACACCGCCAGCAAGCGTTCAGTCTGTGTGTTGCCAGCTCCGCGTCCCATACCGGTGATAGTGGCGTCAAGCCATTCGACACCTGCATTTTTTGCGGCAATTGAATTGTCTAACCCTTTACTCATATTATCGTGAGTATGAATACCCAAAGGCCCCTGCCACTCAGTACGGAGCGCTTTAATAATACGTTCAACTTCTGAAGAATCCATATTGCCAAGGGAATCGGCAAAGTAAAGTACGTCGAGGTTATCACCCCAAGATTTGGCAATACGCGCTTTTTCTGCGATCATTTCATCCGGCTTACCACCTGCCTGCATCAGGTTATAACCGACAATATAACCTAACTCCTTTAGACGAGAAACTATCGGGCCGGAATCTTCTACTTCATGAAAATGAGCAGCGACACGAACCAGATTAATTTTACTCTCTGCGCACGGAACAAACAAAGCATCAACTGCTGCGATTGGATCCAGCGATGAACTTAAAATGGTTTTCGCATCAACCATTACACCATATGTCGGCCCTTCAGGCAGATAAAGCTGGTTAAGATGTTGCTCAGTAGTGTAGGCATAAGCTCCTACAAAACCTGATTTAGGAAAGTTTCTTAATCCAAGCTCAACGTAATCAATGTTAGCAGAGCTAACTGCTTTCAAATAAGCCTCAACAACTTCGTTGGAGAAATCCCAGTTGTTGTAGTAGCCACCATCACGTAACGTACAGTCTAAAATATTCATAGTTCATTCTACTTATAGTAAGTTGCAAAATCTGGATCGTGTTCTGCCATGACAGCCAGTACTTTTTCAAATCTTTGATTAAGAATATTAATTGTTTCTGGCTTTAGCTCTCTTTTATATCTTCCGGGACAAACATCAGCTCCAGCCCATTTATTTCCTATATATCTAGGGTTATCAGAAAGATTATCGATTCTTTCGACTTCTAAATTATCTCTGATTTCTTTAGTTAGTTCACATTCAAGAAAGTCAGCAGATTTACTAATAAAAGAATCAAAACCTAAGCAAAGCCTAGCATATGTCAATACCGAGAACTTTTTAGGATCAAGTTCAGTCAGCGCCTTAACTATGTTTTCATAATATTTCGTATTTGCTTGTTCGAGTACAAAGTCATCTACAGATTTTTTTCTTAGCTCGGATAACCTGAGTTCCCTTTGTTCTTCAGATTCACCACGCACAGGGTGGCTAAAACGCCAGTGATACACATTACAAAAATGGTCTCGAGGATCTCTATAGTTAATAATTAATTTATGTTCATCATGGACTTTTCCTACATCGAACATAGTAGGGAGATTGAAACGGTGTAAATTTCCGTCACTTGGTAGATCAGCATCTTTAAGAGCATCTACTGAATTCTTAGAAAGAAACTTATCGATATATTTAGCATCATCAAAACTTGAGTTTTGAATCGTAGTAAATATCCTTAACATAGAATCAGTTGCCGATGTCTGCGTTGTTAGGTAAATATATGTATTATTGGTCATTCTATAAGTCTTTAAATGGTATTTTTTCTAGTTTTAACAATTTTAGTTGATCTTTTTCTAACAGTAATTCTATGGTTTCAATACATTCAACCACATTAGAGAAATGAAAATTCTCAATTGAGAACACATTATATTTCCACCACTGTATATCAACTAACCTTTTTATAATTTCACTATTAAATCGATACTTGATAACCTTAGCTGGGACTCCCCCAACAATAGAATATGCTGGCACATCCTTTATAACCACGGATCCAGCCGAAATGATTGCACCGTCACCGATTTTTACACCAGCTTTGATAAAAACATGCGCCCCGATCCACACATCATTTCCTATTTCTACAGGAGGAATTCTAGGACGATAGCGATCGATAGGTTCATGATACGGTATTCCACATTCTAAGAACATATTTTTCCAGCCATGTAAATTAGTCTGGTATTGCATCATAGAAGTACTTAACCAATCAGTTGGATGCTCTGAGGGACCAATAGTAACCTTGTCAGCAATAGAACAAAACCTGCCGATTTTACAAGAATTAATGTTCGATGCCTTCCCATAAATTCCAGTAAAGCCGCCCACTTGTAACAAACAATTCGGTCTGACATTACCTTGAATAGTTAAGGGCGCTTCTAAATAAGACAACTCATGTAAGTCTGGAATATTTTTAGGGATTTCAATATAACGCCGAAATGATGCATTCATTAATTTACCCTTAGAATTTTTTGAAAAATCAAATAAATTGAAAATCAAGAAAATAACACTTTATTGTACTGTTCAATTTTTTTATTTACTAGCTCACCATTGGGCCTTAGATTTTTTGCTTTTAGCATAAAGTACAATGCATTTTTATAATTACCCAATTTTTCCCACGCCATAGCGGTATTTCTTAACATCTCAAAATTGTTCAAAAGCTCATCTTGTTCAAAAAATTCATCTAGCTCATTTAACGTTGAATAACTATAAATATATTCAAATGCGTATCTTTTTATTGCCTTTGGCTGAGAGGAAAATTTACTAACAACATTTTTAACAAATTCAGAATCTATACTGATATATTTACTACTAAAGCGAACACTTTCATCAAAAAAATCATTTCCTAGCCGTTTAGCCAAAAATTCATTTTCAGCCTCTAAATCAGACTTAACAATATTGAATTCATCTTCGGTTAACAAGAATTTATCTTTATCACAATTAACATGGCTATCGAAGTGATGAACACCTTCTCTTCTTGGGTTTAATTTTCCGCTTTCATCAAATAGAGGTAACTTGGAATTAATATAATTTAATAGACGACTAGTCTTATTACCGACACCTTCATTGACTGAAATAGGTTTTATATCATTAAAGTCAACTCCAATTTCTTTTAAAAATTGGGGTATTAAACCAGCATTAGATGAACAAAGTTTCTCAAACGAAAAATATTTTACATTCTCAAAAACATCATCTAGCTTAGAGATTATATTTGATATACTAACGACAGAAAGATTATTTAAACTAGCAACACCTCCTTTAATGTTCTGCTGAACCAATGAACAAAGCAAAGAATAAGGAGATCGAATAACACAATATACAGACAATTCAAATCCCTTATTCTCCAGGATTTTCTTCAATTTCACTAACGCATCTTTAGATAAGATCGATATATCCTCTCCTGATAAAATTAAATCATTATCGCCATCTAAACATTCATTTAATTTTTTGAGGTAAATGTTATTTTGAAATTCAACATCAATAGAAAACCTTTTATTTATATGATATTCATTCGGTTCCTCATGGAACAAACTATAAATAGGAATGCTATGATTTATTACATTTATTCCATTCATATCAAAGATAGGAAAATCAATTCCGTTAGACTGTAAAATATCAATATTTTTTGCCAACGTCTCTTGAATCGAACTAGTGGCAGTCTTATGTAATCCAACGTGGAGTATACACTTTTTCATAAGATTCCTACTTATAAATAACGTTCAATAATATCATATACTACGGATAAACTTCATCTAGATGAATATCTGCACACTGCTCAATAGTAAGTGGTAACTGAATATTTTCAACAAACACTTCCCAATTCGAGCTATCACTGATGATATTTTCAATTTTATTAGCCAAGTCCATAGGATTGCGTGCTCTGAACAGAATTCCGGTCTCACCATCAACAATTTTTTCAGCCATTCCACCGATGTCACTGCCAATCAGCGGACGACCATGTTTGTAGGCTTCCTGAATCACCATCGGTGAGTTTTCCCACCAGTTGGACGGAATGATTACCCAGTCGGTCTGTGCCAGAAGCTGGCCCATCTCATGGGATTCATAAGCGCCATGCATGGTCACCACACCTTCCAGCTCTTCCAATAGCGCGACGACTTTCTCTTTAAATTCGCTGCTTTGCTGATCCAGGTTAGCACCATGAATATCAAGATGAACCTGATCCAAAACTTCTTCAGGAAGCGCTTTAAAGGCTTCCAGCAAAGTATCAATACCCTTGAACGGATTGACCTGACCAAAGAAAGCGAACTTACCACGAGGTTCACCTTTCATTAACGGTCTTGGTGGTAAGAATTCTACTTGAGGCTGGCCATTTTCAATCATGGTCATCTTACTTGCATCGATGCCCCACTCTTTATAACGGTCAATCAGGAAATGACTCGGCGAGACAAAGTGATCCACCAGGTTGAATACCGACTTAATATATTTTTCACGCAAGAAAAAGTCGGATGCATTTTGATGCGGGAAACAATTGGCACAATCTGAAGGTGTGGCTTTGTAGCAAAGCTTCATCTGTGGCCCAGGTTTGACCATTTGACCATTGTGCGCGCAAATCGCAAGGTACTCGTGCAGCGTTAACACGATTCTGGCATCAGGCAGAGTCCGTTTCACCTGCTTAATCAGCTCCAGTCCCATATGGATATAATGATGAAAATGGACTACTGTTGGCTGATATTGCTCTAACAGAGATTTAAAATCTTGCCAAACATGCTTTTTGTAGCCATTTTGAAACAAGAAGAAATCTGACATATGAGTATGAAACAGTATTTCCTGACTATTGTTACGAGTAGAAAAGGTAGAACCACCATGTGCCGGGCGATCGGTTCTGGCCAGAAACAAGCTGTCGATTCCTCTGGCCTGATATTCCTGATACAAGTTATAAGCCGCAACTTCGGCACCACCTTTACTAATATCCGGGTGGCCATGTGAGACGATTAGAATTTTTTGTTTGCTCATTTGCTTAAGCCTGTAGACGTTGAATTAATTGATCCCAGCGTTGGGTATGCTGCCAACCGTTAAATAAAGTCAGCTTGAATTTCCAGTCACCCTGGTCGACCAATGACTGAGACTGACGCTCTAAGTGATAAAGCTTTTCTGTGCCCAGAATATAGTTGTCATAACCACTTTCCAGCAGTTTCAGACATAAATCCGAGTCTTCGAAATCACCCAGAATATAGCTGGTATCAAAGCCACCAATTGCATCATATTTCTGTTTTTCAACTAACAGGCAGGCAGCCGTGACTGTCGGGCATTTTTCTAACCCAACTTCAGGTACCAAGGCTTCAGGGAAACCTTTGAACTGATGGTCATTGAGCCACAAATGACCAAATTCATTGTTTTGAACAAACTTCATCCCGATGTGTTGAATAGATTCGTCTTCATAGACTAGCTTGACACCCATAGCACCGATATTATCGGTCTGTTGGTATTGGTTCAGCATCCGCTTCAACCAACCAGACTCAGAAGGAATCACATCAGAATTGAGTAGTAACAGGTACTCACTTTCAGCAAATAGAACTCCTAGATTATTCGCTCCGGCAAAGCCGAGATTGCGGCCAGCGCTCACCACACGGAACGAGACATCGTTCATTTTTGCAATGTCTTCACACATGACTTTTGTCGCTTGCTCAATACGCGGGTCATCAACCACATAAATCAAGTCAACATTTTTAAAATCTTCATCGTACTCAAATTGGCTGATCTGATGTAATACAAAGTCATAACGGCCATAAAGGGGCACAATGACCGAGCAGCTTGGTTGCTCTGCCTTTGTACCAAATTGATATACTTTGATGTCATCTAAAGGCGGTAACGCCGTTCTGTGTTTCCAAAGAGAGAGCAATGCCGGAGAGATATGCTGCTGATACAGTTTATTAACACGGCTCGAACGTGGGTCGACATCTTGCAGTATATGCTGCGTTACCGTCACTTCATTATCTTCAACCGCACTAAGCTGCAACGGGAAACGGGCTATCTGACCAGACTCGGTAAAAAACAGTAAGTACAGTGGCTCTTTATAATCCCAGAGTTCACTGTAGCAATAAAATCCGCTTTCAAAACTGGCTGGAAGATGATCAAATGCTTCGCTTACATCTGCTCTAACCTTTCTGACTAAATTAGGTAATAGGTTCGCAGACAACTTTGCGCCATCAGTGACAAAGATAGCGGTTAGATCGCATTGAAAATCATCCAACCAACCTCTGAAGAAACATCCCTTGTCCAGTGCAAAACCGGCTTCTATATGCAGATTAATTTTGAGTTCGTGAATCGCTTTGAATTGAGGTTCACACTCAGCGATGTAACTACGCCCCAGAACCTGCATCAGAAATAATTTGGCACTTCCGGAGGAAAAGGCATTGCTGTCGACCAGGTTTTGACCCAATTCTTCTTTGCCCATAGCGTCAAACTGTTTAAGTTCCACATCTTTTGTATGAGCACTGTTGGCAAAAGTCAGTTTGAATTCTTTGTCTTGTGATGAGGTGAGTTCAAGCAGCAGCAGGAAACCATAGCTGACATCTTCACCTTGTAAGCCAAAGCTCACCGCCACATCACGACGTTCGCGGCGAATACACTTGAGCAGTCTCAAAGGTTTGCTATCTTTCGAGGCAACTACCGTAACGGCATCCTCAGTATCGATATCAGCACACCAGCCTCGTATCATTAAGATTTTGTTGTTGTAGATACCAACTTTTTCGATGTGATGCTTTATCGGATTCTGAGCCAGTTCAGCTGCCAGCTGACGCTGTTGTTCTTCCTTGATCTTTTGGTCTAGATCAATAACTTCAACATCACTTTCTTCTGTTACTTCCGATTCAGCAACAGAGTCCATTGCTGTGGTATCAATAGCATCACCGTCGACATTTTTAAAAAACTCATCCCAGGCAGATTGTAATTGCTCCTGTGATGCTCCGGTTTCTTCCAGAGGGATAGTTAATTCGGAATCTTGCGACTTAAATGTGATGCTCAAATCACCCGATGCATGTTCAATATCGTAAATTTTAAAAAAGCCAGGCTCTAATAATTCGTTATTCAAGTTGAGATGGCTCAAGACATCATTGCGTTGCTCGCGGCGCGATTGAAGCAGATGCGCTAAGGTTCCGTCTGAACTAGAGACTGAAACAGACACGTGCTGCTCTTCTTGAACGCACCATCCCTTAACGATCAAATAATCGCCGTCGAAACGGCCTGCTAAATCAATCCAGTAGCGAATAGCTGCTTTATCCGGATCCTGTTTTGTCGATGGGGATTCAACATCACTTTCTTCCACCTTAACCACAACACCCATTTCTTTATTCTCAGGAGCAAACGTCTTACCCAACTTTTTTTTAAACCAAACACTCATAAACTGACGCCCCGGACCTTAAGCCTTTATCAGTGGCAACCACCACGATTGATTATTTAAATACCATTCCACTGTTTTCTTAATGCCAGTTTCAAATGATTCCGCTGGTTTATAACCCAGTTCGTTATTGGTCTTAGTGGCATCAATCGCGTAGCGGCGGTCGTGGCCGGCACGATCGGTGACATAAGTAATCAGGGATTCTGATTCGCCAGACTTAGCCGCCAGCGCCAATGGGTAACGGGAAGCCAGTTCTGCATCATCGGCAAACGCCTGGTTCATCAGTTTGCATACCACTTTGACGATATCGATATTGGCCCATTCGTTATGGCCACCGATATTGTAGTTTTCACCCAGTCGGCCTTGGTTCAGCACCAGGTCAATGCCGCGTGCGTGGTCGGTCACGTACAGCCAGTCACGGATCTGTTGTCCATCACCGTAAATTGGCAGCGCTTTGTTGTGCAGAATGTTAGTGATGATGAGCGGGATCAGTTTTTCCGGGAAATGGAACGGGCCGTAGTTATTGGAACAGTTTGATGTGGTGACTTCTAAACCGTAGGTATGGTGGTAAGCACGCACCAGGTGATCAGAGGCCGCTTTTGAAGCTGAATATGGTGAGTTTGGTGCGTAAGCCGTTTCTTCTGTAAAGGCCGGATCGTTCGGGCCTAAGGTGCCGTACACTTCATCGGTAGAGACATGGTGGAAACGGTGCGGTAACGGCGCTTTGCCTTGAGCTTTTGGCTCATCCAACCACACTTTTTTACCCGCTTTAAGCAAGCTATAAGTACCAAGAATGTTGGTCTCGATAAATGCATCCGGGCCGGTGATCGAACGGTCAACATGAGACTCTGCGGCAAAGTGTACAATCGTGTCCAGCTGATGTTCTTTGAGCAGAGTTTCAACTAATTCGGTATTGCAGATATCGCCGTGAACAAAAATAAAGTTCGGATTATCTTGTACCGGAGTTAAATTATCTTTATTCCCCGCGTAAGTCAGCGCATCGAGTACCACCACTTTATCATTCGGGTATTGTTCCAGCCAGTAGTGGACATAATTTGCGCCGATAAAGCCTGCGCCACCTGTTACCAATAGATTACGTTGTTTCATGATGTTTAAATTTATGTTGTTAAGTGAAGTTGGGTAGTTTAGAGAAATACAAGTCGCAAAAGTTAGACAGAGTAAAATTCTGTTTCAATTCCGCAACTTTTGAGCAGCTAGTCACAGCTTGCCAGCTCATCCAACATTGCCGCCAGCTGCTTACGCCAGTAAACGGTCTCCGTTTGGCTCGCTTGCTCAGCGCTGGTTTTATCAATCACGCTGAAACTCGGCCGTTTGGCCGGGGTCGGGTATGCTGAAGCGGGAATCGGGCGCACCGGGATCGATTTGTCGAGTAAGCCTTTCTCGACTGCCAATTCCTGAATTGCAACGGCAAAATCATACCAGGATGCCACACCAGCATCGGTCCAGTGCAGAATTTGCGTCTGCTCTGATTCAGCGCCGGTTGTGTTTTGTGTCTGCTGCTCAATCAGGTTCCAGATCATCTGTGCCAGGCCTTTGGCCCAGGTTGGTGTACCGACTTGATCGTACACGATACCCAATTGCTCTTTTTCCGCCATCAGGCGCAGCATGGTTTTAACAAAGTTATTGCCGTGCGCGGAATAAACCCAGGCGGTGCGAATGATGGTGGCCTGATTACCGAGAATGGCTGCAATTTTCAGGTCGCCCTGCAGTTTCGAATCGCCATACACGTTAACCGGGCATGGGCGGTCATCCGGCTGATACGGCGTGGTCTGATTGCCGTCAAACACGAAATCGGTCGAGACATGCACCAGTATGGCATTGTGCTCTTTACATGCCAGTGCCAGATTTTCACTGCCGTTTTGGTTGACGGCATAAGCCGTTTCTTTATCGCTTTCGGCTTTATCCACCGCGGTATAAGCCGCCGCGTTAATCACCACATCCGGCTGATACCCGGTAATAGCATCAAATACCGCCTGCTGCTTCGTAATGTCCAGTTGTTGTGAATCGAAAGCCGTAATGGTGTGTTGGCTTGGTGCTGTTTGTTCCAGTTCCCAGGCTAACTGACCGCCTTTGCCAGTGATTAGAATTTTCATATTAATTTTTTCAATAACAGATTTAATGTGTGAGGCGGTATGGCCGCCTCTTCCTTTTGAGGGGAGAGCACTTTAGTGATAACTAGTGATTAGATACTAACGGTTAAATACCAACGGTAAAAACCATTGGTCATAAAAACCATTAGTCATAAAAACAAGGCGCCCGGCCCCTGGTCTCCCTTTGCCACTCTGACTGCTAAAAATTACACCGGTTAAAGCGATATTAAAAATTATCTGACTATCGGCTCTTTAACAGCGTCAGTAACAGTGCCAGTTGCCCTTTCCAGTTGTGTTGCCGAACTTTGCCCTGACAGAACAAACCAAGCCGCTGCCAATAGGTATAATGTTTAAGGCGAGCAAAGTCTGCCTCTGCCCCCCCGGTTTTGCTAAACACCCCGGTTTCGCTAAAACGGGTTTGCAGCGCTGCGGCTTGCTCCACCGTATGCCAGAAGTTCGTTTCGAAACGCTGTAAGTGACGAAAGAAGTGACGGATTAAATACAGCACTGAGTGTGATTTCGCGCCCAGGCTGTTACTGCTGTGCTGACGATAATCCATTAATGCTTCATCAATAAACACCACTTGGCCATTTAACCTTGCAACCAACACTAACCACCAGTCGTGCATAAAAGCGGCTGGCGGTATTGGCATTGCCTGTTGCAGTAAAGCGCGGTTGAACAACATGGTGCAGCCGGAAGCGACATTTTGTTGCAGTAACCTTTCGGTCGAGTGGTGCCAGTCACGGGAGATATTACGCAGCTGAAAAAAGCTCGGGCATAACTCATTCAGATCCTGATCGACGATTCGCTTATCGGTAAACACCAGTCGCGGTTGATGTGGATCTGCTCCTATAACGGCCTGCAGTGAACGCTCGATTTTTTGCGGATGCCAGATGTCATCCTGATCGCACAGCATGATGTAGTCTGCCGTGGTCAGGCTGAGGCCAAAATTAAAATTGGCGCACGGGCCGTGTAACGGCCCGCGATTACTATGCCACTCAATTTTCGGGTCAGCCTGTTGCAGGCGGGCAATGATCGCCCGCGTCTGATCCGATGAACCATCGTCGACAATAATTAACCGGGCGACGAGTTGCTCATAGCCCGATGAAACCTGCAGCGAAGTTATCTGCTGCTCAATAAACTGCTCACCATTGTAGGCAGCCAGCACAATATCAATACACGCTTTCGTCACTGCCGGTTTTCATCCATGCTTCATCGTATGGCTTTTTCAGCACCTTGATGCGGATATAATTACGCACCCGCACATAGCGCCATACCAGATTCGAGTGAATCGCTTTACGCAGATGCTTGTGCATCGCCTCACCACCCAAATGATGAATCATTCTGACTGACTCCACCTCAACACAAGGGATCTCGAGTAATTTGGCTTTGTAGCACAAATCGACATCCTCGCAATAGAGCGGGAACAACTCATCAAAGCCGTTTAAACGGCTAAAGGTTGATTTGGTGGTGATGATGGCCGAAGCAAAATACCAGTCACGCCGCTTTTGCCGCTGCCCGGTCGGCAAACCAAGCTTAGCTCGGATTAAACGCAGTGCCTGGTTTGGTAAACTGGGCCACTCGTTATAATTTTGCTGGCGGGAACCATCGCTGTTTAGCAGGCACGGATAAAACAAGTTGCCGTCGATTTTTTCGCGATGGTTGATAAACCACTTCTGTACCGAGCTATTTATGAACTGGCAATCCGGATTAATAATAAACAGGTGCTCATAGCTCGCTTTAGTGATGGCAAAATTATTACCGACACTAAACGACCTGGGCTGGCTAAATTTATACAAGCGGATCGACGAGTTCATCGTGCTCAGCTGTTGATTGCACTCTTTGACCCAGCAATCAAATGCATCACTGTTAAGATTATCAATCAGGATCAGCTCAAACGGCGATGGCCAGAACTTGATCAGCGAAGCGACCAGCTCACGAATATAGCCTTCATGCCCGTGAGAAACGGTGACCAGTGATATCGGCGGCGCGCTGGAATAAGGCACAGTTAGAATTTTGGCGCTGCGTCAAAGCTGAGGCCGGCGACATCTTTCGCAGACAAACTTGGCGCTTGGTTATTAACCAGCGGCCATTCAATTGCCAGCGCCGGATCATCCCATTTGACGGACACTTCCGCTTGCGGGTTATAAAAGTCGGTACACTTGTAGGCAAACTCGGCCTCATCAGACATCACATAAAAACCATGAGCAAAACCTTCCGGTACCCACAGCTGGCGTTTATTGTCTGCTGACAGCACCACACCCACCCATTGGCCAAACGTTGGTGACGCTTGGCGCATATCGACTGCCACATCAAACACTTCACCGGACACCACGCGCACCAGTTTGCCCTGGGTATTTTCCGTCTGGTAATGCAAGCCGCGTAAAATGCCGTGACTGGATTTACTGTGATTCTCCTGGACAAATTCGCGCTCGCCACAATGCTGATTAAACAGTGTGGTGCGGAAAGTCTCCATAAAGAAACCTCGCTCATCACCAAACACCTGAGGCTCGATAATTTTGACTTCCGGAATGTCTGTATCAATAAATTTCATTGTTAAACCTTTATAAACCACTGCATGGTATAGCTAATACCATTTATATCATTAATTATTGTCTGGCACGCGCTCAACAGCTAAAGCCTGAAGCCGACTCACAGCTTCAAGCCCAAGCATCAAGATCTAAGCTTAAAATACTTTATGATCCAGCAGGCCTAGCAGGTAATCACCGTAACCGGATTTGCGCAGTGGCTCGGCAATGCGGCGAATCTCTTCTTCACCAATAAAGCCCATGCGGTAGGCCACTTCGGCCGGGCTGTTAACCTTAAGGCCCTGGCGCTTCTCAATCGCACGGATAAAGACCGCCGCATCCAGCAGGTCATCCAACGTGCCGGTATCGAGCCAGGCAGTGCCGCGACCCATCACTTCAACGTTGAGAGTGCCCGCTCGCAGGTACTGCTCAATCAAATCGGTAATTTCCAGTTCACCACGCACTGATGGTTTGACCTTTTTCGCGTACTCAACCACGTTTTGGTCAAAAAAGTACACGCCAGGAACTGCGTATTTGGATTTCGGCTGCTGCGGTTTTTCTTCTATCGACAGCACTTTGCCATCACAGTCAAACTCGACCACGCCGTATGAGGTTGGATCTGCCACGTGATAACCAAAGATGGTTGCTCCATCGCCGTTGCTGTTCGCATTGCGGAACGATTTCGCCAGATCATGGCCGTAGAACAGGTTATCACCCAGGATCAATGCCGCTGGTGCACCGTCAAGAAACTCTTCTGCCAGAATAAACGCCTGGGCTAAGCCATCCGGTGACGGCTGTACCACGTATTCCAGCGATACGCCCCACTGCGAGCCGTCGCCCAGCAGGCGCTGAAAGCGGTGCTGCTCTTCCTGGGTGGTAATGATGCAGATCTCACGGATACCCGCCATAATCAGGTTGGCCAGCGGGTAGTGGATCATCGGTTTGTCATACACCGGCATCAGCTGTTTGCTGACCACCTGGGTAAGCGGGTAAAGACGGGTGCCGGAGCCACCGGCCAGAATAATCCCTTTACGTCCATACGGATTAATCGGCGATTCGACGGTTAAATTCATAGTCCAACTGTTCCTTGCATGATTATTTTCAATGTCTTATTGGGGGGAGTTATTTCAGTTCGCGGATGGTCGAGACGATGATATTACCAATGGCAAACAGCATCGCCGCCAAAGCAGCAAACAGAGAGATATTGTACAAGGCATCCGGGTATTTGTTGTCTTCCGGCTGCGTCGCCGCTTCCACCACTACCAGATATTTAAGCTGGCGATACGCTTCGATGCGCGATTTTTCCAGCGAGACCTGTGATGAAGTATAAGCCTGCAGCGCCAGTTCCATTTTGACTTTTAAATCGGTATAGCTGGCCAGGATTTCACTCAGCGGGGTCACTTTGCCGTCTTCTTCCGACAATTTGGAGCGCTCTTTTATCAGCTGCTCTTTAAGCGCGGCAAGCTGATTTTTTGCCTGCACAACCTGCGGCGCATGCGGGCTCATGATTGCTGACAGCCCTTTCAATTCTGCTTCTTTGCTTGATACCTGCCCTTCCAGCCCGTAGGCAATCTGCTGCATTGCCATGCCTTCTGCGGTCGGATCGAGCAGATTATAACGCTGCTGGAAGTTCATCAGTTTGACCTGCGCCTGCTCCAAACGCTGCTCGATGTTCTGATGCTCATGGGTGATAAATTTGAGCTGCGCTTCGGCCAGTTGGTGACCAATCGAGTTAATGTACCACTCGGCACGCTTGACTATGGTTTCAGTGAGCAGATGAGCAAACTCTTTATCAAACGCCTGGCTGTAGACATGTACGATGCTTGATTTCGAGTCAATGTAGACTTCGAGGTGGTCCTGATAATATTTAAGAAAATCTTCCCGGGTCGCATCATCCGGCAAACTGCTGAACAGATCGATAGAGGACTGGGTGTAATGCTCACGCAAATTGAGCTTATCATCCAGATAACTCAGCATATCGTTCGACAGGATATAAGCTTTCACCAACTCGGTATCTGAGACTCCGCTGTTCGACACCCCTAATCCGGTCAGGATTGCCATGGAGGCATCCATGGTCGCCATCCCATCCGGCTGCTGCACTATCACCTGCGCCTGGCTCTCATAACGATCAGTCGCCCAAATCAGCTGATAAAAGGCAAACAGCAGGGTCGGCGTAACGACCAGCAGGAAAAAATGCGATTTCTTCAGCGCGTTAAACCAGCGTCGCCACAGCGGCAGATCCTCAGCGTCTTGAGCCGCGTTTTCGTCGGATGCATTTTGCACCGGACTTTGAGCTTTATCCTGACTCTCGCTGTTTGGTGTCAGTTTCGCTTGCGGCTTGGCGGGTTGTGCCTGCTGCTTTTTCAGGTTGCTAACCCGAAGCAGGATACGTTTCGCCAGTTCCGGGTCACTAGCTTCCAGCTGTTCCGCTTTGGCGGTGAGAAATTCAATACTGTTGAATTCTTGTTGCGTAAGATCTTGCTGTAACTGCTTAAACTTCTGTGCAGTAGTCGGTTCGCTCATGGATAATTCTTATAAAGTTTGAATGCGTCCCATCGGGCGCACTGTCGTTAGTAATTAATGGCAAATAGTTACTCGCTAATAATTAGCCACTCACTATTTAGCGGCTGATGGCTTGCTTCCAACTTGCGTGATAACACGCCAGGGCAAAAAAGGTCAGTACCAGAGTCGTAATATCCAGGTAAAAATAGCTGACTCCCTCATAACCGTACTGCGGATAAGCGGCATAGCGCGCCAGCTCGACTGCATGCAGCAGCGGGTTCCAGGTTAAATAAGGCCAATAATCACGCGGAATATCCTGCAGGCTGAAAAAGATGCCAGAGATAAAAAAGATTGGCCGCATTGCCAGTGAACGTAACTTATCCACTTCCGGCACATAACAGGTTGCGAGTGCAAACAGCACACCAAGGCTGGTCGCAATCAGCCATACCCGCAACAAGATCAATAAGATTTCCAGCAGATCATTAATCTGACCATCAATTCGCAAGAAGTAAGCCAGTATGGCAATAATCAATACCACAAACAGCTTGATGAGCAGCTCAAAGCCCGCAATGGCAATAATCGAACTGATCGGCTGTACCTGACGAAATGCATACAGAGGCTTATTTTTCTTTATCGAAGCAGATACTGAACCGATACAGCCGAGAAAAAACTGCACCAGGATCATACCAAACACCATAAAGTAGAAGGTCGGTACACCGTGGGTTTCCCCACCATCCATTCGGCCGCGAATATAAGAAAGCATAAAGATAAAGGCGACCGGAGAGACGACACTCCAGGCCACGCCAAGTTTATCATTCGATTTGCTTTTAATTTCTCGCAAAAATATGGCGAAGATGACATCGCCCCACACTTTGAGCGTGGAGCGTTTTTCAACCAAGGCCATCGTTATCTGACCGCCACGTTGGCCGCCACTGCGATCTGGTAGATGATCTGCGTGATGTCTTTAACTGCCTGCATGGTTTTGGTTTCCACTTTCGGCAGCACCAGGATCTGATCGCCTTTTTCAATCGGGTCTTTACTGTCAAATTCAACCAGACCGTTGGCGCGCACAATCGCGATGCGTTTGTCTTCCGCACGGTCGGTAAAACCACCCGCCCAGGCCACGTAGTCATCGATACTCGCACCCTTGTTATACACGACCGCTTGTGGCATCAGCACTTCGCCGCCGATCTGTACCAGATCGGTTTTGTACGGAATAACGATCGTATCGCCCTGCTCGAGCAGGATATTGGCGATATTGCCATCATCAGAGACAATCACTTTACCCAGCGGCTGCACCTTACGGGCGCGCTCGGTAAACTGCATCACCATCTCCGCTTCTTTGGCGCGAATCGCCGCTTCGCCATCAGAGGAAGCTGGTGCGGTAAACACGCTGCGCTCGAGGCGATCCAGTGATTCGTTGAGCATCTCTTTCTGCTTTTGCGCGACACTTTTACGCAAAATATAGATTGAACCATTATTGGTCAGTTCCGGGTCGATCGGAATATAACTGAGCAGTTCGTGCAGACGGGTACGTTTATTGACGGAAAAATAAGACGGGCCAAGGTAACTGCCGGTGACCTGAATATCGATCACCTGCGGATGCAAATCATCATTAAACATCACCTTATCGCCATCCTGTAATTTGAATTTCAGGAATTCCTGGTACGGCATATATAAAGAGAACGGCCCGGTGTCCCGGTTACCCATTACAGCGACGTGGCTCACTTTCGCCAGCGGACGTGAATACTGAGTCAGCATATTGCCCGGCGTGACCGGCTCTTTGAGCTCAAACCGGAACGGGTTACGCACCCCGCCGGATACGGTAATCGCAGCCTTCTGCGGCTTGACCAAAATGACATCGCCATCTTTAAAGCTGACTTTGGGCATTTTACCGGTACGAATGAAGTCATATAAATCAATATCTTCAATCGGCTGATTGTCGCGCAGGACGACAATTTCACGGTAGCTGCCACGCTCGGGATCAATGCCGCCAGCCCGGTTGAGGTAATACAAAACACTGTCGGATGCCATACCGGCATACTGACCCGGACGAATCACCGGTCCGGAAAGATAAATACTGACCGGAGTGGACGTTAATAAGTTAACGTAAACGCTGACATTATTGGTATAAACTTTCTTTATTTGCGAAGTGACGTATTGGTTAACTTCACTGGCACGTAAATCTTGCACTTTAATCGGGCCGATATCCGGAATAAATATATTGCCCTGATTATCTACGGTGACCACGCTGGAATAATTAACCGCTCCCCAGATCCAGATATTTATTTTATCTCCGGCTGCGATCAGATAGTTATCATTTAATCCGTCTGTCCGCTCAGTTTCATATCCGCCAGCAAATAAGTTTGCACCATAAGGGGGCGGCATATTCTCACCACTTGAGGGCAATAACTTACGCACATCGGTTTCACCCGGTAATAATAAGTTGGTGCGGTTTTCGCTCGAATAGGTTCCCATCGCCAGCGCTTCATTCGGCGCTTGCTCACCCTGGGGACTGGTCGGACTGGTATAAGCGGATGGGTCGGCCGCAGCTGCCGCAGCCGCGCCATTTTGATTGGCGGCATTCATCAAAAATGGAGAAGCGGCATAAGCAGCCACAGGCAGGAACGACAATGCACACAGCAGTCGTTTGCTAAATAAAGAGAGATTCATAGTCATAACTTAATTGAGGACGAGTGCTGAACAATATTTGGGATGAGATACCAGGCTCTGACTTGCTCCGGGTATTGTTTTTTCTCTGCACATGCAACGCGCAAGGTTTTATCACCACTCGCTTCGAAGATAGTCAGATCACGACAATCCTGGCCCAGACTAGAGGTGTACTGGGTACCTAACTGGATGGAGTAATCGGAGTTGTCGAGTCGGGTGCTTGCTGCCTGCTCTAACTGAGCACGATATTTGGCGGGTAATTTTTGGCCGAGAGGCTGAACAGAGGCTTCAACCAGAGGAAGGCTGGCCTGTACCTGACGTGGGGCACTGCTGCAAGCCGTGAGTCCCAGAATGCTGAGACAAGAAACGATGATGGTTTTATACATGTTTTGTTTGTACATCTTAGTGACTGTGCGCAGGCACGCTACCGCCCATCGGCTTTTAGCGTTAACCACACAACGCACCTCTCCATTTTTATTATTTGTATTATTCCTTTCTGTGCCTGGCTGAATATTTTTTTCAGCTTAATGACACGTCTATGAATAAGCCGTGAATCTTGGTTTACCTACGTACATTAGTAATAACTTACATATATAGGTGATTACTAATATAAATACGAGTAAACCGATTCATTCATAGGGGTATAACTATACATTTTTCCGCGCCAGAGTATAGCCTATGTTGAAAATTTGACGCAATACTGAACGTAAGTTGAACTGATTTAACGAAAATATTTATTTTTACAACGTCTTTATTTGCTCATAGAATGTATAGCGTGTATGGAATATGCACATCATCGATGGTTCATTTGTAAATTTACAAGGATATTATTAATGAAACACTTTGCTCTAGCAATGTTGGTGGCTTTTGGTATCTCTTCAACCGCAGTTAATGCTGCAGTAGAAGACGGTGCTGCTGGTGCATCAACGGGTGGTGGTACTACTGGTACTACTACAGCTGCAGGCGCCTCTTCTGGCGCAAGTACTGGTGCTGGCGTTGGTGCAGGCGCAGGTGCAGCTGGTTCAACGACCGCTGCTACGGCTGCTGCAACAGGTATTGCTACCTCTACAGCGGTTGCTGTAGGTGCAGGCCTGGCAGTTGCTGCTGTTGCCGTTGCATCATCGAACAACGATGGTACAACAGGTACTGACGGTACTGACGGTACTAACTAAGCGTGACGGTACTGACCAAGCGTTAGTATTTTGACGCCAAACACCCTTAGGTTCACGCCAAGGGTGTTTTTTTGCTTATTGGTTTTTTATTGTTGCTTATTGGTATAGTTGCTTATCGAGCTTTTACTTGTCGGTCTTGTTTGCTTACCCGAGCCATACACCGTTCGCTTTCATTAATTCAGTATTTATTATTCAGGACATACGGATGAGCCAGTTTTCGCGTTACGCGTCCATTCTTATTTTTACTTTACTGACCGGTTGCAGCCAACGCTTTGTCGATACCGGTTCCACTTTGAAAGAAGCTTTTTTCGGTTTCGAAGATGTGAACCTCAGCCAAGAACAGATAAAAAATCTGCCTTATGCGAGCATGTATGCCCGGGTTAATGGCACACACCAGATTCTGATGGTTTTGGCTGTTACCGAGCAAAATCCGCAAACCGGTAACCTGCAACTCAAATGGGTTTCTGCCGATAACGCGATGATCACGACGGAAAATGGCCGCATTGTTAAAACTCTGAATTTACCTGAAAGCAACCTGGTTAGTCTCTCGGCCAGCAATCAACTGACAGTGCCCTCTGCAAATAATTCTCAGCCCTGGAATGCCACTTATGACTGGCAGCCGGGCTATCAGTTTGGCCATGTGGCCAATGTCACTTCCCAGGTTACCGGACAACAAATGTTAACCTCTCCCGCATGGCAGAAGCAGACGACTCAAATCCGGGAAACGGTACGATTTAACGATACAGAATCACAGATGACGAGCAATTACTGGATTGATCAACAAGGCCAGGTAGTGAAAAGCGCCCAATGGGTCATCCCGGATCAACTCTTTATTGAGTTGGAAATCATCAAACCTTTTGCCGTCAAATAAAAGAGTGTTACCCATGAAACGGAAAATTCTGCTTGGCAGCCTGATGTTGTTGTCTGCCGCCTCTGTTGCGAACCCGCTTGTCGTTGAACTGCCCGGTGAAGGCGTGGCGCTGAAATACACTCAGCCAGTGCGCCTTGAACGAGTGCTGGCTGATACAATCCAACATTCCGACCACAGTTCTCCGCTGATCTACCCTTTGGCAAATCAATTATTTGACAGTAATAAAGAACAGCAGGCACAGCAATTAAAAAGCCAGGTGCTGACCGGCCTGCAAAAGTTTGCCAATACCAATAGTGACTGGACGGCCTCTGTCCAGCTGCTGATTGAACAGATCAAACGCTGGGACATTGGTTATCGTGAGTTTACGACACTGGATTACGATGATGTGCGCCTGAAAGCGGCGGCAAATCCGCTGCTGAGCGGTAAGTTTGAGCTGATTATTCCGCAGCGCAGCGCCAACATCAGTATCGAAGGTTTACTGTTCAGACCACAAAGCGTGCCGTTCAACCCTGCTTATAACCTGAGTGATTACCTGGCTGATATCACTCCGCTTTCCAGTGCCGATAACAGCGCAGCCTGGGTAATTTATCCCAACGGCGAGACGGTACATTCGGGCTATGAGTACTGGAACAACGAGCGCCGCCATCTGGCACCCGGCAGTGTCATTTTTCTGGGCTTTGGCTCCGACGACCCGCAGCTGATTGATTTAGAAAAAGATATCGTGAAACTCATCAGTATGAGAAAAGGATTATAAACAGATGCAACACTCGAGTTTACTGATTGCTGTTTGCAGTGTGCTTTCATCTTCTGCGGTCTGTGCGGCCCAAAACGCCAATTGGAAAGTATCCCAGACAGACTTTGGCGGCACCGGCCTGATGCAGACGCCTACAGCTCGTATGGCGGAAGAAGGTGAGTTCAACATTGGTGCGACCATCAACGATGATTACCAGCATTACATGGTGTCCCTGCAGCTGATGAGCTGGCTGGAAACCACGATTCGCTACACCCGCGTACCTGATTTTAAATTCAGTAACGATGAAAGCTACAGTGGCGATAACCTGTATACCGATAAAGGCCTGGATTTTAAAATCCGCCTGCTGCAAGAAAGCTACTGGTTGCCGGAAACCTCATTTGGTATTCGTGATATCGGTGGTACCGGATTATTTGACGGCGAATACGTCGCTGCGACCAAGCGTTTTGGCAGCCTGGATTTTACCTTAGGTATGGGCTGGGGATATCTGGGCCAGAGCGGCACTGTGACTAACCCATTCTGTAAAGCCACCGACAGTTACTGTATCCGTAACAACGATGAATATGCCGGTTCGGGCGGTAGCGTTGACTTTGACCGCTGGTTTAAAGGCCCGGCCGCCCTGTTTGGCGGGATTGAATATCAGACCCCGTATGAGCCGCTGCGCATTAAAGTCGAATATGAAGGGAATGATTACAGTCAGGATCTGCCGACCGTTAACGGTAAGGTTTTAAACCAGCATACTCCGTGGAACTTTGGCATCAACTACCGCCTGGGCGATTGGGGTGACGCACGAGTCAGCTATGAACGCGGCGATACGCTGACGCTGGGCTTTAACCTCTACACCAATTTTAATGATATGTCCGCCACCTGGCGTGATGATCCAAAGCCCCAGGCTCAATTACGACCTAACCCGCAAAACACAGACTGGCAGCAGGTAGCTCAGGAACTGGAGGATAATGCCGGTTATGAGATGAACGACATCCGCGTTGAAGATGATGCCGTTGTCGTGCGCGGACAGCAGAAGAAATACCGTGATCGCTCCGAAGCGCTGGATCGCACTGCGGCGATTCTGAACAATGCGTCCGACCAGTCGATCACAACGTTCCGGGTCATCGAGCAGCAAAGCGGTATGGATATGACTGAAACTCAGATCGATCGTGAGCAGTATGTTCATGCCGCGAACTACATGAGTGTGAATTCAGACGTGAACGATGCTTTCTCAGCCGGCGAACCCAGAGCCAAAAGAGACGATACGCTGGCCTCGACCAGAAAAACGTGGGACTACAACATCGACCCGTCCCTGAAACAGAGCCTTGGTGCGCCGGAAACCTTCTATCTGTATAGTCTGGGGTTCAACGCCGGCGCCAATGTGTGGCTGAGTAATAATGTCGAACTGGCGGGCTCGGTTTATTTCAACCTGGTCGATAACTATGACAAGTTTAACTACATCGAAAACTCACCGCACATTCGTAACTACTCTACACCGCGGGTACGTACTATGTTCCGTGCCTACGTACACGATAACCCGGTACGCCTTAACAACCTTCAGCTGACCTGGTTCGCTCAGCCAACTGACGGCCTGTATACCCAGGTGTATGGTGGCTATCTGGAAACCATGTTTGCCGGTGTTGGTGGTGAAATGCTGTATCGCCCGATGAACTCTAACTGGGCACTGGGTGTGGATGCCAACCTGGTCAGCCAGCGCGACCCGGATTCCTGGTTTGGTGTGTACAGTGACGACTACTTCTTCTACGATGAAGCGACCTGTGACGAGCGCATTCCGTCTTGTCAGGCTTATGTGCTGAGCCGCGGTACTACCGGTCATGTGTCTGCGTACTATATGCCGCAATGGGAGTTCCTCGACAATACCCTGATTAAAGTGCACGCCGGTAAGTTCCTGGGCGGTGATGTCGGTGTGATGGTCGACTTTTCCAAGCAGTTTAAGTCTGGCGTGACGGTTGGTGCTTACGCAGCGAAAACGGACCTGAGTGCAGAAGAATACGGCGAAGGCAGCTTCAGTAAAGGTTTCTATATCTCGATTCCGATGGACATCATGACGGTGAAACCAAGCACCAGCCGCGCTAATATCGCCTGGGAGCCAATCACCCGCGATGGCGGCCAGATGCTGCGCAAACGTCACTATCTGTTCACCGAGACAGACTCGCGCTCACCGTGGTATCAAAAACCCAGCAGCGTGAAGTAATCTGAATTAGCTTGGGTAATACCCGGCGGGTTAACTGGATGATACCCAGGTTCACTCACTAATAAATGGCGATGTTGTTCTGACAGCATCGCCATTTTTATGCGCCTTAGAAAAGGATATCGCGCTTCAAACGGAAATATTTAAGCAGGACACACACCGTAAAAACAGACATTGCAAAGGTGTGTGTCCCCGTAAAAAAGAAGGCGTGTGTCCTCGTAAGAAAGAGGCACCACAACGGTGTGTCCTGTTACGGGAAAGCTGTTTCGGGAAAGTGAATACACAAAAAGGCGCAGCCAGAAATGCATCTGACTGCGCCTTTGTTGTCGGGTCGGGTAACTGAATTACTCTACGGTTACCGCTTTGGCCAGGTTGCGTGGCTGGTCGACGTCGGTGCCTTTGATCAGGGCAACGTGGTATGACAGCAATTGCATCGGTACGGTGTAGAAGATCGGTGCGGTAATCTCGCTGACGTGCGGCATCGGGATGATCTTCATGCTTTCGTCGGCTTCAAAGCCGGCCTTCTCATCGGCGAACACATACAGCAGGCCGCCACGGGCGCGCACTTCTTCTACGTTCGATTTTAGTTTTTCCAGCAGGTCGTTGTTGGGTGCAATCACCACGACCGGCATATCGGCGTCGATCAGTGCCAGCGGGCCGTGTTTCAGTTCACCGGCTGCATAGGCTTCTGCGTGGATGTAGGAAATTTCTTTCAGCTTCAGTGACGCTTCCATCGCGATTGGGTAGTACTCACCGCGGCCCAGGAACAGGGTGTGGTGCTTGTCGGCAAAATCTTCCGCCAGGGTCTGGATCTGCTTGTCGAACGCCAGAGCGCTTTCAATTTGTGCCGGCAGCGCGTGGATCGCCTCAACGATTTCCGCTTCTTTGGCTTTATTGATTCGGCCCTGCTCTTTACCGATTGCCGTGACCAGCATCAGCATCGCCGCCAGTTGCGTCGTAAAGGCTTTGGTTGAAGCCACACCGATTTCGGTTCCGGCGCGGGTCATGAACGCGATGTCGGATTCACGTACCAGAGATGAACCGGAGACGTTACAGATGGTCATCGCGGCCATGTAGCCACGCTCTTTGGCGATACGCAGCGCAGCCAGAGTATCGGCGGTTTCACCCGACTGAGACAAGGTGATCAGCAGGCTGTTCGGACGGGTCACGAAGTTGCGGTAACGAAATTCAGACGCGATTTCTACGTCACAGCTGACACCGGCCAGCGCTTCAAACCAGTAGCGCGCTGCCATGCCCGAGTTGTAAGAAGTACCACAGGCGATGATCTGCACGTGCTCTACTTTACTCAGGATCTCGACCGCGTTAACACCAATGCTTTCGGTGATCACTGAATCTTTGGTGATACGGCCTTCCATGGTGTTGAGCAGCGCTTTTGGCTGTTCAAAGATCTCTTTTTGCATGAAGTGACGGTACTGGCCTTTATCACCGGCATCGTGCTCGGCGTTCGATTCGACAATCTCACGCTCAACCTGCTCACCTAAAGTGTTAAAAACGTTCACTTCGCGGCGGGTCATTTCCGCCACGTCACCTTCTTCCAGGTACATAAAGCGGCGGGTCACACTCAGCAGGGCCAGTTGATCTGAAGCCAGGAAGTTTTCGCCGACACCAAAACCGATCACGATCGGGCTGCCGGAACGGGCCACGACCAGACGGCTTGGGTCTTTGCGATCCACAACCACAGTACCGTACGCTCCTTCCAACTGCTTAACGGTTTTTTGTACCGCTTCCAGCAGCGAAGAAGCGCTGCGCAGTTCCCACTCCACCAGGTGAGCGATCACTTCGGTATCGGTTTGTGATTCAAATACGTAGCCGCGCGCGCGCAGTTGCTCACGCAGGGTTTCGTAGTTTTCGATGATGCCGTTGTGCACCACAGCGATGTCACCGGACATGTGCGGGTGGGCGTTGACTTCAGACGGCTCACCGTGCGTGGCCCAGCGGGTATGGGCGATCCCGGTACCACCGGAGACCTGCGCGGCGTCAACCGCGTCGGCCAGTTCCTGCACTTTACCCAGGCGGCGGATGCGGGTCAGTTGCTGCTCTCCATCCACAATCGCTACACCGGCTGAGTCGTAACCACGGTACTCAAGACGGCGCAGGCCTTCGACCAGAATTTCTGCCACATCACGCTGCGCTACCGCGCCAACAATTCCACACATATTGCTACTCCGTTAATTATTTTGCTTCCGGACAAAACGATTAAATTGCGTACATCATCCTTGTTCGCTGAAACAAGTTATGTCACTCAGAAGCGGGATTATTTTTATCAGGCCCGGATCACCCGCACCTGATGAGATTCAATTTGTTCAGCATAGTCATCAGACAGATCTCTGTCCGTTACCAGCACATCAATACTGTCCCAGGCCAGTTCCAGATTGGGAATCTTACGGCCGATTTTTTCTGACTCGACCATCACAATCACTTCACGCGATACTTCCGCCATCACCTTGCTCAGGCCGACCAGTTCGTTGAACGTGGTGGTGCCGCGTGCCAAATCAATGCCGTCTGCGCCGATAAACAGCTGATCAAAATCATAAGAGCGCAGCACAGATTCTGCCACCTGGCCCTGGAATGATTCCGAATGGGTATCCCAGGTGCCGCCGGTCATTAATAAGGTGGGTTCGCTTTCCAGTTCATTGAGGGCATTGGCGACATTGAGCGAGTTGGTCATCACCACCAGGCCGCGTTTGTCGTTCAGTTGCTGAATCAGTGCCGCGGTGGTACTGCCGCTGTCGATCACAATTCGGTTATGTTCCCGGATTAACTCTGCTGCCGCCTTTGCCAGTTCAACCTTTCGAAACGAAACTTTTGAATTCATTTCATCAGCGACCACTTCGCGCGGCAGGGCTATCGCACCACCGTAGCGTCTGAGCAGCAGGCCATTGGTTTCCAGTGAGGCCAAATCCTTACGGATGGTGACTTCGGAAGTATCAAACTGACTGGAAAGCGCTTCGACGCTCACTTCACCTTTCTCATTGACCAGATTGGCAATCGCGTGGCGTCTGAGCTGAGTATTTCGTTTCGACATGATTTCTTGTTTTGTTAGTTTCGAACTGAAAGAAATTATAATCAAGATGAAACATTTCTGTCCATTTATTTCGATCCAAAAAATTATTATTTCGCGCTAAAACCTTGTCCTAAGACAAACCTTAGACAGTGATATTGCCTTCATTCAGTGTTAGAATTCACACCCGAAAAGAAAAAAAATTACAGAATCAGATCACGAACTGGTGTCACAAAAGCCGTTCAACATGGATAAGTTGAAGATTTCTGAAATTTCATCCCATACAAATGGTCATAAAATGACTAAATTTGTTGAAAGACTTTCAGCTTTGAGGTGAGTAAAACTCGTGAACTACACTTGGCAATAGAAGAAGATAAGTTGCCACCACCGAGCTCACTTCGACGCTAACAACGAAACTTTACTTTATTTATTAAATTTTATTTACCGGAGAGACCCTTCCATGAAAAAGACCAAAATCGTTTGTACGATTGGCCCTAAAACTGAATCTGTAGAGAAGCTGACTGAACTGGTTGCAGCTGGCATGAACGTGATGCGCCTTAACTTCTCTCACGGTGACTTTGTTGAGCACGGTACTCGCATCGCGAACTTCCGTACTGTCATGGAAAACACAGGTAAGGAACTGGCTATCCTGCTGGATACTAAAGGTCCTGAAATCCGTACCATCAAACTGGAAAACGGTGATGACGTTGAGCTGGTTGCCGGCCAGGAATTCACCTTCACGACGGATACTAAAGTAGTCGGTAACAAAGACATCGTTGCAGTGACTTACGCAGGTTTCGCGAACGACCTGAACGTCGGTAACACTATCCTGGTTGACGACGGTCTGATCGAAATGGAAGTGGTGGCGAAAACTGACAGCGAAGTAAAATGTAAAGTTCTCAACAACGGCGCACTGGGCGAAAACAAAGGTGTTAACCTGCCAGGCGTTTCTGTGAACCTGCCAGCGCTGTCTGAAAAAGACAAAAACGACCTGAAATTTGGTTGTGAGCAAGGCGTTGATTTCGTTGCAGCATCTTTCATCCGTAAAGGTTCTGACGTGAAAGAAATCCGCGACGTGCTGAAAGCATTCGGCGGCGAAAACATCCAGATCATCTCTAAAATCGAAAACCAGGAAGGCGTAGACAACTTCGACGAAATTCTGGAACTGTCTGACGGTATCATGGTTGCACGTGGCGACCTGGGTGTAGAAATCCCGGCTGAAGAAGTTATCTTCGCGCAGAAGATGATGATCGAGAAATGTAACCGCGCACGTAAAGTGGTTATCACTGCAACCCAAATGCTGGATTCAATGATCAAGAACCCACGTCCGACTCGCGCAGAAGCGGGTGACGTAGCGAACGCGATCATGGACGGTACTGACGCAGTGATGCTGTCTGGTGAAACCGCGAAAGGCAAATACCCGGTTGAAGCTGTGAAGATCATGGCGCAAATCGCAAACCGTACTGACGCCGCACTGAAAGCGGAACTGGGCTCTCGTCTCGACAGCCCACGTCTGCGCATCACTGAAGCTGTATGTAAAGGCGCGGTAGATACTGCTGAGAAACTGGCTGCACCACTGATCGTGGTTGCAACTGAAGCGGGTAAATCAGCACGTTCAGTACGTAAGTACTTCCCGACTGCGAACATCATCGCGGTAACGACTAACAAGAAAACCGCCGCTCAGCTGGTGCTGACTAAAGGTGTGCGTCCGGTCGTGGTTGATTCAATCGCCAGCACTGATGACTTCTACCGTCTGGGTAAAGAGATTGCTCTGGAATCTGGTCTGGGTAAGAAAGGCGACATCGTGGTCATGGTTTCTGGCGCTCTGGTTGCTTCAGGTACCACTAACACAACATCTGTTCACGTACTGTAATTTCAGTCGCAGCACTTGTCCGGTCTGCGCCGGATAAAATAACAGACAATAAAAAATCGGGGCATGCCCCGATTTTTTTGTCTTTAATTTCTGTGGTTCAGCTACCAGCCAAAGAACTCTTTGTGATGGGTATTCAGCAATAAAACCATAGGTAGGAAATAAAGTGCGCTCAGTTTTATGCCCAACACCAACAAAAAGCCAATGGTCAGCCTCACCAGAAAGTGGTTAACCATACCTGCCCCGTTTTGCCCGGCGTCCTTATCGTGCTGTCTGTTCATCACGCAACGGTGACGACATGACCACCCAGTTTCCGGACAGCTATTGATGAAAAGAACAACAGTCTACTTATTGTACAGTTTAGCTCAAGCAAAAAGAGAAATTAGACTTTAGTCTCAGTGTCAGAAAAATGTGACACTCGTCAAGATTTGTCGGCATTAATAGACTTTATGCGATATCATCACAGCTATAACAGAGGGAAACCCGGTTACGCCCCAGAGTTTTAGACTCATATAAGGCAATATCGGCGCATTTATAGGAACGGGTGCTGTCCTGATTCAAGTCGGTAATTCCGGCACTGATGGTCACGGTTAGACTTTGGTCTAGGTCAACCGCATGGCGCAGACGCTCGACCACCGCCTGCGCTTCATCGATAGCCGTATGCGGCATAATCACAGCAAATTCCTCACCGCCGATCCGGCTGATAAAGTCGGTAGTGCGTAACTGGCTCACCAGAAGGTCGGCGACCTGCGCGATGACCCGGTCACCGGCGTCATGCCCCTGCTCATCATTAATCCGTTTGAAAAAGTCGATATCAATCAGCACCAGACAAGCATCGTGGCTGTCGGGATAACGCGCCACCAGCTGAGTCTGAGCCTGCAACTCCTGCTCAAATTTACGCCGGTTCCACAAATGGGTCAGCGAGTCCTTCTCACTCAATTCACGCAGCTTATTTTCCAGTGCTTTGTGCTCGGAAATATCCACCAGTGAAGTTATGTAATAACTGATGCGTCCGGCTTCGGAGATAGCCTGGATGCGCATGATGGTGGTCAGATGGCGCTGCTCCGGGGTGACAAATTCCACTTCGCCCTGCCAGAACTGGGCCTGCTCGACCAGTTCCAGCACATGCAGTATAAACTCGATACCCTGCTGAGACAGCAGTGTTTTCAGGCCGTTGCGGCCGACAACCCGCTCACTGCTGAGGCCGGTGATGTTCTCGAACTCCTGATTGACCTTGATGACCTGGTGCGAGGTATCGGAGATCATCACCGCCGACATCCCCTCCAGAGCCGCGCGCGCCAGTTTGCTTTCAATGTTACGGCGATGGTAATGCAGCGCCATCGACAAGGTCGGCAGGATAAACACCAGCAACAGCAGAAACACGAATATCCCCTGCTTGACCAGATCATCCACATCCCGTTGCAGACGCTGTTCCAATTGCTCAGGCGACAAGGTGATCACCAGATGCAGCTTTTGGTCTGCGGAGAGATCAAAGGTGGTAAAAATCAGCAGATGACCTTTTTCCTGGGTATAGCCATTTTGTATCTGCTTGATTTCATTCCAGCTGAGCGGAAAACGCTGCGCCAGACTTTCTGCGCGCAGGGAGCCTTGCCCCGGCGCATCTCGGTAATCACGTCCTGAGGCGACCAAATAGATCCCCTGCTCAGAAACCAGCTGCGGCCGCAGTTCGTTATTTAGTACATAATTGAGCCGGTTGGCCAGATTCCAAGGTTCGACAGTGACCATGATGTAGCCATAGCGCTTATCCAGTACCGATACCGGTCTAATGATCTGAATAGCCGGTAAGGTTAAGTCAACATCCGGCCCCAGCGCGTACTGTGAACTCCAGATACCAATATCATCGGCGGCGAGGGTTTGAGCGTAGCGAAAGAATCCGCTCTGTGAGTGATCGTGGCGGTCTTCCGTACTTTGCGCAGAATGGGGATGCGGATAATAATCGACCCGCAGTTTTTCGATGCCTTGATTGTCAACGAAACGGATATGATTGTAGCACTTCTGGCTCTTGAGCACAGACACGAACATACTTTTCAGTTGGTTCTTATTGTGTTCGCTCGGGTCAAGCGCAAAATCGGCCGTCAGCTGGCCGTCGCCGAGCAGGTCAACCACAGAGAACAACTGGTCCTGACTGTTGGCAAATTCACGCTCACTGTAGGTCAGTTGATTCAGGCCGCTCTGAGCGATCTCAATAATGGATGCTTGCTTGATTACCTGGTAGCGCTGGGAGTAGTATGCGGCCGTTGCGGTCAAAATCAGGGTGCTGACAATTGCAAGAAAGATCACTACTCTTGAAAATCTCATCACTCTGCGCCACTAATCTGCCAAAAATTAAGTCGGGCATTATAGCACCATCGCACGCAGACAGAATATAAAATAGCCGATTCATCATTTAACTCCATGATTTCTGCATTCGGCAGCAAAATAACGTGGTGTTGCAATGAATTATCGGCTGTCTCTGGTGAATCATTCTTGAAACTAAAAGTTAATCAGTTATCCATTTGTTATTTGAATTGGCTGCGCTCGGCACAGCTACTCCTCCAGACGATAGATAACCTGGACCCGATCGCGGATAGTCAGCACTGAGTCCTGATAGGTATCACTGATGGCGCGCTTTTCGCTCATGTTCATGCTGCGCATCAGTACCGGTTGCTGATTGGCATCGTTATATTCCACCTGCCAGATAGCACCGAGATGACGCTCAAAACCTTTTGCCACTGATTGTGCCTTAAGTTTGGCATCCTCAATCGCGGCCATACGCGCCTGCATCTGATATTTAGCCGGATCACTGACTTTGAGCTGAATGTTATCCACCTGGTTGATACCCGCAGCCAGAGCAATATCGAGATACTGATTCAGATTGGCGATCTCGCCGACTTCAACCGTCACATTACGCGACGCACGGTAGCCGACCAGTTCCGGCTGGCCCGATTGCGGATAATGATACTGCGGCGCAACAAACAGGTTGGAGCTGACAATCTGCTTACGCTCCACGCCAGATTCGGCCAGGCGGTCGGTAAACTGCGCCACTACCTTGTCCACCGCAGCTTTGGCCTGCTCGGCATTCATCGTGGTTTCCACCACCCGCACCGAGAACTGCGCCATGTCAGGCTGAGCCTCGACTTCACCATACCCTGTGGTCACCAGATGAGGAAAATCCGGAGTTTGTGCAAGCACACTCAGTGATGTCACACTGCAAAACACTAACGCTAGCTGGGCGATCCATTTCATTTATTCACCTTTTCTCGTCAAAGCCGGGGCCTGACCATACAGGGCCCGGGCAGATAAACCAGAGCAATAGCGCATCAACCCGTGCTGACTGCTCCCCTGTCTCTTGTGTTTTCTCGCCTGCACAGTTTAGCTTAGCCCGCAGGCACCCCCAACTGTGCACACCACCAACACGCAGACTTTGAGCTTATAATAGGTGAAAGGTTGCACACTCTCCGTCAATCCCAGGTAAACTGACATAACTTTGACCTGATAGCCCTTACGACCCTGACTGTGACTATATTGATTGCGGCAAAACACGCTGCGCCACGCGGATAATGTCGCGCGACAGACGCTTCAGAATGCCGCTCTCCAGCTGCCAGTGATGCCAGTACAGCTTTTGATCGATGCGCATGCCCGGCAAGATCTCCACCAGCAGCCCCTGCTCCAGCTCAGCGCGAATCTGAATTTCCGGGATCATGGCAAACCCGATCCCGGCCAGCGCGCCTTTCACACACGCCTCAGAACTGCCGACACTGTGCTTAACCGGACTTTGCATCTCATAGCCCAGCGACTTACGCACAAAGCGCTCGTTGACATAATCATTGGGATCAAACGCGATTGAGGGGGCGCTTTCCAGTGCCGCGCCGCTCACGCCGGCCGGGAAATAGCGCTGATAAAATCCCGGCGCACAGACACACAGATAAGGCATATCGCCAAGCAGCACCGCTTCACAGCCGGGGATCGATTTAGCCGACTGACTGATGGCAGCGACCACCTCGCCGTTTTTGAGTTTTTCTATCGTGCGGTGCTCGTCATCGACCAGCAGGTTAAGCTGGATATTACTCTGCTCAACCAACGGTGCCAGCGCCGGGATCAGCCAGGTCGCCAGACTGTCTGCATTGGTAGCAATGGAGACTGAGACGGTTTTGTCGCTGTCATCACCACTCAGATCCGGCAGAATTTCCTGTTCCAGAATGCATACCTGACGATATAAGCCGAGCAACTTCTGTCCGGCCGGTGTGACGCGCGGTGGTTGCTCGCGCACCAGCACCGGCTGCGCCAGCCACTTTTCCAGCTGCTTAATCCGTTGTGATACCGCCGACTGCGAGATACACAGTACGTCGGCGGCTTTTTCAAAACTGCGCTGAGCGATGATCTCATCCAGTGCTTCTATCCAGCGATAATCCAATCCGCGCATGACCCGACCTCATTAGCCTGACTTATTAGCAATTAATATTATTAGATTTATTTATTTTCACCCATCCTTTATTTTAACGCCAGATTTAATACTTACTCAGTTTTAAAACATAACTATTGTTTTCCGAACAACTATTGGCTTTAGGTTTCACTATGAACTTATGGATTTTACTGCAGGGCTTTGGTTTCGGCGCGACCATGATTATTCCGATCGGGGCTCAGAATGCGTTTGTGCTTAATCAGGGCATTAAGCGCAACCATCATCTCACCACCGCCACCCTGTGCAGCTTTTTAGACATCTTTTTTATCTCACTGGGGATCTTTGGCGGCGGCGCAATTCTGACTCAAAATGAATGGTTGCTGGCGCTGGTGACCCTGGGCGGCATTCTGTTTCTGATTTTCTATGGTATCCAGTCGCTGAAAAGCGCCTTTGACCAGCAGCAGGCAAGCAGCGATAAGCAGGCGATGCTGCGCGGTCGCCGGGCGGTGATTCTTGGCACCCTGGCCGTGACCGTGCTCAACCCGCACCTGTATCTGGATACGATTGTGATTCTGGGATCGATTGGCGGCCAGTTTGAAGGCAGCGACCGGCTTTCCTTTGCCATCGGTACCATACTGGCCTCGTTCGTGTGGTTCTATTCACTCTCCATCGGCGCGGCAAAACTGGCCCCAACGCTGTCCAAACCTAAGGTGAAAAAGATCATCGATCTGGTGGTGGCCGCAGTGATGTTTCTCATCGCCTTTACGCTCGGCCATAACCTGCAGTGGCCGGTTTAATCCGGCACTGCGGCATAGAATAAGCGCCAAGCATAGAAAAAGTGCCAAGCACATAACGTAAAAACGGAGGCTGAAGCCTCCGTTTTTTCTTAGTGAACCAAGTTGGTCCTAATAAATAACGAGCTGAATGAATAATTAGTCCAGCTTGTTGAGATGCACATCCATTTGCGGGAATGGGATCTCGATACCGTTTTCATCCAGCGCTTCTTTAATTGCCTGAGTCAGATCCCAGTAGACCGGCCAGTAATCGGCACTGTTCACCCAAGGGCGCACAATCAGGTTGACCGATGAATCTGCCAGCGTATGCACGGCAATATTGACCGCCGGATCTTTCAGTACGCGCGGGTCACTTTCCACCACTTTACGCAGCACTTCTTTGGTCTTTTTCAGATCCGCTTTGTACGATACGCCAATCAGCATATCCACCCGGCGGGTGTCGTAGCGTGAGTAGTTGACAATCGAGTCGCCAATCACAGATGAGTTCGGCAGTACGATCATCTTGTTATCCGGCGTTTTCAGAATGGTCTGGAAAATATGGATAGAATCCACTGAACCGGCCACGCCTGCCACTTCGACGTAGTCACCGGATTTGAACGGACGGAATGCCACGATCAGTACACCAGCGGCGAAGTTAGACAGCGAGCCTTGCAGAGCCAGGCCAATTGCCAGACCGGCCGCACCGATAACCGCGACCACAGATGCCGTCTGCACGCCGATGCGGCCCAGCGCCGCAATCAATACGATGACAAACAGCAGGTAACGCACCAGACCGTAGATGAACTGCACCACGGCTTTGTCCATCTGTTTCTTCTGCAGTACTTTGGACACGCTGCCGGCAATCACCTTGACGATGATATTACCGATAAACAAGATCAGCAGCGCAGAGATAATATTCACGCCGTATTGGATCAACAGATCCGAGTTATTGGTCAGCCAGGTATTGACCTGACCCAGACTATCGACAATTGGTATGTCTACACTGCTCGATTCACCAGCCATAGTGTTTATCCTCTAGAGTAATCATTATGTATTTCTATATAAACCACTGACTATCATACACATAATATGCGCCGTGCTGACATCAGATTTTGGTTAATTATTCGTTTGGCACAGCTTATCTGCGACAATTTGCATTAAATTGACACAGTAAGTTTAAAGGCTTACAAAGCAAAAGGTTATGAGGTGAGCATCGTGCCTGTTACAGCGTATGCAATAAATACCGGCGTTGCCAACTCAGGCACTGATTTGTTTGCGGCAGATACAAAAAAACCCGCTCGATGAGCGGGTTTGCGAATCACATCAATGCCAGATTACAGTACGTCAACTGAGTTCAGGTCAGAGAATGCTTGCTCCAGGCGAGTTACCATTGAAGCTTGACCAGCACGCAGCCATACGCGTGGATCGTAGTATTTCTTGTTTGGTGCATCTTCACCAGTCGGGTTACCGATTTGACCTTGCAGGTAATCGTGGTTAGCCGCTTCGTATTCACGGATACCATCCCAACATGCCCACTGAGTATCAGTATCGATGTTCATTTTGATAACACCGTAGCCGATAGATTCGCGGATTTCTTCCAGAGAAGAACCTGAACCACCGTGGAATACGAAGTTCAGTGAGTTTTCTGGCAGGTTGAATTTCTCAGAAACGTATTTTTGAGAATCACGCAGGATAGTTGGAGTCAGTACTACGTTACCTGGTTTGTAAACGCCGTGTACGTTACCGAAAGAGGCCGCGATAGTGAAACGGTGGCTGATTGCGCTCAGTTTTTCGTAAGCGTATGCCACGTCTTCCGGAGAAGTGTACAGCTCAGATGCGTCCATGTCAGAGTTATCAACGCCGTCTTCTTCACCACCGGTACAACCCAGTTCGATTTCCAGAGTCATGTTCATTTTCGCCATGCGCTCAAGGTATTTCGCTGAGATCTCGATGTTTTCTTCCAGAGACTCTTCAGACAGGTCGATCATGTGAGAAGAGAACAGTGGCTTACCGGTTTCTGCGAAGTGTTTTTCACCCGCGTCCAGCAGACCGTCGATCCATGGCAGCAGTTTTTTCGCTGCGTGGTCAGTGTGCAGGATGACAGGCACGCCGTAAGATTCCGCAACAGTGTGAACGTGTTTTGCACCCGCGATCGCACCCAGGATTTGAGTTTGCTGACCTTCAAGTTTCAGACCTTTACCAGCAAAGAAACCCGCGCCGCCGTTAGAGAACTGCACGATAACCGGAGATTTAACTTTCGCTGCTGCTTCCAGTACTGCGTTTACAGAATCAGAACCGATACAGTTTACTGCTGGCAGAGCAAATTGGTTTGCTTTAGCAATTTCAAATACTTTCTGAACGTCGTCGCCAGAGATCACACCTGGTTTAACGAAATCGAAGATCTTAGACATGGATATAATCCTATTTTTGTCGTTTTAATTAAAAACGGTAAGTTTACATTCTTGTAAAAGCTTGCTTACAACTGGCGCTATTCTAGCAGAAGAAACCGGCCGGTGCAGCAAACAAGAAAGCGGGAAATCACTCCCGCTTTCTATCAATCAGTTACGCTTTAGCGCGTGCTTCCAGCATTTCAACTGCAGGCAGAACTTTACCTTCTACAAACTCAAGGAAAGCGCCGCCGCCGGTTGAGATGTATGAAACGTCTGCTTTGATGCCGAACTTGTCGATCGCAGCCAGTGTGTCACCACCACCGGCAACAGAGAAGCCTTCAGACGCTGCAATCGCTTCTGAAATGCCACGGGTACCGGCTTCGAAGTTCTTGAACTCGAATACGCCTACCGGGCCGTTCCACAGGATAGTTTTCGCGTTTTTCAGGATTTCAGCCAGTTGCGCCGTTGAATCCGGGCCCAGGTCGAAGATCATGTCGTCGTCCTGAACGTCAGCCACGTTTTTGATTTCCGCTTCTGCGTTTTCGTCGAAGGCTTTGGCACACGCCACGTCAGTCGCAACCGGAATGGCACACTCGTCCATCAGTTTCTTAGCCGTGTCAACCAGGTCAGCTTCGTACAGAGACTTACCTACGTTGTGGCCTGCTGCTGCGATGAAGGTGTTGGCGATACCACCGCCAACAACCAGTTGGTCAGCGATTTTCGACAGTGATTCAAGTACCGTCAGTTTGGTCGAGACTTTAGAGCCGCCAACGATAGCAACCATTGGGCGAGCCGGGTTGTCCATGGCTTTACCCAGTGCATCCAGTTCGTTCGCCAGCAAAGGACCTGCACATGCGATCGGTGCAAACATACCCACGCCGTGAGTTGAAGCTTGTGCACGGTGCGCGGTACCGAACGCGTCCATTACGAATACGTCACACAGTGCTGCGTATTTCTTAGACAGCTCTTCTTCGTTTTTCTTTTCGCCTTTGTTGAAACGAACGTTTTCCAGAACAACCAGTTCACCAGCGTTCAGTTCCAGACCTTCCAGGTACTCTTTCGCCAGTTTCACTTCGCAGTCCAGCGCGTCGTTCAGGTAGTTCACAACAGGCTGTAGAGAGAACTCTTCTGCGTATTCGCCTTCAGTAGGACGACCCAGGTGAGATGTCACCATTACTTTCGCGCCAGCTTCCAGGCAGTGCTTGATCGTTGGTAGTGATGCCAGGATACGTGCATCAGAAGTCACTTTGCCATCTTTTACTGGTACGTTCAGGTCAGCACGGATAAATACGCGTTTACCTGCCAGATCCAGGTCAGTCATCTTGATTACAGACATGGTTTGTCCTCTCAAATATTCAAAGAAAATAAAGTTTTCGTCAGTTCGGCGATCCTGCCGAACCTGTCAATTCTTAAATTGCTTAGTCAATTTTTAAACTAAGTTAGTCAATTTTCAAACTACTTAGTCAATGTTCAAATTACTTAGGATATGGGGATCATGATATTTATTTCAATGCTAAAAATAAATATTTTTCCCCAATCAGGGGCAGCGCTCTCCCCATTCGGGGGCAACCGCCTCACCAGGCTAAAGCGCTATTGCGCGGCCTGCATCGCTAACGCAGTATCGAGCATACGGTTAGCAAATCCCCATTCGTTGTCGCACCAGACCAGCATTTTGACCAGTTGCCCGTTACTTACCCGTGTCTGGGTTCCGTCCACAATCGCACTGTGCGGATCATGGTTAAAATCGATGGAAACGAGCGGCGCTTCAGTATAGTCAACAATGTTGCTTAATGTACACTGAGACGCCTGTACTATGGTTTGATTTACGTCATTAACTTTCACATTTGTGTTCAAGGTAACGCTTAAATCCATCGCGGTCACATTTACGGTCGGTACGCGCACCGAAATGGCTTCAAATTTGTTGGAAAATTTCGGAAATATCCGTTCGATCCCTTTGTGCAGTTTGGTATCGACCGGAATGATCGACTGGCTGGCCGCACGGGTACGGCGCAGGTCACTGTGATAAGCATCGATGACCTGCTGATCATTCATTGATGAGTGAATGGTGGTGATGGTGCCGGAGTCAATGCCGAACGCATCGTCGAGGACCTTGATGATCGGTACGATGCAGTTGGTGGTACAGGAACCGTTGGAAACGATGTGCTGATCAGCGCTCAGGGTATCGTGGTTCACACCATAGATGATGGTGTTATCGATGTCCGCTGCACCAGGATGGGAAAACAGCACCTTGCCGGCGCCGGCCTCAATATGTTGCAGTCCATCGGCACGCGATCCGTACACGCCGGTACAATCGAGCACGATGTCGACATCAAGATCGCGCCACGGCAGCAGCGGTATTTCAGCCAGATGCAGAATACGCACCCGGTCAAAGTCGCCGTTGTCATGATGAATATACATGTGTTCCTGATCGTGGCTGATTTTTTTACCAAACCGGCCATGACTGGTGTCATATTGCAACAGGTGCGCCATGGCTTCGGGCTTGGCAAGCTCATTCACCGCCACCACTTTAATGTGTTGGTTTTTGCCACTTTCGTACACAGCCCGCAGCACGTTACGGCCAATGCGTCCGAATCCGTTGATCGCCACTTTTAACATCGGTTCACTATCCCTTATTCCTTGTGCTGTGATGGTAGCGAGAAACGTCCGTTGATTCACCAAAAATCCGCCGCCAGCGGCTATCTTTTCTGCTTGTTTTGGAGTGAAACCGCTCCCAGCCGGGTTGGTTTACTGTACACCCAGTGATTAATTAAGCCGCTCTATGCCTGATTTCGGCGTATAAAGAAGCCCGGCACCATGGCCGGGCTTGAAACAGGACAGTGTTCAATCTTAATCAGGCAGGCTTACTGCTCAAAACGACTGCTCAGATCGTTGAGGGTTTTGACTACACTCTGATAGCCGCCCAGGGCCAGGTACCACTCTTTCGGGTTGAGGTAGTAAACCTGCTCTTTTTGCCATGCCGTCGTCGCGGTGATCTTGTCCATTGCTGACAGAGTTTCCACCGCTTTACCTTCACCACCGGTCGCCGCGCCGCGATCCAGCACAAACAGCCAGCTAGGGTTTTCAGCCAGGGCCGCATCCAGACGCTGCTGACGCTCAGCCTGTTGCTGCTTGGCTTCTTCTGAGCCTGGTTTGGCACGTGGTTTCGGCTCTGCCGCTTCCACGGCCGGTACCACAGATTTGAGGCCGGTCAGGTCATACAGCATACCAAAACGCTCACCCGGAGCATGCAACATCACGTGGCCGTTAATGGTAAACAGCACCAGTGCCGGGCCTTGTTTGGCCGCTTGCGCATGCAGGCTGTGCAGTTTGTTATTGAATTCGACACTCAGTTGCTGCGCTTTTTCCTGCTGGTTGAACAGGGTGCCGAGCAGTGCCAGATTATGCTGCATGCCTTGCACGAAGTGGCCAGCATCAATGCTCAGATCCAGTGTCGGCGCCAGTTTGCTCAGCTCCTCGTAAGCACGTGACGAACGGCCGGCAACGATGATTAAGTCCGGCTGCAGCTGTTTCAGCGCATCGTAATCGGGCTTGAACAGATCGCCGATTTTAGTGACGTCGTCTCCTGAGTAGTGGCTAAGGTATTGCGGCATAAAAGTGTCCGGCACGCCCGCGGCGCTGACACCCAGGGCATTCATGGTATCCAGGGTTGCCAGGTCAAACACAGCCACACGCTGCGGTGCCTGCTCAACGGTCGTCGTGCCCTGCTTGTGCTGCACGGTCAGCGGAAACGCCAGCGCAGGCTGGATAAAACTCAATACGCTGGCGACAACCGCCAGGCCAACTGCCAATATTTTCATTGCTGTTCTCTTATATAGTCAGGTTTGCTCACGATAAAGCGGAAGGCCGGTATTTTATTCTCCGGGCCTCCCGCCTTTACTCTGTCAACTTAGAAGCGCATGGTCAGCGCCAGGTTGTACTTACGACCATCGAGGATGTAACGGTAGTTCTCGTCTTTCTCCGGGTTGATCTCTTTGTTAAACGCGTTGTACACGCCTGCTTTCAGGCTGATGTCTTGTTTGATTTTGTACACCAGACCGAGGTCAAACAGGGTATAGCCCGGGATCTTGAGGCCGTTGCTTGAGCTGCCGCTGGTGCCGGTCTGCCAGCGACCGGTGGTTTTGCTGCGGTAGTTACCTTGAGTCCAGAGCAGCAGTTTCTCCGTTGCCTGCCATTCCACTGACGCGTTGTACATGTGTTTCGCCACATCATTGAGCGGCTCACCTTTGTACTCACCGCTCTTCTGCTCGGTTTTGGTAAAGGTGTACGACTGGCGCAGCAGCACATCTTCGTTGATCTGGTAATCCATGGTCGCTTCAATACCGGACATTTCCGCTTTAGCGATGTTTTCGTAGGCGGTATAACCGTATTGGTGCGCCGGATAGACAGTGCCGCCGTAGTTACACTCGACGTTGGCTTCACAGATACGGCCGGTGCGGTTGATCTTGTCTTCAAACTCGGTCAGATACGCGGTCAGCGTGGCGGAGATACCCGAATCATAGCTGTCGTCAAAGCCAAGGCCGATTTCATAGTTGATACTGGTTTCCGGTTTAAGATCCGGGTTACCGATGATCACACCACCGCGCGAGGTGGCACCAAAATCGGTTGCGCTCTGGCGCAGGCTCGGCGCTTTGTAGCCGGAAGTCACCCCGCCTTTAACCACCCAGGCATCGGTCAGGCCGTAGACGGTGTACACTTTCGGGCTGAAGTGGTTACCAAACGCTTCGTTGTCATCAAAACGGCCGCTCAGCACAATTGACCAGTCATCCATCGGCAGCCATTCATTTTCGGCAAAAATCGAGTACTGGTAACGTTCCATGGTGTTGATGGCATCGGCGTCGGCGACCACAGGCTCAGACAAGCCATTGGTCGCACCATCTTCCAGTTTTTCGTTTTTGTAGGTCGCGCCGACCGTCAGGGTATTGGCGTCCCAGAACCAGTTGGCTTGTGAGTTCAGGGTCAGCACATCGAAGTCGATACCGTTACCGGTATTTTCGTTCACCCGCGACGGGTTCTCGGAGTGGTCGTAGTTGACGTAAGATTTAACGCGCATGCGATCATAGTGACCTTCATGCTCTAGGAAATAGGTGTCACGGATGGATTTGCTGTAGCTCTGCTCCGCATCACTGATGCTGCCGTCGCGGTTGGTGACGGTTTTCGCAATACTCACGCCCGGGTTATGGGTGCGCTCCTGCTCGGCACGGCTGTAGCCGAATGTCAGGTTGTTTTGCTCATTCACGCTCCAGTTGAGCTTAGTGCTGAAGTTGCGGCGTTTGTATTCCGGATCGGACGCTTCACTGTCATCGCTGCCGATAAAGTGGCTTTCGTCCTGATTGAGGTAAGAACCGGTGAACTGCAGTGAGAGCGTATCATCGATCAACGGCGCATTGAGCGCCACGCTGGTCTGGGTGGAATCTTCATTCACTTTGTTCGAGCTGTCGGCCAGGTTGTATTCCGTGGTGATGCTGCCGCTCCACTCATTGCCGACTTTCTTGGTGATCACGTTAATCACGCCGCCCATCGCATCCGAGCCGTACAAGGATGACGCCGGACCACGGATGACTTCGATACGCTCGATTTGCGAAACAGGAGGCAAAAAGTTAATCGGCGTACCAGCCTGGGTGCCATTAAGGCCAAAGGCATCGTTGCCTTGTACCGGACGGCCGTCAATCAGGAACAAGGTGTAATCAGATGACATACCGCGAATCATGATCGACTGCTCTACACCACCACCGGAGACTTGCACCCCGGAAATATTTTTTAACACATCAGTGATGTCGGTGTAGGACTTTTTTTCGATATCTTCAGCGGTGATCACCGAGATGGTTGCCGGGGCACGGGTAATATTCTGCTCAAAGCCCGAGGCGGTGACCACCACAGTTTCGTGAGCCTGATCTTGCGCCTCATTGGCCAGAGCCGGGAATTGACAAACCAGGCCGAGGGATACTGCTAATGAGACTCTAGATGGCGTCCATGTGTACATCTGACACTCCTTTCTGCTTTAAATGAAAATAATTATCAAAATCAAGATGAGAATTATTCACAAAAAGGAGTGCATGAATAGGGCAAGATGTGGAATACTTAGGCCCAGTTATGGAACAAAGCCTAATTTTTGTTGTCACCTCGGCCCGAAGAGGAAAGAAAAATGCAGGATCTCAGTGCAGTGCGCGCCTTCCATGCGCTCTGCCAACACAAAAGCCTGACCGGAGCGGCCAAAGCCCTCAACCAGCCTAAATCCACGCTCAGCCGCCGTCTGACTCAGTTAGAAGAAGACTTAGGCCAGGCTCTGGTCACACGCCAGGGCAACCGCCTGGCGCTGACCAAAGCCGGCGAAGTATTTGCCACCTACTCTGAGCAGTTGCTCGATCTGGCCAATAAAAGTCAGGAAGCCCTGCACGAGCTCAACCATGAGGTCAGCGGTGAAATGACCCTGGTCGTTCATCCTAACCTGACCCGCGGCTGGATGAGCCGGGTACTGGATGAATTTATGCTGCAACATCCGCAGCTGCGTGTGCGTCTCTACAGTCAGTTTCAGCATGGTGAACAGGCGCTGGAACCGGATTTGATTATCTGGATCGGCGATATCGGTCCGGCTGGCTACCGGCGCGAACTGCTCGGAGAGTGGCGCTGCGCCGTCTATGCCTCCCCTGCTTATCTTGAGCAGCATCGCCAGCCCGGCCATCCGCGCGATCTGACGCAGCACGCCTGGATTGACCTGGTCGCGCTGCGCCACGAAGCGCTGACGCTGACCCACCCGCAACTGGGCGATTATGTGCTGCCGGCCAAAGAGAGCCGCCTGCAGTGCGACAGTCTCTACATGCAGATCGATACCATTGCCAAGGGACGCGGTATCGGCCTGCTACCCAACTGGGTGGCACAAAGCTATGAAAAGCATCATCCGGGCAGTATCGCGGTCTGTCTGCCGCAGTGGTCAGCCGCCCCTTCCAATATCAACTGCTACTACCCGACCGGACGCCATCCGTTGCGGCTGCGCCTGTTTATTGATGCGCTGCGCGCTGCCTGCCCCGATGAGTGGAAATAAGCATGTCGCTTAGCATGCCTTAAACGAAAAAGGCCCTGCTCAGTGAGCAGGGCCTTGGGTTTGATTGCGTATTAACCCCGGCTTACGCCAGCAGTTCGTTCGCCGTATTGACCACGTTTTCCGCCGTGAAGCCGAACATCTTGAACAGCTCGCCCGCTGGTGCAGATTCACCGAAAGTAGTCATACCGATGATACGACCGCCAAAGCCGACGTACTTGTACCAGAAGTCTGCGATGCCCGCTTCAACCGCGATACGTGCCGTGACGTCTGATGGCAGTACCGCTTCACGGTAAGCCGCATCCTGCTTGTCGAAAGTATCAGTCGATGGCATAGACACCACGCGAACCTGCTTACCGGCTGCCGTCAGTTGCGCTGCGGCTTGTACGGTCAGTTCTACTTCAGAGCCGGTCGCGATCAGGATCAGCTCAGGTTTGCCGGCACAATCTTGCAGGATATAACCGCCTTTGGCGATGTCCGCCACTTGCTGCGCGCTGCGCGCTTGCTGAGCCAGGTTCTGACGCGAGAAGATCAGCGCCGATGGCGCATCTTTACGCTCGATAGCCAGTTTCCACGCGACCGCAGATTCGACCTGGTCACATGGACGCCACGTGCTCATGTTTGGTGTCAGACGCAGTGACGCTACTTGCTCGACCGGTTGGTGAGTCGGGCCATCTTCACCCAGACCGATGGAGTCGTGAGTGTAGACCTGGATGTTCTGAATCTTCATCAGCGCCGCCATACGCATCGCGTTACGTGCGTATTC